>DAORUH010000035.1:0-23063 GCA_035433065.1 Devosia sp. | reverse complement strand
ATCCGGGCGGACCAGTATCCGCACCAGTTCTCGGGCGGCATGCGCCAGCGCGCCGTCATCGGCATGGCGATGGCCGGCAAGCCGAGCATCATTCTCGCCGACGAGCCAACCACGGCGCTCGACGTGACGGTGCAGGCGCAGGTGCTGGAGCTCCTGTCGCGCCGCCAGCGTGAAACGCGCGCCCCCATCATCCTCATCACCCACGATCTCGGCGTGGTGGCGGAAACGGCGCATCGCGTCGCCGTCATGTATGGCGGCCGCATCGTCGAGACCGGCACGGTCGACGAGATCTTCGCCCATCCGCACCATCCCTATACGGCCGCGCTGCTGCAGAGCATTCCGCGCCACGACCTGGGCGACCGCCGGCTCGAACCGATCCCGGGCCATCCCGTCACGCCGACCTCGCTGCCCAAGGGCTGCTCGTTCGCACCCCGCTGCGCCCGGCGCCAGGGGCGCGAACAGTGCCTCATCAGCGAGCCGCCGCTGGAGGCATCGAGCACCGGCGGGACGGCCGCGTGCTTCTTTGCCGGCGAACTGCCGGCCGAACGGCTCAGCGGCGTGCCGCGCCGGGTTGCGGCCACGGCCGCTGAAGGCGCCGCGGTCAAGCCGCTGCTCGAGGTCACCGACCTCAAGGTTCACTTCCCGATCAAGCGCGGCCTCCTGCAGCGTTCGAACTCGGCGGTGCGAGCTGTCGATGGGGTCAGCTTCAAGCTCTATCCGGGCGAGACGGTCAGCCTCGTCGGTGAATCCGGGTGCGGAAAATCGACGACGGCACGCTCCATCATGGGCCTGCAGAAGGTCACGGAAGGCACTGTCCGGCTCGACGGCCAGCTGCTGAGCAACATGTCGACGGCGGGCCTGCGCAAGGCGCGCCGGCACATGCAGTACGTGTTCCAGGACCCGTTCTCGTCGCTGAACCCGATCAAGCCGATCGAGGATATCGTCGCCGAGCCGCTGCGCATTCATAAGCTCTACGACGAGTTCGGCGGCGACAAGTACATCGCCGAGCTGTTCGAACTGGTCGGGCTGTCGCGCGACATGTTCGGGCGCTTTCCGGCGGAGTTCTCGGGCGGGCAGAAGCAGCGTATCGGCATCGCCCGCGCGCTGTCGCTGAAGCCCAAGCTCCTGATCCTCGACGAGCCCGTCGCGGCGCTCGACGTATCGATCCAGGCGCAGATCCTCAACCTGCTCGAAGACCTGCAGAAGGAACTCTCGCTCTCCTACCTGTTCATCGCCCACAACCTGTCGGTTGTCCGGCACATCTCCGACCGCGTGGCGGTGATGTATCTGGGGCGGATCGTGGAACAGGCGAGCCGCGACGATCTCTACGAGCGGCCGCAGCATCCCTATACGCAGAGCCTGCTGTCCGCCGCGCCGGTGCCCGATCCGGTGCGGGGCCGCAAGCGCAAGCGCATCGTGGTGAAGGGCGAAATCCCCGATCCGGAGAATCCGCCGCCCGGCTGCACGTTCAGCCCGCGCTGCCTGCGCGCCACCGATATCTGCCGCGGCGTCCAGCCGGAACTGACCCCCACCGGGTTCAGCGGCACCGCAGCCTGCTATCACCCCGGCCCGATGGAGCTGACGGCAGCACCGCACGCCGCACAGACGGAGCTCACGCCATGAAACGGCTGCACTTCATGATGCGCAATATCGCGGCGCTGATGGGCTATCGCGGCCCGGCGCTGGCGCTGATTTTCCTGACTATCGTCGTGCTGCTCGCGATCTTTGCCGATGTGCTCGGCTTTGATCCGTTCAAGCAGGACATCATCCACGCCCTTGAAGGTCCGAGCGCCAAGCACTGGTTCGGCACGGACGAACTGGGCCGCGACATGCTGGCCCGCGTCATCCATGGCGCCCGCACCTCGCTGGTCACGGCGGGAGGCGCGGTGACCATTGCTGCGGTCATCGGCGTGCCGCTCGGGCTGATCGCCGGCTTCTTCGGCGGCTGGCGCGATGGCGTCATCATGCGCGTCATCGACGTGATGATGGCGCTGCCGGGCATCCTGTTCGCCATGGCGCTGATCGCGGTGCTTGGCCGCGGCCAGATCGCGGCGCTGGTGGCGGTGGGCATTTCGGGCGTTCCGACCTTTGCGCGCATCGTGCGCGCCCAGGTGCTGACGCTGCGCAAACGCGACTACGTGACCGCCGTCGAGAGCTTTGGCGGTTCGTCCACCTACAACATGTTCAACACGGTGCTGCCGAATTCCTGGCCGCCGATCCTCGTGCAGATCGTCGTCCTGTCCTCGGTCGCCATCCTGCTCGAGGCGAGCCTGGCCTTCCTCGGCATCGGCGTGCCGCCACCGCAACCAAGCTGGGGCGAAATGCTGAGGGCCGGTAAGTCGTTCCTCCACGATTCCCCGACCTACGCGATCGTGCCCGGTGTCGTCCTGACCCTCACCATCCTGTCGTTCGACACGCTGGGACGCGGCCTGCAGACCGTTCTCGAAAACCCGCGCCGCTCGTCGGCCAAGCCGACCACGGAAGGCGCCGCGTCATGATTTCCTTCGTCCTCCGCCGGCTGGTGCAGATGATCCCGGTGATCCTGATCGGATCGCTGCTCATCTGGGCCATGCTGCTTGGCGTTCCCGGCGGTCCCGTTGCCGCCATGCTCGGCGAAAACGCCTCCGCCGAGCAGATCCTCGCCAAGGAGATCGAGCTTGGCCTCGATCAGCCGATCCTCATCCAGTATTTCCACTGGCTGATGGGGGCGCTGCGGGGAGACTTCGGCCTCTCCGTCTACTCCAAGGTGCCGGTCATGGAACTGATCCTTGGCCGCCTGCCGGCCACGGCCCAACTGGCCTTCGTCGCCATGACGCTTTCGGTCCTCATCGGCATTCCGATCGCCGTGCTCAGCGCCATGAACCCGGGTTCGAAGGTCGACCGGATCCTGTCCGGGTGGAGCGCGCTGGCGCTCGGCATCCCGACCTTCTGGATGGGCATCCTGCTGATCCTGCTATTCGCGGTGAATCTGCGCTGGCTGCCATCGGCGTCGCAGTTCATCCCGATCTGGGTCGATCCGATCGGCGCCCTGCGCAGCCTGGCCATGCCGGCGGTAACGCTGGGACTCTATGTCTCGGGCGTGCTCGCGCGGTTCCTGCGTGCCTCGCTCATCACCGAAATGCGCTCGGACTACGTACGCACGGCACGCTCCAAGGGCCTGCCCGAGAGCCGCATCATGCTGGGCCACATCCTGCCCAACGCGCTGCTGCCCTTCATCACCATCGTGGCGCTCATGCTTGCGGGTTTCCTCGGCGGCGCCGTGGTGACAGAGTCGGTGTTCACCTATCCCGGCATCGGCCGGCTTCTGGTGTCGGCGATCGAGACCCGCGACTATCCCCTCGTGCAGGGGTGCATCATGATCATTCTGGTGCTGTTTGTGGTCGTCAACCTTCTGGTCGATATCCTCTACGCCTACATCGACCCACGTATCGAGTACTGACGGCGACCGTCGCCGTCAGGTCCGGCGCGCGGCGGCAAGTTCCGCCCGCGCGCCGAGACGCAGTTGCAGCATGTCGTTGCCGGCCGCGACCAGATCGTAACCCATACCGAGCAGAACCGCAGCGCGGGCGCCATCAGCACCGAAGGCGCCCGCGATCTTTTTGTGGGCGCGGCAGCGCTCCAGCATGGTCGCCAGCGCCCGATCGACCTCCGGGCCGTGGGGCGCGAGCGAAGCGCCATTGGTGAGTGCAATCGACAGGTCGGACGGTCCGAGGAAGACGCCGTCGAGCCCCTCGACCGACAGGATCGCATCGACATTGGCCAGCGCCTCCGCCGTCTCGATCATGGCGAGGACGATGGTGTTGCTGTTGGCGGTGCGCAGGTACTGGTCGGGTGTTTCGCCACTGAGGCTGAGGACGAAGCTCGGCCCCCAGCTGCGTTGCCCGACGGGCGGGAAGCGCGTCGCGGTGACGAGGGCGCGGGCCTCCTCCACCGTCGATACCATCGGCGCGATGATCCCCGACGCCCCGGCATCGAGGAGGCGCGCTGCGGTGGCGTAATCCCCGACAGGAATGCGGGCCAGCGCCGGCCTGCCCGCAGCGCGAGCGGCGGCGATGCCGAGGACGCTCGACTGCATGTCGTGCATGCCATGCTGGATGTCGAAGAGAATGGCGTCAAATGCCTCGCGCGCCATGTGGCTGACGAGCAGCGGCGCCGGAGCGGTCAGCCATGCGGTGACGAGGCCCGGCTGCGGCCGGGCCCGCAAACGATCGGCAAACGTATCGATGAGAGTGTCATTCGGCATGGCTTCACCTCGTGCTCGCGCGGAAAGTGAGCACGACTTCGCCGGCACTGGCAACCGGCGGGAGGCCCGGCCGCCGCGTCAGCCGGCGAGGAGGCGTTCGGCGATGGAGCGGCCGATGGGAAGGGACGAGGTGGCGGCGGGGGATGGCGCGTTCAGCACATGCACCGAGCGCGGCGTCTGCTTGAACACGAAATCGCTCACCAGTTCGCCCTTTTGGGTCACGGCCTGCGCGCGGATGCCGGCGGCATAGCCGGCGAGGTCGCTCAGTTCCAGCTCGGGGCAATACTTCTGGCAGGCGGCAAGGTAGCTGCCGCGGAAGGTGGAGTTCCACATTTCGCCGAGCCCGAACCGCCATTGTTTGGCGGCCATCTTCCAGAAGCCGGGAAAACCGATGGCATCGAGCGTGTCGCGCAGATCGACAGCCCCGCGGCCATATCGTTCGCGCGCCAGCCCGAGCACGGCGTTGGGGCCGAGCGTCACCGCCCCGTCGATGGTCGGCGTCAGGTGAATGCCGAGGAACGGCAGCGCCGGATCGGGGACCGGATAGATCATGTTGCCGACGATGTTCGCCCGGCTCTTCGGCATGACAAAATAGACGCCGCGGAACGGCACGATCCGCACGTCGATATCGAGCCCGGCAAGGCGCGCCAGCCGGTCGGCCTGCAACCCGCCGCACACCGCGAGGCGTCCAGCCTCGATCTCACCCCCGGTCGTCCGGATGCTGACGCCCGCGCCCTGTTCCACGATGCCGGTGACTTCACTGCCCAGCCGCAGTTCGCCGCCTGCGCGGGTGAACACGCCGCGCATGGCTTCCAGCACCGCGCGATAGTCGACGATCGCCGCTTCGGGCACATGCAGCGCGCCGCGCCCGGCGATGTGCGGTTCCATTGCCGTGAGTTCGCTGGCGGAGAGACGGTTGGCGACGATGCCGTTCTGGCCGGCGCGCGTTTCGAGCGCGGCGAGGCGCTCCATCTCCAGATCATCGGTGGCGACGATCAGCTTGCCACGGTTCTCGAAGGGCACGCCGTGGGCGGTGCAGAACGCCTTCATGGTCACGAGGCCTTCGCGGCAGAGTTTTGCCTTGAGGCTGCCCGGCGCATAGTAGATGCCCGAGTGGATGACGCCGCTGTTGTGCCCGGTCTGGCCGTTGCCGAGGGCAGCGTCCTTTTCGAGCAGCACCACGGATGCGCCCGGCCGCGCAGACTGCAACGCCAGCGCCGTCGCGAAACCGACAATCCCGCCGCCTACGACCGCGAACTCGTATTTCATGGTGCCCCCGAAGCCTATTGGCGCGCCGCCTGACGGGCGCGCCCGCCCGCAGCGATTTGGTCCAGCGACTGGCCCGGCGTCAACGCCTGCGGGTCGGTGATGCAGTGGATGATCGCGGGTTTTCCAGAGGCAATCGCGCGCCGGAATGCCGGCATGAAGGTTTCGGTGTCGCGCACCGTCTCGCCGTGGCCGCCAAAGGCCACCGCCATCGCCGCGAAATCGGGGTTGCGCAGGTTGGTGCCGGAGGTGCGGCCGGGATACTCGCGCTCCTGATGCATGCGGATGGTGCCGTACATGCCGTTGTCGACCACGACGACAACCACCGGCAGATCGTATTGCACGGCGGTCGCGAATTCCTGGCTGGTCATCATGAAGCAACCGTCGCCAGCGACGACGACGACACGCCGCGACGGATCGATGCGGGCCGCGGCGACGCCTGCCGGCAGGCCGTAGCCCATCGAGCCGCTGGTTGGGGCAAGCTGCGTGCCGTAGCGGGTGAAGCGATAGAAGCGGTGCAGCCACGAGGCGTAGTTGCCCGCGCCGTTGGTCAGCACCGTGTCGGGCGGCAGCTCGTCGCGCAGTTGGCAGAACACCTCGCCGAGGTTGAAGCTGCCCGGCACGGTGGTCGGTTTCTCGCTCCAGCGGAGGTAGATGTTCCGCGCTTCGGCGACGGCTGCGGCGCGATCGGCATCGCGATGGCCTGCAAGGGTTGAGGCCGCCTCGAGGAAGGCGCGGGGCGAGGTGTTGATGGCGACATCGGGCCGATAGACGCGGCCGAGTTCCCCGGCGCCCGGATGGACGTGGATCAGCTTCTGACGCGGCGCGGGCACATCGAGAAGGGTGTAGTTCTGGCTGGCGATTTCGGAGAGGCGGCTGCCGAGCAGCAGCACCACGTCGGCCGAGCGCGCATAGGCGGCGAGTGCCGGGTTGGCGCCGACCGACAGATCACCCGCATAGTTCGAGTGCGTCGCGGGGAACAGCATCTGCCGCCGGAAGGTGACGGCGACCGGCAGGTCGTAGTGCTCGGCGAAGGCGACGAGCCGGTCCACTGCTTCGGCATCCCAGCGCGAGCCGCCGGCGATCAGCAGTGGGCGTTTCGCCGTGGCCAGCAGGCGTTCGGTTGCGAGGAGATCGGCGGGGTGCGGCGCGGTTTCGCTGATGACGTAGGGCGGCGCGTCGGGAACATCGGTGATGCCGGTCAGCACGTCTTCGGGCAGCGCCACGACGACCGGACCGGGCCGGCCATTGGTCGCAATGTGGAAGGCGCGCGACAGCACTTCGGGCAGGCGGGACGCGTCGGGCACCTCGGTCGCCCATTTGGCGAGGCCGCCGAACACAGCGCGATAGTCGAGCTCCTGGAACGCCTCGCGGCCGAGCACGCTGCGATCGGCCTGCCCCACCAGCAGCACCATCGGCGTCGAATCCTGCATGGCGACATGCACGCCCGCCGCCGCATTGGTGGCGCCGGGGCCGCGCGTGACGAAGCAGACGCCGGGGCGGCCGGTGAGCTTGCCATGCGCCTCGGCCATCATCGCCGCGCCGCCTTCCTGGCGGCAGACGGTGAGTGCGATCTGCGCATCATGGAAGGCATCGAGGGCTGCGAGATAGCTCTCGCCGGGGACGCAGAAGACGTGCTCGACGCCGAACGCGCCCAACTGACTGACCAGAACCTCGCCACCTGTTCTCATCATTGGGTGCCCTCGTGAAGTCGTGGAGTTCGGTCGGCGGGCCTTAGCGGTCGCCGGTGATTTCGAGCGCCTGCAGCCGGGCGAGCGTCGCCAGCAACTGCTTCTCGATGGCCGGTTCGCTGGTGGCAAAGCGGGAACTCGGGGTGGGAATCGAGATGGCGTAGATGTTGCCAGTGAGATCGGCGAAGGCGGCGCCGACGGCGGAGATGCCGTCGGTGTGCTCGTCGCGGTCGATGGCGACGCCGCTCTTCCGGACTTTCGCGATTTCGGCGAGGAAGGCGGCGCGCGCCTTGGTGCTCGCGTGACGCGCCGGCTCTTCCTGTTCGAGCTGCGCCAGCACTTCGGCATCGCTGAGCCGCGCGAGACAGGCCTTGCCATTGGCCGTGGTGCAGAGCGGGAACGCCTCGCCCACCGAAGACACGGCGCGCAGGCGGTGGCTGCTGGGGATCTGGTCGACGAACACCATGCGGCGGTTCCGCAGCACGGCGAGATCGATGGTTTCACCGGTCTTGTCGCCAAGCTCGACGAGATAGGGGTGCAGCATATCGACGATATCGAAGCGGGCGGACTCGGCGAGCGAACTCAGCTCGGGGCCGAGACGGATGCCGCGGCCGGGCTGCGCGGCGATCACCAGTTGCTCGGCCTGCAGCGCGCCGACGATGCGCTGCACGGTGGAGCGCGGCAGGCCGACGCGCTCGGAAATCTGTCCGAGGCTCAGCCCGTCGCGCTGGTCCTTGAGGCTGCGCAGCACCGCAGCGGCGCGGGAGATGACCTGGATACCGCCCCTGTCATCCGCGCCTTTGGCCACGATCAGCAGGCCTCGACGCAGAGCGCCACGCCCATGCCGCCGCCGATGCAGAGGCTCGAAAGCCCGCGCTTGGCGTTGCGGCGGCGCATTTCGTGCAGCAGGGTCACGACGACCCGGCAGCCGGAGGCGCCGATGGGGTGGCCGAGGGCAATGGCGCCGCCGTTGACGTTGACCCGCGCCGGATCGAACGCCAGCTCGCGGAGGACTGCCAGCGACTGCGCCGCAAAGGCTTCGTTGAGCTCGACGAGATCGACATCGGCCTCGGTCCAGCCGGCGCGCTGCAATGCGCGACGGGAGGCCCCGACCGGGCCGAGGCCCATCTCCATCGGTTCGAGGCCGGACGAGGCATAGGAGGCGATGCGGGCGAGCGGGGTGAGGTTGTGCTCGCGCAGGGCGCGCTCGGAGACGACGATCACCGCCGCGGCGCCATCGTTGATGCCCGAGGCGTTGCCGGCGGTCACGGTGCCCTGCTTGTCGAAGGCGGGGCGGAGGGCGGCGAGGGCTTCGATTGTCGAGCCGCGGGTCGGGTGCTCGTCGGTGTCGATGCGGCGCGTCTGGCGGCGCTCGGTGATCTCTACGGGCACGATCTCGTCGACAAAGCGGCCGGCGTCGATGGCGGCGGCGGCCTTGAGCTGAGAGTTGAGCGCGAAGGCATCCTGCTCCTCGCGGGTGAGGGCATATTTCTTCGCGACGTTCTCGGCGGTGAGGCCCATCGGCACGTCGTTGAAGGCATCGACAAGGCCGTCGGACATGATGGTGTCGCGGGCCGACACGTCGCCCAGCTTGACGCGTTGGCGCATGGCGAGAACGTGCGGGGCGCGCGTCATGTTCTCCTGCCCGCCGGCGACGATGATGTCGGCGTCGCCGCAGCGGATCGCCTGCACGGCGAGGTGGATGGCCTTCTGGCCGGAGCCGCAGACCTTGTTGATGGTCATGGCCGGCACGGCGACCGGAATACCGGCATGGATTGCGGTCTGGCGCGCCGGGTTCTGGCCGAGGCCGGCGGTCAGCACGTTGCCGAGAATCACCTCGGACACCGCGGGCGGCGCGATACCGGCATCGGCCAGCGTGGCGCGGACGACGGCGGCGCCGAGGTCAACCGCACTCGTGCCGGCAAAACCGCCGTCGAGGCGGCCGATGGCGGTGCGGCGGGCGGCTACGATGAAGACGTCGTCCATAACTTACTCCTGCAGGGCTGGCAGGCCGGCGAAGTAGCGCAATGCTTCCGGATTGGCGAGGGCCTCGGTGTTTTTCACCGGACGGCCGTGGATCACTTCGCGGATCGCGAGCTCGACGATCTTGCCGGACTTGGTGCGCGGGATGTCGGCGACGGGGATCACCTTGGCGGGCACGTGGCGCGGCGAGGCGCCGGTACGGATGACGGACTTGATACGGGCGGTGAGCGCGTCATCAAGCACCTGGCCGGCCGCGAGCTTCACGAACAGCACGACGCGGACGTCGTTGTCCCAGTCCTGGCCGACGCAGATGGATTCGACGATTTCGGGCAGCGTCTCGACCTGGCTGTAGATCTCGGCGGTGCCGATGCGGACCCCGCCCGGGTTGAGCGTCGCGTCGGAGCGGCCGTAGATGATGAGGCCGCCGTGGTCGGTGATGGCGGCGAAATCGCCGTGGCACCAGACATTGTCGAAGCGCTCGAAATAGGCGGCGCGATAGCGCGCGCCGTCGGGATCGTTCCAGAAGCCGAGCGGCATGACCGGGAAGGCGCGGGTGCAGACGAGCTCGCCCTTTTCGCCCGTGACCGGGTGGCCCATTTCGTCGAAGACGTTGACCGCCATGCCCATGCCGGGGCCCTGGATTTCGCCCAGCCAGACCGGCCGCGTCGGATCGCCGAGGACGAAGCAGGAGACGATGTCCGTGCCGCCCGAGATCGAGGCGAGATGCACGTCGGGCTTGATCGAGTCGTAGACGTAGCGGAAGCCGTCGGCGCTGAGCGGCGAGCCGGTGGAGAGGATGGTGCGCAGGGCGGGCAGTCTGTGCGTGCCGACCGGCGCGAGGCCTTCCTTGCGGATGGCGTCGATGAATTTTGCCGAGGTGCCGAACAGCGTGACGCCTTCGGCCTCGGCGTAATCGAACAGCACGTTGGGCGTCGGCGAGAAGGGCGAGCCATCGAAGAGGACGAGCGTCGCGCCGCGGCCGAGGGCCGCGACCAGCCAGTTCCACATCATCCAGCCGAGGGTGGTGAAGTAGAATACGCGGTCGCCCGGGCGGGTATCGGCGTGGAGGGCGTGTTCCTTGAGGAGTTGCAGGAGCACGCCGCCGGTGCGGTGGACGATGCACTTGGGGACGCCCGTCGTGCCCGAGGAGAAGAGGATGTAGACCGGATGATCGAACGGGACGCGGTTGAAGGTGACGGGCTTTGCCGGGAACGGCGCAACCCAGTCGGCCAGCGCCACCGCGGACGACGGCATGCCGCGCGCCGGATCGGCCTCGCGGTCGAGCAGCGGCACGACGACGACGCGTTCGAGGCCGGGCAGTTGCGCGACGATCTCGCCCACCTTTTCGGCGAGTGCGATACGCTTGCCGGCATAGTTGTAGCCGTCGACGGTGATGAGCACTTTAGGCGCAAGCTGGCCGAAACGATCGAGCACGCCGCGCGCGCCGAAATCGGGCGAGGCGGAGGTCCAGACCGCGCCGAGCGAGGTGACCGCCAGCATGGCGGCGACCGACTCGGGCATGTTGGGCATGAGGCCCGCGACGCGGTCGCCTTCGACGATACCGGCAGCGGTGAGCGCCTGCTGCATCGAAGAGACGGTGGCGTGCAGCCGGTCCCACGACCAGCAGTCGGCAACCTTGTCTTCGCTGCGGAAGACGATGGCGTCGGACGAGCCCGCGCGGCGCAGGAAATTCTCGGCGAGGTTGAGCCTTGCGCCGGGGAAGAACCGCACATCGAGCATGCGCGGCGCGTCGGCAATGGCGGTGTCACCTTTGTCGCCGATGACCTCGCAGAAGTCCCAGATCGCGTCCCAGAACGGGCCGGGATGGGCGATCGACCAGCGGTGCAGCGCTACGGAGTCGGGAAGGGTCTCACCCGCGCGTTCGGAGGCGAGGCGGCGGAATTTGTCCATGCCGCTCGCCGCGATGCGGTCAGCGGACGGCGTCCAGAGGGGGGTGTCGTTGGCCGTCATCAGAATCCGACGCGATCCCCGCCCTTGAGGCCGAGAATCTGGCGCGCCTCGGCGGGCGTCGCGATCTCATGGCCGAGTTCTTCGAGAATGCGGCGGACCTTGCTCACCTGCTCGGCGTTGGAGCCGGCGAGCTTGCCCTTGCCGATGTACAACGAATCTTCGAGACCCACGCGTACTGACCCTCCCAGCAGTGCAGCTTCGGTCGCAAATGGCATCTGGAAGCGCCCGGCGGCAAGTACGGACCAGCGATAATCCGTCCCGAACAGGCGATCGGCCGTGCGCTTCATGAACATGAGGTTTTCGAGGTCGGGCCCGATACCGCCGAGAATGCCGAAGATCATCTGCACGAAGAACGGCGGCTTCACGAGGCCACGGTCGATGAAGTGGGCGAGATTGTAGAGGTGCCCGACGTCGTAGCACTCGTGCTCGAATTTGGTGCCGTGCTGATCGCCCAAGAGCTGCAGGATGCGGGTGATGTCGCGGAAGGTGTTGCGGAAGATGAAATCGTCGGTGCCGCGCAGATACGGCTCTTCCCAATCGAACTTCCACGACTTGTAGCGATCGGCGAGCGGGAAGATGCCGAAGTTCATCGAGCCCATGTTCAGCGAACACATCTCGGGCTTGGCGAGCAGCGGGGCGGCGAGCCGGTCCTCCACTGTCATGTTGAGGCCGCCGCCGGTGGTGACGTTGATGACCGCGTCGGTCGCCTGCTTGATGACCGGCAGAAACTGCATGAACACGGCCGGGTCCGGCGAGGGCTTGCCGGTCTCGGGGTCGCGGGCATGGAGGTGGAGGATCGCGGCGCCCGCTTCGGCAGCGGCGATGGCCTGCGCGGCGATATCGGCCGGCTTGTAGGGCAAGGCGTCCGACATGGTCGGGGTATGGATACCCCCGGTCACGGCGCAGGTGATGATTACCTTCTTCGACAGGTCAGCCATCGCGTCATTTCCTCGTTTTCGGTTCGGCGGCGTAGCGGACGAGCCGCCGCGTTGGGATCAGCACGATCCCAGTCTTGTGCGAGAAGGTTCCCCACAGCCCTTTTGGCGCGCGCAGCATAACTGCGATGGCGACGACGCCAAGGATGAGGAGATAGATCGTCCCCAGTTCCGCCAGCGTCTCGCGGAGGAGGAAGAAGATGATGGTGCCGATGATCGGCCCCTCGATGGTGCCGAGCCCGCCGATCACCGCAATGAAGATGACATAGGCCGTCCAGTCGTTGACGCTGAAGCCGGCATCGGGGGAAATCCGGAGCTTCTGGAGGAAGATGAACGCCCCCACCATCGCTGTCATGCCGGCCACCGCGATGTAGACGAACAGCTTTGTGCGCCGGATATCGATACCGAGACTTTCGGACGCGACTTCGCTGTCGCGGATGGCGGTCAGCGCGAGGCCGAATTTCGACCGCAGCAGGATGACGGCGAAGACGATGGTGCCGACAGAGAGCGCCAGCGCCACCCAGTAGATCGACATTTCGCGCACCGCGCGGTCGGCGGCGATCGAGGTCACCACTGAGGCGGGGAGGCTGATGCCCGAGCCGCCGCCAAAGATGCTCATCTGCGCAAAGCTCAGCCGGAACACTTCGGCCGCGACCCACGAGCCGATGGCGAAATAGGCGCCCTGCAGCCGGAACAGCAGCGGGCCCACGGGAATGGCGACGAGCACCCCGACGAGCCCGGCAAGCGGGATGGCCAGCAGCGGCGGCACGCCGAGGAACATGGCGAAGGCGAACAGCATGTAGCCGCCGAGGCCCACCCAGGCGTGCTGGCCCACCGAGACGAGCCCGGCATATCCTGCAAGCAGGTTCCAGAGGCTCGCGAGCGCGATGAAGGAATAGACTTCACCGAGCAGCCTCAAATTGGCGCGGCCGGCCCACCACGGGGCGGCGGCGAGGCCGATGACGAGCGCCAGCATGACGAGCGCGCCGATGCGGCTGGTGCGCGTCGAGCGCTCGATGGTGAATTCGGCGGCGCTCATCACGTATCCATCCGCGGAAAGAGGCCGCGCGGCCGCAGCGCGAGGATGAGGAAGAAGACGAGGTGGCCCGCGAGCAACTGGAAGCCGGGCGAAATCTGCGCCCCGAGCGTCTGCGCCACGCCGAGTACGATGCCGCCGGCGAGCGTGCCCCACAGGCTGCCGAGGCCGCCGATGATCACCGCCTCGAAGCCGAAGATCAGCCGGGCCGGCCCCGAGGACGGATCGAAATTGGTGCGGATGGCGAGGAAGATGCCGGCGATGGCCACGACACCCAGCGACAGCGCCATGGCCAGCGCATAGATGTGCTTGTTGTTCAGCCCCATGAGCCGCACTGTCTCGGCATCGTCGGAAGTGGCGCGGAAGGCGCGGCCGAAGCGGGTGCGGTAAAAGATCAGTTCGAGCCCGAAGATCACCAGCACCGCCACCGCGAACATCAGCAGCGGCAGGACGCCGATCTGCACCCCCGGCACGACCGGGAAGCTCGCCGTTTCGATCGCCCCCGCGCTGAGGCGGCGGCTGTCGGCGGAAAAGATGGTGAGCAGCGCGTTCTGCAGGATGACCGACAGGCCGAAGGTGACGAGCAGCGGCGGCAACTGATCCTCGCCGATGGTCGGGTTGAGGACGAAGCGTTGCAGCGCATAGCCGATCAGCGCCATCACCGGCACGACGACGAGCACGGCAAAGAACGGGTTGAGCCCGGTGGTCTGCACGACGACGAGCGCCAGATAGGCCCCGAGCACGATGAGATCGCCGTGGGCGATGTTGACCAGCCGCATGACGCCGAAGATCAGCGACAGGCCGGTGGCGAACAGCGCGTAGAGGCCGCCGAGCAGGATGCCCTGGATGACGGCGTTGACCCATTCCATCAGTGCCGCTCCGCCCCAAAATATGCCGCGGTGATTTCGTCGCGCCCGAAGGCATCGGGAGCGCCGGCGAGCGAGATGCGGCCTTCCTGCAGGCAGACGAAATGCTGCGCGAAGGCCAGCGCCCGCGTTACGTCCTGCTCGACGAGGATTGCCGCAACGCCGGTCGAGATGATGCCCGGCAGGGCCGCGTAGATGTCCTTGATGACGATGGGCGCGAGGCCGAGCGAAATCTCGTCGAAGATGATGAGTTCGGGATTGGCCATCAGCGCGCGGCCGATGGCCACCATCTGCTGCTGGCCGCCCGACAGCGAGGTCGCCGGGTTGCGGCGCTTTTCGCCAAGGATGGGGAAGAGCTCGTAGATTTTCTTGAGCGTCCAGGTGCCGGTGCGGCCGTATTCGCCGCCGATGATGAGGTTTTCCTCGACGCTCAGCGAGCGGAACAGGCGCCGGCCTTCGGGCACCATGGCGATGCCGCGCCGGGCGATGCGGTCGGCATCCATGCCGCCGATGGGTTCGCCCTTGAACAGCACCATTTCGCGGGCGCAGGGCACCAATCCGGTGATGGCGCGCAGCAGCGTGGACTTGCCCGCGCCATTGGCGCCGACGAGCGACAGGACTTCGCCCTCGGCGACTTCGAGCGAGACGCCGAACAGGGCCTGGAAATCGCCGTAGCCGGCGCTGAGATTGCTGACGCGCAGCAGCGGTTCAGGCATCGGCCGCCACCTCGCCGTCGATGCCCATGTAGATTTCGGCGACCTGCGGGCTGGCCATCACTTCGCGCGGATCGCCCTCGGCGATCTTCTTGCCGAAATCGATGACGGCGATGCGGTCGACCACGGCCAGCAGCGCATGCACGACATGCTCGATCCAGACGATGGTGACGCCGTGCGAACGGATGGTGCGGATGGCCTCGATGAGATCGCCGCATTCGGCTTCGGTGAGGCCGCCGGCGATTTCGTCGAGCAGCAGCAGCTTTGGATTGCTGGCGAGCGCGCGCGCCATTTCGAGGCGCTTGCGCTCAAGCAGCGTCAGCGTGCCAGCGGGCACGTTGGCCTTGCGGGAGAGGCCGAGCAGATCGAGCACCTCGACCGCGCGCCGCGCCGCCTCGGCCTCGCGCATCTGGCCGCCGAAGGCCGCGCCGATGAGGACGTTCTCGTAGGTGGTCATGCCCTTGAACGGGTGTGGGATCTGGAACGAGCGCGCGATGCCCATCCAGCAGCGGCGGCGGGCCGGCAGCGCAGTGATATCCTCGCCGTTGAACAGCACGCGGCCGGCATTGGGCCGGACGGTTCCGGCGATGAGGTTGAACAGCGTGGTCTTGCCGGCGCCGTTGGGGCCGATGATGCCAAGCGCTTCGCCCGCCTCGAGCGTGAGCGACACGTTGTCGGTCACGCGCAGGGCGCCGTAGTTCTTGCTGAGGTTTTCGACGGCGAGGATCGGCATGGGAGGATGGGGACGGGCCGCGCCCGCCCCCGTTTTCTCTTAGCCGAGCAGAGCGAGTTCGCCGCCCACCGGAATATCCGGGTGCTGAACGTTGGTGGTGATGACGAGCTCCAGCTTGTCGCCGGTCTTGTGCCACTGGCCCGCGACGAGCGGGGTCTTCGACACGTTGCGCACCGGGCCCGTCGACCAGTCGACCGGGCCAACGATGGTCTTCATGCTGGTCTTGGCGATGGCCTCGACGATGGCATTCGGGTCTTCGACATCGGCGGCGCGCTTCACCACGTCCGCCACCACCTCGAACAGCGCATGACGGAAGCCGATGGGCTGCGTCCACGGCTTGCCGGTGGCGGTGGTGTAGCCCTCGGCCAGCGCCTTGGCGGTGGTGCCGTCGAGGCTCGAGGTGAACGGATGGTTGGGCGACCACCAGATTTCCGAGGTCAGCCCGTTGCCGCGATCGCCCAGCGCCGCGACGGCCGAGGGGAAGAGCAGCGCCTTGCCGATGGTCACGATCTTCGGGTTGAAGCCCTGCTGCGCGGCCTGCGCCCAGAAGGTGCCGAAATCGGGCGGGATCATCACGCCGGTGACGATCTCGGCGTTGGCCGCCTTGAAGGCCGCGATCTGCGCGGTGAAATCATCGGACAGCGGCTGGAAGCGGCCCGGATCGGTCAGCGTGAATCCGGCCGCCGCGAGGGGCTTGGGGAAGCCGAGTTCGGCATCGCCCCAGGCGTTGCCGTCGGCATCGTTGGGGAACAGGCCGCCGACGCTCTTGCCGACGCCGCCCTGGTTCCACAGCGCCGTGAAGTTCTCGATGACGTCTTCGAGGCCCCAGAAGAAGTGGTAGGTCCACTCAAAACCCTTGGCCGGATCGCCGCCGCGGCCGAAGAAATACGGCTGCCACGGGCAATCGGTGGTGATGCAGGGCGTGCCGTTGATCTCGGCCTGGTCGGCGACGGGGTTGGTGGTGTCGGGCGTCGCGGCGCCGAGCAGGATATCGACCTCGTCCTCGAGGATCAGCTGCGAGGCGACTTCGGCGGCGCGGTTGGGGTTGGACTGGCTGTCCTTGACGATGATCTCGACAGCCCACTGCTTGCCGTTGTTGGTGATGCCGCCCGCGAACGCCTTGTTGATGCCGTCGATGATGTATTCGTCGGCCTCGGCGAAACCGGCGAGCGGGCCGGTCTTGGGGCTGACATAGCCGACCTTGAGCGTCGGGGTCTGCGCATAGGCGCGGGTGGCGGTCAGGATCGCCGGCATGGCGATGGTGCTGGCGGCGCCGGCCTTGAGGAAGTCGCGACGGCTGAAGCCGTTCGATTTGGTCATGGTCATCCTCCCAGATGTGTTCAGTTTGGTCTGAAGTCTTTCAGGTAGTTGAAGACCCGCTTCCGGAGCGCGGATTTTTCCTCTTCGCTCCAGCTGCGGAACCCTTGATTGGTCTTCATGCCCAGCTTGCCGTCGGCCACGAGCTGTTCGAGATAGGGCGCCGGATCGGGCGAACGGGCGAGGTGCTGCAGGACGACGTTGTGGATGTCGAGCGTGAGATCGGTGCCGACGAGATCGGCATTCTCGATGGGGCCGAGAACGGCAAGGCGGCGGCCGAAGCTCGACTTCACCACCGTATCCACGGTCTCGGCGTCGGCGATGCCTTCCTCGATGATCGCGATGGCCTCGCGCCACAGCGCGTGCTGCAGGCGGTTGCCGACGAAGCCGGGCACGTCCTTCTTGACGTGCACCGGCGTCTTGCCCACCGAGGCGAGCAGCACGATCATGTTTTCGATGACGGCCGGGCTCGTCTGCGCGGTGCCCACGACCTCGACCAGCGGCACGAGGAAGGGCGGGTTCCACCAGTGCGTGCCGAGGATGCGGCGGGCGGTCGGTAGGTCGCCGGCGATGTTGGTGATGGGGATGACCGAGGTGTTGGAGGCAAGCATCGCCTCGGGGCGCGCGAGGCGCACCAGATCGGCAAAGATCGCCTGCTTGAGCTCGAGCTTTTCGAGCGCCGCTTCGATCACCACATCGGCGCTCGCCACGGCATCGGCGAGATCGGCGTGGGCGGTGACGAGGCCGGCCGTGTTGTTCGGCAGCCCGAGGCTTTCGAGGTTGGCGGCGATGCGGGCGTGGAGGCTGTCTAGCGCCGGCTGGTGCGCGTCGTAGACGCGGACCTTGTGCCCGGCAGTCGCGAACACCTGCGCGATGCCGTGCCCCATGAGACCGGCCCCGACGACGGCGATGGTTGCCTTGTCCGTCATGCTCTATCCCGCTGTGTAGCCGCCATCGGCGTAGAGGATGTGGCCGGTGTAGAAGTCGGAAGCCGCAGAGGACAGGAACAGCAGCGGCCCCGCAAGGTCCGATGCTTCGCCCAGACGTCCTTTCGGCACGCGCGCGAGAAAACCCTTGCGCACGTTCTGGGCGTTCTCGTTGTCCTCGAACATCCACGCCGTCAGCGGCGAGCGGAAGACGGTGGGCGCAATGGCGTTGACGGTGATGCCGGTCGGCCCCAGCTCGCAGCCAAGCGCGCGGGTGATGCCATCGACGGCGGCTTTCGAGGCGCAGTAAGCGGTGTAGCCTGCCGGATGTCCGAGGAGGCCGCGGGCGGACGACATCAGCACGATCTTGCCGCCCTCGCCCTGCTTCAGCATCTCGGCCGTTGCGGCGCGAGCCATCAGCCAGGACTGGGTGACGTTGGCATCCATCACATCGAGGAAGCGTGCGGGCGCCATGTCGGTGATTTTCGCGACATCGTTCTTGCCGGAGGCGACGACGAGAATATCGAGCCGGCCGAAGTGCGCGACGGTCTTGCCGACAATCTCGGCGCAGGCCTCCTCGCTGTCGGGGCGGCCGTTGATTTCGAGCACGTCCCCGCCGAGCTTGCGGCACTCGTTCGCCGTTTCGGCAAGCGCCTCGGCCTTGCCGGCGACCACGGCGACGCGGGCGCCCGCGCCCACCAGCACCTTTGCGGCCAGCGCGCCGAACGATCCCGAGGCCCCGGTGACAATGGCCACCTTGCCCTTGACCGAAAACAGCGCGAGCGGATCGCTGAACACGTCAGCCATGCTGATACCCCGGCGGATAGGGAATGACGACGAGCAGCGTCGCGACGAGGTTGCTGCGGTTGATGATCTCGCGGGTCTCGCCGCCGGGGATGGTGCAGCTGTCGTACTGGCGCAGCACCACTTCCCTGCCCCCGGCGATCACCGTCAGTTCGCCGCCGAGCGCCACGTAGACCTTTTCGAACGGGGTCGAATCCGGCCCTGCCCCGCCACCGGGCAGGAACTGGCTCAGCCCCACCCACTGGTTCTTCGGCCCATCGGGCTCAAAGCCCTGCAGCCGCAGCCCGACGACGCCGCGATGGTTGGGCGCTTCGTAGGGCTGGGCCTCGGAGAACGCCTTGACGTGCATCAGAACGCCTCGCCCGCTTCAATGCGATAGGCCTGCTTCGGATCGGTGATGGCCACCAGCCGGATGACGCAGCCGTCGCCGCGATCCCAGTTCCACGGGAAGAAGGCGAAGGTGACGCGCTTGCCGGTCACCGCATCGAGATCGCCACCGACATTTTCGATACCGAGGATGCCGGCCTTGAAGATCTTCTGGTGCACCGGCTCCCACTCGGGGAAGGCGTCCTTCCAGTCGACGCCGCCGGACCACTGCTTGTACTCCTCGGCGAGGTGCGGCAGCAGCGGCCCGTTGCGCTGCGGGCCGATGGCGGTGGCCAGCGGATGGTCGTTGGCCTGCGTGTCGTGACCCACGACCTTGATCTTCTTTTCGATCATCCAGTCGGCCGCAGAGGGCACGAAGCCGGGGCAATAGGCAAAATAGTCGCCGTCCTCATAGACCTTGTGCCAGCCGGTGTTGACGATCAGCACATCGCCCGGCCGGACGATCTTGCCGGCGGCCTTTTCGAGATCGTCGTAGGTGATCTGCTCCCACTTCTTCTTGGGGATCGACACCACGATGCCTGAGCCAAAAAAGTGCGGCAGCGGCACTTCATCGATGAAGGGCGTGCCCTGCACGACATGCGCCGGCGCATCGATATGCGTGGTCACGTGCATGGTGGTGGTGATGGTCTGCGACAGCACGCCGGACTTCGCCATGTAGTGCATGCGCTCGATCTGGATGTCGCGGAAATACGGCCAGTTCGGAGACTGGAAGCCGAAGCGGTGGCTGAGGTTGAAAAATTGCAGCCCCATCGCGTTGTCGAGGTTCGACTCGAAATCGATGCCGCGGATTTTGATGGTCACTTAGAGGCCTCCCTTCGTCATGCATGCGCCTCCTCTCTAGCGGAGGATGTATCGCATCACAGTACATATGCACTGCATTGTGGTCAATATCGTCCGGTCACGGCCCTCCATTCCTCTGTTTCTGTCATCGCGCCAGCACCGCTTTGAGCACCCGGCGCAACTCGCCCGCCGGATCGGCCGCGACCGTCTCGCTGCGCCAGGCGACGTGATGATCGGGACGAACGAGCACGATGCCGCTGTCGCGCACCTCGCGCGCCCGCGCCCAGTCGCCGGTAAAATCCTGCCAGTGCTGGCGCGGCCCGATGATGTGCGCCGCGAGGTCGAGACCAAGCTCGGCACCAACCGTCTTTGCGGCCGCCACCCATGCATCGCCACCGATGCCGGTAAGCACGCTGAAGCGGCCCTTGCCGCACAGATCGAGCGTCGAGACCTTCGTGCCGTGGTCGTCAAACACCCAGGCATGCGGCACACGCGCGCCGGGATAGGTGGTCCATTGGTAGTGCAGTTCCGCGTCCTTCTCGAACGGCGGTTCGGTGGCCCCGTCGGCCGCAACCGCGTCGGACCGGTAGCGCTGGTTCATCTCGACGCCATGCGCATCGAACTCATAGACCTTGGCCGCGATGGCCTCGCGGATGGCGGCGCGCTGCGCTTCGGCATCAGCGGTGTTTTCGACGCGCGCATCCATGTTCTGCTGCATCTTCACCGGGTCGATCGAGTCGAGGAGGCCCAGCGCCTTGAAGATCGGGCCGAACTCGCCGATCGACTTGTTGGCCCGCGTCACGATCTGTTTTGCCACCGGCGCGCGCTCGGCATTGTAGCTGTCGAGCAGGTGCTCGCCCGCCTGCCCCTTGAGGACCAGCGCGAGCTTCCAGGCAAGGTTGAACGCGTCCTGGATCGAGGTGTTGGAACCGAGCCCGTTGCTCGGCGGATGGCGGTGCGTGGCATCGCCCATGCAGAAGACGCGGCCCTTGCTCATCTGCGTGGCGTACATGTCGTTGTTGGTCCAGGTGGACACCGACCTGAGATCGATCTGGAGGTCCGGGTCGCCGACGAGATCGCGCGCCACCTTGGTGGCCATCGCCTCATCCACCTTGGGCTCGGGCCCGTTGATGTCGTAGCCCCAGACGATCAGCCATTCGTTCCACGGCCGGACCATGCGCACGAGGCCCATGCCGATGCCGCCCACGTTCGAGCCCGGCTGCATCACCCAGTAAAGCACCGAGGGCCGGTGCGCGACGTACTTCGAAAGGTCCGCCTTGAAGAGGATGTTCATCGACCCCGCGACGCCCATCCGCCCTTCGAACGGCAGGCCGATATCGGCCGCGACCTTGGAGTTGCCGCCATCGGCGCCGACCAGATACTTTGAGCGGATCGTCACGTCCCTGCCGGTCAGCCGGTCGCGCACCGTGGTGGTGACGCCCGCATCGTCCTGCACGTGGCTCAGGTATTCGGTCGACATGCGCGCCTGCGTGCCGCGCGAGCAGGCCGTCTTGAACAGCAGCGGCTCCATGAAGGTCTGCGGCAGGTCGTTCATGTGGGTTGGAGACGACAGCTGGTGTTCGGCGCGGCTGAGCGGGTGCTTGCCCCAGCTCTTCATGCGCCCGATCTCTTCGCCCGTGAGCGAGGTGCAGAAGATGTTCTCGCCCATCAGATCCTGTTCGGTCGCGAACAGATAGGCCTCGTCCTCGACGTCGCGGCCGAGGTCGCGCAGCACTTCCATAGTGCGCTGGTTGGTGATGTGCGCGCGCGGCGTGTTGGCGAGCCAGCGGTAGCGGTTGATCACCATGTTCTCGACGCCGTAGCTCGACAGCAGCGCCGCGGTCGCGGAACCGGCCGGGCCGGTGCCCACGATCAGAACGTCGGTGGTGATATCAGCCATGCGGCTCTCCCTCGATATGGCGTGTGACGCTATGGAGGGGTGCACGAGCAGGCGCCGCCGCGAGTGCAGGCGCGGGGCGTTTCAGGTCGTACATGACGAAGCATGGCGCGGCCGTGCGCGGTGCCATCTTCCCCTCCCTCGGGCGGTCTGTCGCCGCCTTTGGAGGGTACCCTAGCAGATGTGCTCGGCGGGCTGTCGAGCGAAAAAGCGCCGGGAAAACGCCTAGACGGCTTCGAGCAGCTGGCGGGTGTAGTCGTCGCTGAGGTCGCGGGCGCGCAGCTGTTCGCGTGTCAGCACTTCCACTGTCGCGGCATTGCGCATCACCATCAGGTGTTCGCACATGTAGGCGATCACCGCGAGATCGTGGCTGACGATCACGTAGGTGAGGTTGAGCTCGCGGCGCAAGCGATTGAGCAGGTTGAGGATTTCGGCCTGGATCGAGACATCCAGCGCCGATGTCGGCTCATCGAGCAGCAGCACCTTGGGCGACAGCGCAAGGGCCCGGGCGATGGCGACGCGCTGGCGCTGGCCGCCGGACAGCTCGTGCGGATAGCGGAACTGGAATTTTGCGGAAAGCCCGATGAGATCGAGCAGTTCCGCTGTCCGCGCCAGGATGTTGGGCAGGCGGTTGATGCGCATCGGCTCGGCGATCTGCTGGCCGATCGTGTAGCGCGGATGGAGCGACGAATACGGGTCCTGGAAAACCATCTGCACGCGCCGCGCCAGTTCCTTGCGCGGGGTCTTGCTGACATCGAGGCCGTCGATGCGGATGTCGCCGGTCCAGTCGCGGTTGAGGCCCATGATGGTGCGCAGGA
This sequence comes from Devosia sp., assembly GCA_035433065.1. Taxonomy (GTDB): domain Bacteria; phylum Pseudomonadota; class Alphaproteobacteria; order Rhizobiales; family Devosiaceae; genus Devosia_A. The sequence goes on along the minus strand of DAORUH010000035.1, from coordinate 697 downwards.
TGGTGGACTTGCCCGAGCCGGACTCGCCGACGAGCCCGAAACTCTCCCCCTCCTTCACCGTGAAGGATACGTCGCGGACCGCGGTCGAGGGGCCGAAGCGGACAGTCAGGTCGCGGACCTCGATCATGGGGCGGCCTCCAGCCAGCTCGCCTCGCGAATGAGGGTGGGGAGCGGCGCGAGCGAGCCGTCGATTGACGGCAGGCAGGAGAGGAGGCCGCGCGTGTAGGGGTGGGTCGCCTCGTGCAGCCGGTTCGCGGCGATGGTTTCGACGATCCGGCCGGCATACATGACGATGACGCGATCGCAGAACCTGCTGACGAGGTTGAGGTCGTGGCTGACGAAGATCAGGCCCATGCCGCGGCGCGTCACCAGTTCATCGAGGATGGAGAGGACCTGCGCGCGCACCGAGACGTCGAGCGCCGAGGTCGGCTCGTCGGCGACGAGGAGATCGGGCTCGCGTACCACCATCATGGCGATCATCACGCGCTGGCCCATGCCGCCCGACAGTTCGTGCGGGTAGAGATCGAAGACGCGCGCCGGCTCGCGGATGTGCACGGCTTCTAGCGAAGCGATGGCGCGCTGCCTTGCTTCGGCGCCACCGACGCGGCGGTCGCCGATGCGGATGGCTTCGACGATCTGCTGGCCGACACGCATCACCGGATTCAGCGAGAATTTCGGGTCCTGCAGGATCATGCCA
>DAORUH010000034.1:0-23215 GCA_035433065.1 Devosia sp. | reverse complement strand
GACGGGCACGACGCAGAAGGCGCGCGACGCCTGGTTCTGCGGCTACACCGCCCGTATGGCGAGCTGCGTGTGGCTCGGCAATGACGACGACGGCGGCACCTCGCTTTCGGGCGGCAATGTGCCGGTCGAGATCTGGAGCCAGTTCATGGCCAAGGCGCACCAGGGCCTCCCGGTCGCCGAACTGCCCGGTGGCATGGGCACCATCGACCACGGGGACCTGTCGGACGAAAACCTGCTGCCGATGGAGCAGCCCCCGGTCGACGTGCCGCCCGAGCAGTTCCAGCAGCCCGAACACCGCCGCAACCTCATGGACGTGCTCGGCGGCATTTTCGGCGGTTGACGGCAGGGTTCGCACCCACCTTCAGGCGGGGCAAGGCAGCTCGGCCGCTAGGCGTCGATGCCGTAGACCATGAGCTGGCGGCCGTTGAGGCGCAGCCACTCGCGGCCGCGCTCCATGGTCGGCAGGGTCTCCTCGACCCGCGCCCAGAAGCGGTCGGAATGGTTCATTTCGAGCAGATGGGCGACTTCGTGCGCCGCGACGTAATCGAGCACGAACGGCGGCGCCAGCACCAGGCGCCAGTTGAAATTCAGCCGCCCGGTCGAGGAGCAGGACCCCCAGCGCGTCGATTGGCTGCGCATCGAGATGGCCTTGTACTCGACCCCAAGGTGCCGCGCATGGATGGTGCAGCGCTTGCTCAAGTCGACCGTCGCCTCGGCCTTCAGCCAGTCGGTGAGGCGGCGGGCGCGGTGCGCCGGCTCGCCGGGAACCGCCAGCAGGAGTTCGCCGTCTTCCTCATAAGGTGCGACGCGACCGCGGATGCCGCCCGTCGCGACGATCCGGTGCTCGATCCCGCGCACCGGAATCCGCACGCCGGCCCGGAAAGTAACCGGCTTTGCCGCATCTTTCAGCCGGGCGCCCAGCCAGTCGAGCTGGCGGTTGAAGAAGTCCGAGGCCTCTTTCCAGTTGCCGTGGCGCGGCACGGTCAACACCGGGCCGCCGGCATGGGGAAGCGACAGCCGGTAGTTGCGCGCCCGGGCGCTGACACGGACGGCCACCGTCACCGGCTTGCCGTCAATCAGCGCTTCGACCGTCGCGGGCCATTTCTTCTGGAACAGGGCAATCATGTCCGGCAAGGTAAGGGAGGCCCGCCCGCCCGCCAATAGACGGGGAGCGGAAAAAGTAAGCGCCCCATTAAAGGGGCGCTATTTCAGTCACTTGCAGGCCGGTACGGCGACCGGCTCAATCAGGCCGTGGGGCCGCGGGGCTCGCCGTAGCCCGGGCGGTTACCGTTGCGGTTGCTCATGAACCGGTCGAATTCCTCCCGGTCCTTGGCCTTGCGCAGGTTTGCCATGTACTCGTGGAAGGCGTTGATCTCCTCATCGAGGCGACGGCGCTCTTCCTCAAGGCGGCGGAGCTGTTCGGCACGGTAGTCATCGAACGCGGCATTGCCGCTGCTCGACTGCCGCTGCCAGTGGCCGCGATAGGCGTGGTTGCCAGAACCGCATTTCTCGGCCCAGGCGCGGCTGCGCTGCGTAAACCGCTCCACCTTGTCGGTTGAGCCTCCGAACATTTCGCCCCACAGGATGTAGGCGAGCATGGCGAGGCCGAGCGGCCACCAGACGACAAAGCCCAGGACCATCAGCGCGATGGTGAAGGGCCCCCATTGAGGCTTGATGATAGCTGTGTTCATCGTTGTTACTCCCAGTCACGAACACGATTCATGTATTGTGTTCGCCATGGGTTCCAATGCTTGGAGCACGATTTTTTGCCCTTGAATTAGCCCGGCGTGCCCCCAATGCCGGGAAGACCTACGATTTCTGGGAGAACGATATTCGATGAGCGCCGCTGACGACGCCCGCGCCCTGCTGCCGAACCGTATCCGCCCGCTGCGCATCGGCACGCTTGTCGGCCTGCGCTGGCTGGCCATCATCGGTCAGACCATCGGCGTGATTTTCGTCGAATTCGGGCTCAACTACCCGCTGCCGCTGATGGAGTGCCTCGGGCTGATCCTGCTATCGGTGCTGCTCAACCTCGGGCTCAACCTGCGTTTCGGGGCGGCGCATCGTCCCTCGACAGCCGTCGCGACGGGGCTGCTCGCCTACGATTGCCTGCAACTCGGGGGGCTGCTGGCGCTGACGGGCGGGCTGCAAAACCCGTTTTCATTGCTGCTTCTCGCGCCGGTATCGGTGTCCGCAACCACGCTTCCGCAGCGCTCCACCTTCGTGCTCGCGGCCCTCGTCATCGGCCTCGCCTCGATTCTCGGCGTCTGGCATCTGCCGCTCCCCTGGGACCCGGAGCACCAGATCGTCTTCAACCGCATCTACGTGATCGGCATCTGGGTGTCGCTGGTGTGCGGGGTGGTGTTCGTCTCGGCCTATACCAACCGGGTGGCGCACGAAGCGCGCCAGCTTGCCGACGCGCTTGCCGCCACCGAACTGGCGCTGTCGCGCCGCGAACAGCTTTCCGCGCTCGATGGCCTCGCCGCCGCCGCGGCCCACGAACTGGGCACCCCGCTCTCGACCATTGCGCTTGCCGCCAAGGAAATGCTGGCCGAGGTACCGCCCGGGTCGCTGCGCGAGGATGTCGAGCTCATCATCTCCCAATCCGCCCGCTGCGGGGCGATCCTGTCCAAACTGCGCAATCTCGGCGCCGATGGCGGCGACCCATTCGCCGAAGTCCTGCTGAGCGAGCTGCTGGCCGAAGTGGCGCGCCCGCACCAGCTGCTCGACAAGGCCATCACCCTTACCGAAACCCCGTCGGCGGGCGCCGAGCCGGTGTTTCGCCGCAATGTTGGCCTGCTCTATGGCCTTGGCAATCTTATTGAAAACGCCGCGCACTTCGCCACATCAGCGGTCACCATCGACGCCGGCTGGGACCGCTCGACGATCACCGTCACGATTGCCGACGACGGACCGGGCTTCCCGCCTGAACTGATCGCCCGGCTCGGGGAGCCCTACCTCACCACCCGCGCCCGCAGTCCCGAGAAATCCGAGGGCGGTGGTCTGGGCCTCGGCATCTTCATCGCCAAGACGCTGCTGGAGCGCACCGGCGCCCATCTCAGCTTCGAAAATGTGACCGCCGACGGCTCGGCCCGGGTACGCATTACATGGCCTCGCCGGGCCATTCTGGGGGATGGTGAAGAGCAGCGACTTTGACCTTTGGCCTTCAAAGCCCTATGTGAGGCGGCAAATGAGCACAGTTGATAATCTTATTGCCTCGTCCGATCGCACCCTGCTTCTTGTTGATGACGACGCCGCATTTCTCACCCGACTCGAACGCGCCATGCAGAAGCGCGGATTCGATGTCCGTATTGCAAACACCGTTGCCGGGGGCCTTGCCGCCGTCAAGGAAAGCCCACCTGCATTCGCCGTGGTCGACCTTCGCCTCGAAGACGGCAACGGCCTCGACGTGGTCGCGGCGCTGCACCAGCGGCGCGAGGATGCCCGCGCGGTGGTCCTTACCGGCTACGGCAACATTGCCACCGCCGTCACCGCGGTGAAGCTGGGGGCGGTCGATTACCTCTCCAAACCCGCCGATGCCGATGATGTGATCAACGCGCTGTTGGCGACCGGCGAAGCCCCGCCGCAGCCGCCCGAAAATCCGATGTCGGCCGACCGGGTCCGCTGGGAACACATCCAGCGCGTCTACGAGCTGTGCGACCGGAACGTGTCGGAGACAGCGCGCCGTCTCAACATGCACCGGCGGACGCTGCAACGTATTCTCGCCAAGCGCGCGCCGAAGTAGACTCGACATCCCGATCAAGCAGCGTCGCCCGGAGGACTGAATGGCCGTCACCCTCAACTTCCACGGTGCCGCCGGCACGGTCACGGGCTCGTGCTATCGCGTCGTCCATCCGGGCGGGCAGTTCCTTGTCGACTGCGGCATGTTCCAGGGCAACAAAACCGTCCGCGACCTGAACTACAAGCCGCTGCCGTTTGACCCGAAGCGCATCGACTACCTGCTGCTGACGCACGCCCATATCGACCACGCGGGGCTCCTGCCAAAGCTGACACATCACGGCTACCGCAACCCGATGTACATGACGGAGCCGACCGCGGGACTGCTCGAATACCTGCTGCCCGATGCGGCGGGCATCCAGGAGAGCGAAGCGGAGCGCGAGACGCGCAAGCGCGGCCGCCGTGCTGAAGGGCCCGCCGAACCCATGTACACGATGGAGGACGCGACCGAGGCGCTGAAGCACCGCCGCACCGTCAAGTACGGCGCGTGGATCGAGCCCGGCCCGGGCGTCCGCGCCCGCTACTGGAATGCCGGTCACATCCTCGGCTCCGCCTCGATCGAGGTGGAAGTGTCGGACGGCAACGGCAAGCAGGTGCGCATCCTGTTCTCGGGCGATATCGGGCCTGACGAGAAGGTGTTCTACCTCGAGCCCGACGCCCCCGCAGGCTTCGACTACATCATTTCGGAATCGACCTATGGCGGGCGCGACCGGCAGGACCACACCCTGCCCGAGCGCCGGGCGCTGCTGAAGCGCGAGATCAACGACGCGCTGGCGCGCGGCGGCAATCTCGTCATCCCGGCCTTCGCCGTCGAGCGCAGCCAGGAGCTGCTGCACGACATCGGGCTGCTCATCAAGGACCGCGCGATCGACCCCAAGCTCGTCTTCCTCGACAGCCCGCTCGCCAGCAAGGTGACCGGCGTCTACAAGAAGTATGCCTCGATGTTCGAGGACACCGAGCTCAGCGCCAACGAACTGTTCAACGACCCGCGCTTCCGCATCGTCGAGTCGGTCGAGGAGAGCAAGGCGATCAACTCGATCCGCGGCGGCGCCATCATCATGTCGGCCTCCGGCATGGCCGACGCGGGCCGCATCAAGCATCACCTGCGCAACAACCTGCCGCGCGCCAATTGCACGGTGCTGTTCGTCGGCTATCAGGCGCCGGGCACGCTCTGCCAGATCATCCTGTCGGGCGCAAAGGAAGCGCGCATCCATTCGGAACTGGTGCCGATCCGCGCTCGCGTGCGCTCGATGGATTCCTATTCGGCGCATGCCGACCACACCGAACTGATGGCCTGGATCAGGGCCCGCCTGCCGGCGCATGGCGCGCTGTTTCTCACCCACGGCGAGGAAGAGGAACGCGAGGCGCTCCGCCAGGCGGTAATCGACGCGCATGAACTCAGCGGCGATCAGGTCATCATCCCGATGCTCGACGACCAGTTCGAACTGCGCGCCGAGGGCGTCGCGGGAGTCGTCAAGCCGCCGGTGCCACGCATCGATCCGGCACAGATGTCGAGCGACTGGCACAACGCCTATGCGCAGCTTGTCATCGAACTGTCCAACCGGCTGCAGGGGGCATCCACCGATGCCGACCGGCTGGCGATCATCAACGGCCTCAAGACCGAGCTCGGCGGCAACGCGGTGCGGCGGCCCCCGATGGTGACGCAGCCGGGCGTGGTCGTCTCCGCGAGCGACCACGGCGTGGTCCTGCATGGCGAACCGGGCGGCGAGTAGCTACTTCGCCCGCGGTTCGAGGTAGCGCGACAGCGCGATCGACAGCAGCGGCCAGGGCAGCATGGCGCCGAATGCCGCGGCGATGCCCCAGCGCGCCGCGACAATGCCGATCACCACCGGCACCATCAGCGAGATCGTGCGCTGGATCACCGAGAGCGAGGCGACGTTCTCGCTCGCAGGCCGGTCGCCGATGCGCGCCGCCGCCGAAATGGTGAGCGGGAAGATGGGCGCCATGCCGAAGCCGATCGCGATGAACCCGATCAGCGCCAGCGGCAGCGAACCGGCCCACCAAACCGGCAGGAGGCCAATCGCAGCAAAGGCCGAAACGAACGCCGCGACGCGGCGCGCCCCGTATTCCTCAACCCACCTGTCGGTCATCAGCCGGCCGATTGCGGTAGCGAAAAGGAACATCGGCAGGGCCAGCGTCTCCAGCCAGACCGGCGCGTCAAAACTGTCGCGGAAATAGATGATCGACCAGGCGAAGGCGCCGCCCTCGACGAAATTGCTCCCCTGGCAGAACAGGATCAGCAGCAGGATCGGTTTGGTCGGCGCGGCGATCCTCGGACGACGCTCGGCGGTGCGCTTGTGCGGCCGCGGCGGTGCCGGCGTCATCGGTACGACGATGACCAGCGCCAGGATCACGGTAATCAGCAGCGCCAGCCACAGGTGGACAGCTGGCGAGACCGCCAAAGTGCGCGCCGCCAGACCGAACAGCGTCGAAGCGACAAAGCCGAGACTCCATACGCCGTGGCAGGTGCTCATGATCCGGCGGCCAAGCATCAGCTCGACCCGGTCCGCCTCGACATTGGTGGCAATCGTCGCAAAGCCGTGCCCAAGGCCCACAAGGGCCAGCGCTACGAAGAGCCCCCAGGCGCTGCCCGTCTGCGCGGCGAGCGCGCTGCCGAGTGCAGAAAGGGGAATAGCGCCGAGCAGAAGCGGTTTTGGGCCGAACCGCTCGACCGCGGCCGGCCCGAACGGAAAGGTCAGCAGCGCCCCGATGGCGGTGCCCATCAGCGCGATGCCAAGTTCATCGGCGGTGAGGCCCAGGGCAAGCTGGACGTCCCCAACCCGAACGTACCATCCGCCAATACTGAAAGACTGCAGGAAGAAGGCTGCCATGACCGCGGCTTGCGGTGACAGCGTTCGGAACGGCATGATGATCGAGCCCCAGGCAACGGACATTTGCCCGGGGTTTTTGCGGCGGTCAATCGCCAGAATGATCAAATCAGATCGCCGGGATCCATCAATGTGTGGACGCGGTCGGCGCCGAGCCGCGCCAGCTTCAGGACCATCGCCTTGCGCCGCGCCGCGGCGAGCGGGGTATCCGGCGACATGCGCAGGATCGCCGCATCATGCGCATCGGCAACGATCAGCCCTTCGCTCGCCGGGAAGATATCGGGATCGAGTTCGGGGGGCTTGGCGAAGAAGAAACGGTCACAGAAATCCTTGTAGTTCGGCCACTTCTGGTCGACCTGGAAATCGATCAGCGAGGACTTTATCTCGATGATCCAGATCTCGCCTTTCGGCCCGAGGCCGAGCACATCGGCGCGCCTGCCATTGGCCAGCGGCACCTCTGCAAAGCAGCAGAAATCGTAGCTCGCGCGAAGCAGCCGCATCACGCCGCGCTGCACCCTCAGCGCGGTGGGCGACTGGCGCAGGTCGACGATCTGCGGCAGCTCGGCCATCACTCACCCCTGCGGCGTCAGCGGCGAGGGTTCGCTGAGCACCGGCCCCTTGGGCGGCAGCGCCTTCACCACCAGCAGCGCCGCAATCACCAGCGGCACCACCGCCCAGTAGGAGTTGCGGATGCCGATCGCCTGCGCCACGAACCCCAGCAGCGGCGGCCCGACGAAGAACACGACGAAGGTCAGCTGCCCGAGCGCCGCGACATTGATCGAGGCCGGACGGTCGGTGCGCTGCGCCGCCGCCGACACCGCCAGCGGATAGACGGCGCTGCAGCCGACCCCCATCAGCGCGAAGCCGGCCAGCGCCACGAAATGGTTCGGCGCGATGGCAACGCAGATGAGACCGGCGACGGCGAGTACCAGCATGGTCGCCACCACCGTCCGCGGGCCGAAGCGGTCGACGATCGGATCGCTCGACAGCCGCGCGACGGCCATGAACAGCGAGAACAGCGTGACCGCGGAGGTGGCGACGAAGGGCTCGGCCCCGAACACGTCGCGCATGTAGATCGCCGACCAGTCGATGCCCGCTCCCTCGACCAGCAGCGGCGCCGCGCCGATGAGGCAGAGCGCCGCGAGCCCCAGCGTCGGGAAGGCGATCAGCGGCGGCTTTCCCTCATGCGCATCGGGCCGTGCCGGTGCATTCTCGATGCCGCGAAACACGAACCAGCCTGCCAACGCCGCCATCACCAGCGCGCCGAACGTATGCGCCTCGACCGAGATTCCCGCCTGCCGGACCGTCGAGGCGATGAACATGGTGACGAAGAAGCCGAGGCTCCACATGCCATGTGCCCGGTTCATGATGCGAAAGCCGAGCTTTGCCTCGTGCCGGTCGGTCTCGAGATTGACGTTGATCTCCAGCGCCCCCGCGAACAGGCCGGCGACGAAGAACAGCGGCGCCACCAGCACCGCCGAGGGCACCCACGGGATCAGTGCATACATGAGCGAAGCGCCGAACACCGTAACGAACGCCGTGGTCCGCGCGCCGAGCTTCGCGATCAGCGGGCTCGAAAAGGTCAGCCCGAACAGCGCCCCCAGCGACATGGTGAGCAGCAGCAGCCCGAGCTGCCCCTCGCTCAGCCCCAGCCGCAGCTGCAGGTCGGGCAGGCGCGACAGCAGCGTGCCCATCGTCATCGAGAAGATGAAGAAGACGCCGAAGATGCGGTGATGGGGCTTCACTTGACGTCGTGCTCCAGGGGCTTTGTTCCCAGCGCATTGACGACAAGCAGGCTGAGGAGGATGAGCGGCAGCCCGACCCCGAAGGACCAGCGGATGCCGAAGTGTTCAGCAACGAAGCCGAGCAGCGGCGGGCCAAGCAGGAACGCCACGAACGAGGTCTGCGCCAGCGCCGCGACATTGGTCGAGGCCGGCCGGTCGGTGCGCTGAGCGGCCGCCGACATGGCGAGCGGGAAGATCACCGAGGTGCCCACGCCGATCATCGCAAAGCCCACCAGCGCCAGCCAGTCGATGGGCGTGAAGAACACCAGCAGCGTCCCCGCGAACATCACAGCGAGCAGCACCCGCGCCACCGAGGTCGGCGAATAGCGCTCGACGAACGGGTCGGCAAAGAACCGCGTCACCGCCTGCGCCCCGGCGCCCAGCGCCACGGCGAACCCGGCGATGAACGGTGAGACGTCGAACAGGTTGCGCATGTAGATGGCCGACCAGTCGGTCCCCGCGCCTTCCATGATCATCGCCGACATGGTCACCGCGACGAGCACCGCGATGGCAGCCGTCGGCGCGGCAAAGCGCGGGGCCTCCTCGGTGGAGGTGCCGGTGCGATGCGGCGCCGGATAGAAGCGCCCGAGGATGACCAGCGTGCCCACCAGCACCACCGGCACCATCAGCAGCAGATGGGTGCGGAAATCGAGCCCCGTCTGGGCGATCACCGCCGAAATGATGCCGGCCGAGAAGAAGCCAAAGCTCCAGAAGGCATGCGCGCGGTTCATGATGCGGCGCCCCACCATATGCTCGGTGCGATCGGCTTCGAGGTTGAGGATGATCTCGATGCCGCCGATCACCAGCCCGACCGGCACCAGCAGGATGAACAGGGCCAGCGGCGTCGTGGCATGCACCGCCACCGCGTAGAACGCGGCGAGCAGCGGGATCAGCACGAGAATGGCGCGGCGATAGCCGAAGCGTTCGAGGAGTGGTCCGGCAAAGGTCAGCGACAGCAACGTGCCCGCGGCAGCCCCGATCAGGCCGAAGCCGAGCGCCCCCTCCTCGATGCCCATGGCATGCTGGAGATCGGGCAGGCGCGGCGGCAGGCTGCCGAGACAGAACGAGTAGACGAAGAAGCCGCCATAGACGCGCTGCTGCGGCGGCAGCTCAAGCCCGAATGCCATGGGAGGAGAACTCGCGGAACGGAAGGCCGGCACCGTAGCCAAAACGATTTGGCTGCACAAGGCGGCCGGCGGACACGCGCGAGGGGCGTCCGCCGGTGACGGCTAGATGTCGAGGTTGGCGACGTTCAGCGCGTTGTTCTCGATGAACTCGCGGCGCGGCTCTACGAGGTCGCCCATCAACTGCGTGAACAGCAGGTCGGCATCGGTGCCTTCCTTGATCTCGACCTTGAGCAGCGTGCGCGCATCAGGGTCGAGCGTCGTTTCCCACAGTTGGCTGGGGTTCATTTCGCCCAGGCCCTTGTAGCGCTGCAGGCTGAACCCCTTGCGCCCGGCCGTGCTCACCGCATCGAACAGCGAGGAGGGGCCGAAGATGTCGTAGCTCAGGTCCTTGCGGGTCAGCTTGCCGACACCGCGATAGGTTTCCTCGAGCTTTTCGACCAGCGTGCGGATCTTTCGCGCGTCGGCGCTGGCGAGCAGCTGCGCGTCGATGGCATGCGTCTCGGTCACGCCGCGGATGGTGCGGGTGAACACGAGGCCGCCCTGCCCGTCGGCCGAACCTTCCCAGCCACGCTCGAACTCGTCGGCGATGCGGTCGAGTCGGTTGGCCACGCGCTTGGCGATGCCCGCCGCCTGTTCGGGGTCAGCCAGCGCCTCGGCATTGAGGCCGCCGACAATCGCTGCCTGCTCGATGATCGGCCGGCTGTAGCGGGTGTTGACGCTTTCGAGCGCATGCACGATCTCGCGCGCCAGGCGCACGACATCGAGCAGGTCGGGCCCCGCGTGGGTCGAGCCGGCCTGCGTGGTCAGCACCGCGTCATCGGAGCCGGCGTTCATCAGGTAGTCTTCGAGCGCCCGCTCATCCTTGAGGTACTGCTCGGACGAACCGCGCTTCACTTTGTAGAGCGGCGGCTGGGCGATGTAGATGTGGCCTCGGTCGATCAGCTCGCGCATCTGCCGGTAGAAGAAGGTCAGCAGCAGGGTGCGGATGTGGGCTCCGTCGACGTCGGCGTCCGTCATGATGATGATCTTGTGGTAGCGGAGCTTGTCGATATTGAACTCCTCGCTGCCGATCGAGGTACCGAGCGCCATGATCAGGTTGCCGATGGTCTCGGAACCCAGCATGCGATCGAACCGCGCGCGCTCGACATTGAGGATCTTGCCGCGCAGCGGCAGCACCGCCTGGGTGTGCCGGTTCCGGCCCTGCGAGGCAGAGCCGCCGGCGCTGTCGCCCTCGACGATGAAGATCTCCGACTTGGACGGGTCCTTCTCGGAACAATCCTTGAGCTTGCCGGCGAGGTAGTTGACGTCGAGCGCGGACTTCCGCCGCGTCAGCTCGCGCGCCTTGCGCGCCGCCTCGCGGGCGGCCGCCGCCTCGACGACCTTGCCGACCACGGACTTGGCCTCGGAGGGATGCTCCTCGAACCACTGACCGAGCTTGTCGCTGACGACATTCTCGACCACCGGCCGCACTTCGGACGAAACCAGCTTGTCCTTGGTCTGCGACGAGAATTTCGGGTCGGGCACTTTCACCGACAGGACGCAGGTCAGGCCCTCGCGCACGTCTTCGCCCGACAGCTCGACCTTTTCCTTTTTGGTGATGCCGCTACGCTCGGCATAGCCGGTGACCTGCCGCGTCAGCGCCGCCCGCAGGCCAGCCAGATGCGTGCCGCCATCGCGCTGCGGGATGTTGTTGGTGAAGCACAGCACGTTCTCGTGGTAGCTGTCGTTCCACCACAGCGCGACCTCGACGGTGATGCCGTCCTTCTCTGCCTGAAAGGTGATCGGCGTGCTGATCAGCGCCACCTTGGCGGCATCGAGATAGCGCGCGAAGGCTTCCAGCCCGCCCTCGTAGTACAGCTCGATATCGACCGGCTCGGGATGGCGGCGGTCGCGCAGGAAAATGCGCACGCCCGAATTGAGGAACGCGAGCTCGCGCAGGCGATGCTCCAGCGTCTTGAGGTCGAACTCGACCATGGTGAACGTCTGCTGCGAGGGCGTGAACGTTACCTCGGTGCCGCTGCGCCCCTCGTAGGTGCCCGCCACCTTGTTCGGCTCATAGCTGCCCGTCTGCTTCAGCGGCGCGTCGGCGTCGCCGTGTGTAAAGCTCATCTCGTGGATTTCGCCGTCGCGGCGAATCTTGAGCTTCAGCGACACGCTGAGCGCGTTGACCACCGAGACGCCCACGCCGTGCAGGCCACCCGAAACCTTGTAGCTGTTCTGGTCGAACTTACCGCCGGCATGCAGCTGGGTCATGATGACCTCGGCCGCCGACACGCCCTCTTCGGCATGAATGCCGGTCGGGATGCCGCGGCCATTGTCGATGACCGTGCACGAACCATCGGCATTGAGCGTCACCGTCACGAGGTCGGCGTGGCCCGCCAGCGCCTCGTCGATGGCGTTGTCGACCACCTCGTAGACCATGTGGTGCAGGCCCGAACCGTCGTCGGTGTCGCCGATGTACATGCCCGGGCGCTTGCGGACCGCGTCGAGGCCCTTGAGCACCTTGATGGAGTCGGCGCCATAGTCCGAGGGTGCAGGGGTTGCAGGGGTGCTCAAGGCAGCTCCGAATCAGTGAAAATCGGGGGTCGAAAAGCTCTAGCCGATCCGGCTGCTTTTACCCACCGCAAATGGCGATTTTGAGCCCGATTTTCAAGGCTTAGCGCCTATTTCAGGCCGCTTTCACATCGAGCTGGCCATTGCTGACCAGCACGGTTCGCGCACGCCCCCCGAGCGCCTCGAAAAGCATGGGGTCGGTACCAGTCATGAAACACTGGGTTTCGAGCCGGTCGAGCGCCGAAAACAACGCCGCCCTCCGCCCCGGATCGAGATGCGCAGCGATCTCGTCAAGCAGAAGAAACGGCGTGATCGCGGTCATTTTCGCCACCAGCCGCGCATGCGCCAGCACCAGCCCGATCAGCAGGGCCTTCTGCTCACCGGTCGAGCCGAGTGCGGCCGGCACGTCCTTCTGAGCATAGCGCACCTCGAAATCGGCGCGATGCGGGCCGATCAGGGTCCGCCCCGCCGCGCGGTCCTGGCCGCGGAAGGTCGCCCAGCGGTCGCGGAAGGCCGCCTCAAGGCCACTTGCCGTCTGCGGCTGCGCCCCATCGGGAAACAGCGGGGTGAGCGCCACATGGGCCGCCGGAAAATCCCCCTCGGCAGAGGCCGCGATCAGGTCTTCGAGATGGGTGATGCAGTCGATGCGCGCAAAATGGATGGCGGCGGCGGCCTCGGCCATCGACTGCTCGACGGCGCCCATCCACACCGGATCCGCATTTTCCTCCAGCAGCCGGTTGCGCTGGCGCATCGCCTTGTCGAAATCGGCCACTGCGCTGGCGTGGCTCGGCACCAGCGTCGTCACCAGCCGGTCGAGGAAGCGCCGCCGGTCGCCGGCCGGGCCGGTGAACAGCCCATCCATCGCCGGCGTCAGCCAGAGCACGCGCAGATAATCCGACATGTCCTCGACGGCGCGCGCGGTCGCGCCATTGATGCGGACCTTCCGCGCCCCGTCAGGCCCGAGCCCGGTGCCAATATCGGCCGGACCATCCGGGGTCTCGACCGTCACCGCGACGGCCCAGGCCCCATCCGAGCCATGCGCCCCCAGCTCGTCGAACGGCGCGCGCCGCAGTCCACGATCGGGCGCCAGCAGCGAAATGGCCTCCAGCAGGTTGGTCTTGCCCGCCCCATTGGGCCCGACCAGCACGACATGGCGCGAATCAAGATCGAGCGCCGCCGACTGGTAGTTGCGGAAATGCGTCAGCCGGATGCGGGAGAGATAACGGGAGGGCATGCGCCCGCACTAGCATGTTCGCAGACCGCCCGCACCCCGGGCCATCGCACAACTCGCGAGCCGGTGGACGAGACCTCGCGCCGCCCACCCCCAGGTGTCATCCCCGTGCAAACGGGGACCCATCGATGCGGAGGAAGACTGCACGCCCCGCCCGCCGTCATGGCCCGGCCACGGACCAAAAGGGTGAGGCCGCCGCCTTACACCCGCATCGGCATCAGCACGTATTGCGCACGTGCCTCGCCATCTTCCTTCACCAGCGTCGGCGAGCCGGCGTCGTTGAACAGGAACACCGCGTTTTCACTGCGGATCTGGGCGAGGATATCGAGGAGATAGCGTGCGTTGAAACCGATCTCGAAACCGTCGGTGTCAAAATCGACCGCGAGTTCCTCGCTGGCCGTGCCGTGATCCGGGTTGGTGACCGACAGCTCGAGATTGCCGTCCTTCATCGACAGCTTCACGGCCTTGCCGCCGCGCTCGGACGCAATGGTCGAGACGCGGTCGACGGCCGTCGCGAAACTGGCGCGGTCGACATTCATCGCCTTGTCGTTGTTCTTGGGCGTCACGCGCTCGTAGTCGGGGAACGTGCCCTCGATCAGCTTCGAGAGCAGCACCACGCTGCCCAGCGTGAAGCGGATCTTGGTGTCGCTCACCTCGACGCCGACATCGCCTTCCGCGCCATCGAGCAGCTTCTGCACTTCGCCGACGGTCTTCTTCGGGACGATGATGCCCGGCATCCCCTTGGCGCCATCGGGCGCGTCCGTCTCGGCGCGGGCCATGCGGTGCCCGTCGGTCGCGACGGCGCGCAGCAGCGTCGCGCCGGCCGATTCGATGGTGTGGATGTAGATGCCGTTGAGATAGTAGCGCGTCTCTTCGTTGGAGATCGCGAACTGGGTGCGCTCGATCAGCTCGCGCAGCGTCGCGGCGGGAATCGAGAACGAATGGGTAAATGTTCCGGACTTGAGGTCCGGAAAGCTGTCGGGCGACAGGCACGCGAGGTTGAATCGCGAGCGGCCCGAGGAGATCAGCATCTGCTCGCCGGTCGTCTCCAGCTTCACTTCCGACCCGTCGGCGAGCTTGCGGACAATCTCGTAAAGCGTGTGCGCGGGCACCGTGGTCGTGCCGGGCGTGCCGACCATCGCCGGTACCCGTTCGGTGACCTCGATATCGAGATCGGTGGCACGCAGGTCGATGGCACCGTCACCGGCCTTGAGCAGGACGTTGGCGAGGATCGGATACGTATTGCGCCGCTCGACGACGCGCTGCACGTGCCCCAGCGACTTGAGCAGATGATTGCGCTCGAGAGTAACCTTCATAACCAACAGACCCCGATCTTTACCGCCCGCCCCGGGCGGGCCGGAACCTTGGCAAGACAGCCCCAAAAAGGCAAGGCCGGGCGGGACATACGACGAACAGAGTCCCCCGAAAACCCGCCGTCACAGTGCCGCTTCGTCAGCGCAACTGGTTGAGGGCCGACGCGGCAGCGGCGATCCGCCGCTCCGAGGCCGCCCTGTCCGCGGCCTGCAGGCGCTCCATGAGCGCGTACCAGTCGGCGTCGGCAGGCTCGCGAGCCTGATCCAGCCGAGCACGCCTCCGGTCGTCGAGCGACCGAAGAGAGCGCTTCACGCGCACCATCAAACGCGGTTTCACAACGCTACCCAACACACAACGCCAACTACACCAGCAACACGCACGAACTGCAAGACTGGGCCCGCCGGCGGCCGTCCCCGCCGGCGGGCAAACGGCGACCCGCGCTTACTCCTCGAGCATGCGCTTCAGGAGTTCGATCTCCTGGGCGAGGTCGCCATCATCCTTGATCATTTGTTCGACCTTGCGCACCGAGTGCAGCACGGTCGTGTGGTCGCGGCCGCCGAACCGGCGTCCGATCTCGGGCAGAGAGCGCGAGGTCAGGGCCTTGGCGAGATACATCGCGATCTGGCGCGGACGCACCACATCGCGCGAACGCCGCGAAGATAACAGGTCATTTCGCGGCACTTTGTAGTGGCGCGACACGATGCGAAGAATGTCCTCGATGCGGACCCGGCGCGCCTCGCGGGCGCGGACCAGATCGGCGAGGGTGCGCTCGGCGAGCGCCACGGTGATCGGCTCATGCGTCAGCTGATTGGCCGCAACAAGCCGGTTCACCGCCCCATCGAGATCGCGGCCGTGGCTCACCACAACGCGGGCGATATAGTCGATCACCGCCGGCGGGAAGTGCATGCCGGCGAAACGGGACGTCGCCTGGTCGGCGCGCTTGGTGACGATCGAGCGGCGCAGGTCGAGGTCATAACCACCGATCTGGACCACCAGCCCGCCCGAAAGCCGCGAGCGCACGCGCTCATCGAGCATTTCGAGATCGCGCGGCGCGCTGTCACCCGCCACAACCACCTGCTTGGCGCCGGTGAGGAGCGTGCCCAGTGTGTGGCCGAACTCGGTCGCCGACTTGCCCTGCAGGAACTGCATGTCGTCGATCAGCAGCAGGTCGACCCGCCGCAGCCACTCCTTGAAGGCGAGCGCCGACTGGCGCTGCACCGCCGTGATGAAGTGGTACATGAAGTGGTCGGCCGTCAGGTAGACGATGTTGCGCGTCGGATCCTGCGCCAGCGCCTGCCAGGCGATGGCGTTGAGCAGGTGCGACTTGCCGAGGCCCACGGTCGAGTGGATGTAGAGTGGATTGAAATGCACGGTGCCGTTGACGACGGCGCTCGACACCTGCCGGGCAACCTGCATCGCCATCTGGTTGGGCTCACCGCCGACGAACTCGTCGAAGGTCATCTTGGGGTCGAGCGCCGACCCCGACAGGGCGTCGCTCGTGCCGCGCGCCGCAGGAGTCGCCGCTTCGGCGCCACCACTGAACGGCCTCGTCGGGCGCGGCGCGGGCGCCGGCAGTTGATCGGGCTCAGCCGGCGGCACGATCTTCTTGATCGGCTGACCGTTCACCCGGACGGTAAAATGCAGACGCGCAATGGACGCAGACTCGGCCGTGAAGGCGGCGAGAATCTTGTCGGCATAGTTGGACTGCACCCACGAGCAGAGAAACCGCGTGGGAACGGACAGATGTGCAACGTCGTCGACCAGCTCTTCGAGCTCGAGCCGGGCGAACCAGGAATTGAACACGTCTTCGCCGACGCCGGCCTTGAGCCGCGCCCGGACCCGCACGAACAGTTCGCGTGAATCCGTCGGTTTCCCGTCTCTGCCCATGATCGTTTCCGCCCCGTTGCCGCTATCGCCCACCTCTTTGCTTTGATTGATCTCGTTCCAGCCGGCACGTTCCGCCGCCGCCGCTCTCGCCATGTTTCCAAGCCCCGTTATTCTGCCTGGACGCGACCCTCTCCGGGATCGTTCGCCACCTGTTTAGCGCCCGTCGTTGCGGGCAAAACCTCCACGCATCCTCACCTCACCAAGGAGGCGGGAATTACTTGTCCTTTACTTTACAAAATTAGCGACCGGAGCCGCCCGTCACTCAGAACCCACGCAAACGCAAGTCCGCGCCACCGGTCTTATCAATCCAACCCGAAAACGGGATTTACCGCCGATCTAGCACTCTGCGGTCACCCTGCTACGCCACTTTCCTGGACTGTCTTGTTCTTGACGCCATCTGCTGAAACCGCGCCGCTCAGGTCAGCTCTTCTTGTTTCAACCCGGCCATCTTACGCAAGGTGAAAACGGCTTGGCAACCGGTGAAATTTTCGCGGCGGACGAGGGGCGGGCCTTGACTCTGGAGATTGAAAAAAGCCTTCCAGACCTCGCAATCCCGGGCTTCAAAATAAGGCCATGTGACTCAAGGTGGAATCACGCTTTCCCGGTTTTCCCGGGACGGCAAAAGCCACGGGCTTTGGCCCCGCAAAGAGACAAAACATTCTTCGCCGGTCGCTGAAACGGGTGCGTCACATGGCCACCCAAGGCCATGATTTCTCTGATCGATTGGCTAGTGTTCGATCACGTTCTGAGCACCGCCAATGCTGTGGCCGCGGTGCATCACATCTGCCGCCCCGCGGGCGCGCAGAAACGACAAAGGCCCCTCGCGGGGCCTTCGGAAACTTCAGCGATCGGATCGCGATCAGGAGGCCGCAAGGCCCTTCACGCGGTGGTTGAGGCGCGACACCTTCCGCGACGCAACGTTGGCATGAATGATGCCCTTGGAAGCAGCGCGGGCGATCTCGGGCTCGGCGGCCTTGAGGGCTTCCACGGCAATCTTGTGATCGCCGCCGGTGATGGCTTCCTCGACCTTGCGGATGAACGTGCGCATGCGCGAACGACGCGATTTGTTCACTTCCGTGCGCGCCTCGATCTTGCGGGCGGCCTTCTTTGCCGAACTCGTATTGGCCATCAGGTCCTCTTGGGTCGTCCGGAACCACGGGAAACCCGCGAAAAACCCCGGACGTTGAAATGAAATCGGCGGCCCTAGCCGCCAAGTTGCGGGCTGTATAGTGCCGCCCACTCGGTGCGTCAACTGGAATCAGGGGAGGTGCGCTCCGGCCACCGACGGCACCATACGCTGCCCCACCACCGGTGTCATTCCCGCGCAGGCGGGTACTCATCTTCCTTCCATCCCCCACCTGCCCACCCCCTTAACCCTTCTGGCAAACCGGGCAGTAGAACGTCGAGCGCCCCGACTGCACGATCCGCTTGATCACCCCTTTGCAGCCCGGCGTCGGGCAGGGCTCGCCCTCGCGGTCGTAGACAGCGAAGCGATGCTGGAAATACCCGGACCCGCCGTCGGCATCGCGGAAATCCCGCAGCGTCGAGCCGCCCGCATCCACCGCCTCGGTGAGCACCACGCGCACCGCATCGGCCAGCGCCTCAAGCCGGGCGGACGGGGCGCCCGACTTCAGCACCAGCTTTTTCGCCTCGGTGGTCGGCCGAATATGAGCGCGGTGCAGCGCCTCGCTGACATAGATATTGCCCAGCCCCGCAACCACGCGCTGGTCCAGCAGGGCGGCCTTCATCGGCGCCTTCTTGCCCGCAAAGCGCTCCGCCATGGCCGCCGCGTTGAACGCATTGCCCAAGGGCTCAGGCCCAAGTCCTTTGAGATAGGGGCTCTCCTCCTCGGCCCTGAACAGGTCGACGAAGCCGAACCGGCGCGCGTCATTATAGATAAGCGTCAGCGCCCCATGCTCGGGATGGGTCACCTCGATGCGCAGGTGATCGTGCTTTCTGTCCTGATCCGGCTCGTAGTAGCGCGATGGCTCCTTGAAGGTCCGCCCCTCGAACCGGTAGCTTCCCGTCATCCCCAGATGGCTCAGCAGCGTCGCGCCCGAGCTCAGCCGGAACAGCAGGTATTTTGCCCGCCGCCCCACGCTTTCGATGGTCTTGCCTTCGAGCGCCGACTTCAGCCCGCGCGGGAACGGGAACCGCAGGTCCTTGCGGTTAAGGGTGACCTTTTCGATCCGGGCACCGGCAAGCCAGGGCTCGAGCCCGCGGCGGACGGTTTCGACTTCGGGCAATTCGGGCATTTGCGGGACTCACCGGGCGTTTACTGCCCCAAGGCTTGCTGCCGTCCGGCGCCCGATGCAAGCCTGACACATTCTGGCAGCGTGGCTCGCCGCCCGAATCCCCCTTCACCAATGCGCGGCTTTCGCGCATGGCTTCGGCCGTCGCGATTCTGTATTCTCCGCCGCGATTTAACCCGGAGGGCCGGCACCATGACCGAGGCAAGCCAGACGACGCATTTCGGCGAGCGCACCGTGGCGCTCGAGGAAAAGCAGGGGCTCGTCAACGAGGTGTTCCACGGCGTGGCTGACCGCTACGACCTGATGAACGACCTGATGAGCGGCGGCGTCCACCGGTTGTGGAAGGATGCCATGGTGTCCCGCCTCGCCCCGCCGAAGATGGGCACCCGGCCCTATCGCGTGCTCGACATGGCGGGCGGCACCGGCGACATCGCCGAGCGCATCATCAACGCCTCGGTCGGCTATGCCGAGGTCACCGTGTCCGACATCAATTCCGACATGCTGCGGGTCGGCGCCGAGCGTGCGAAGAAATGGCGCTTTCCTTCGCAGGTGAATTTCGTCGAGGCCAATGCCGAAGAGCTGCCGTTCGAGGACGAGTGCTTTGACGCCTACACCATCGCCTTCGGCATCCGTAACGTGCCGCGCATCGAAAAGGCCCTCAGCGAAGCGCATCGGGTGCTGAAGCGCGGCGGCCGGTTCCTCTGCCTCGAATTCTCGCGTGTCGACCTGCCGGGCCTCAGCGAGGTCTACAAGCTGTTCTCCGATCGCGTCATCCCGCCCATCGGGCGCCTGGTGACGGGCGATGCCCAGCCCTACCAGTACCTCGTCGAATCGATCCGCAAATTCCCCACGCCCGACGCCTTCTCGCGCATGATCGCCACCGCCGGCTTCAAGC
Organism: Devosia sp.; assembly: GCA_035433065.1. Taxonomy (GTDB): domain Bacteria; phylum Pseudomonadota; class Alphaproteobacteria; order Rhizobiales; family Devosiaceae; genus Devosia_A. The sequence goes on along the minus strand of DAORUH010000034.1, from coordinate 3,585 downwards.
GCGTCACCCACACCGCATTCTCCGGCAACATCGCGGCGCTGCACGGCGCATGGAAGATTTGACGCTCGATGCCAATCCAGCCCTGCCACGCCTTCGTGGTTCGACAAGCTCACCATGAAGGCTACCGCAACCTTCCGGGTTCGGAGGACTTCGTTGTGAGCCTGTTGAACCACGTGGTTCGGGCACGCGAGGGCCGAGCATGAGCATCGCCGCCTACTTCCGCCTTGTGCGTGCGGGCTGGGTGCTGGCACGCGAGGGCGCGCTTGCCATCGCCGATGGCGATGCCCTGCCCCCGGTCATGCGCACCGGCGTCAAACTCGGCCGGCTGATCGAGCGGCGCGACGTCAAGACGACCGGCCGCGTCGACCGGCTGACCGGGGCGCTGCACAAGCTTGGCCCCACCTACGTCAAGTTCGGCCAGACGCTTGCCACCCGCCCCGATATCGTCGGCGTCGAGTTCGCGCAGGACCTCTCCGTCCTCCAGGACAAGATGGAGCCGTTCGACCAGAAGCTGGTGCCGGGCCTCCTCGTCGAAGCCCTCGGCCCCCGCGCCGCCGATCTCACCGAACTCTCACCCCCCATCGCCGCCGCCTCGATCGCGCAGGTGCACAAGGCAGTGCTCGTCGGAACCGACGGTACGCGCCGCACCGTGGCGGTGAAAATCCTGCGTCCGGGCGTCAAGCAGCGCTTCCGCGAAGACCTCGAGAGCTACTACGCGGGCGCGCGGCTCGCCGAGACTTTTGTCCGCGATCTCAGGCGCCTGCGTCCCACCGACGTGGTGAAAACCCTCGACCGCTCCGCAAGGCTCGAACTCGACCTGAGGCTCGAAGCCGCGGCGATCTCGGAGTTTTCCGAGAACATCGAGAAGGACGAAGGTTTTCGCGTTCCCCGCATCAGCTGGGACCACACGGCCGAGACGGTGCTCACCACCGACTGGATCGACGGCATCCCGCTGCGCGATTTCGCAGCCCTCGACGCCGCCGGGCTCGATCGCAAGGACCTTGCCCGCAAGGTGCTGCAGTCGTTCCTCACCCACGCTATTCGCGACGGCTATTTCCACGCCGACATGCACCCGGGCAACCTGTTTGCCGACCCGAAAACCGGCGACATCGTCGCCGTCGATTTCGGCATCATGGGCCGCATCACCCGCAAGGAACGCCGGTTCCTCGCCGACGTCGTCTACGGCTTCATCACGCGCAACTACAAGGGCATGGCCGAGCGCCATTTCGAGGCCGGCTACGTGCCCGCCCACCAGTCGGTGGACGATTTCGCGCTGGCGCTGCGCTCCATCGGTGAGCCGCTGCAGGGCCGCACGGCGGCCGGCATCTCGATGGCCAAGGTCTTCGGCCAGCTCTTCACGACCACCGAACTCTTCGACATGCAGACGCGCCCCGAACTGGTGCTGCTGCAAAAATCGATGGTGATCGTCGAAGGCGTGGCGCGGGCGCTCGATCCCGAACTCGACGTATGGACCATCTCCGAGCCCGTGGTGGGCGATTTCGTGCGCCGCGAGGCAGGCCCGCTGGGCCGGCTCGAAGATCTCGCCGACAAGCTGCGCACCGCCGCCGAGACGGTCAGCCGATTGCCTGCCATCGTCGACAAGGCCGAGCAGGCGCTGGACGACTACGATGCCGAAAAGGACTCGTCATCGGCCCGTAACAGACGGCGGATGATCATCGGCGGTTTCTGGCTGCTGGTCGTCGTCGCGGTGCTGCTCATCTGGCGCCTCGCCAGCTGACGGAATGTTCAGGAAGCGTTCATCGGGACGGCCTTAGGCCGGTTCACATGAACTTGCCGGCGTGGGGCCACCCCCATAAATTGCCGGCGGGAAAGCGGCGGGAAGCCGCAAGGGAGTACCACATGAATTTCATCACCCTCGGCAAGATCGCCGGTGCCGTTGCACTCACCATGGGCCTCGCGGGCTGCATGGACGTCACCATGGACGTCGCCATCAAGGATGAGACCTCGGGCAAGCTGACCACCACGATGCTGATGGGCGCTGATTTCTACGCCATGGCCAAGTCCGGCATGGCGCAGGCCGGTGCGGCACAGGGCGCCGGGGCCGCATCGGAAGGGCTCGGCTTCTGCGAGGAACCCGGCGACGTGCTGACCGAAAACGCCGACGGCTCGGCCACCTGCGTCAGCGTCAAGGAAGGCACCTTCGCCGAACTGACCGCCGATGAATCCAGCGAAACCAAGGCCGAAGAAGAGCCCCGCTTCGAGGTCGTTTCACCGGGCGTCGTGAAGGTCACCTTCCCGCTCAAGTCGGTCACCAGCGAACTCGGCAGCGAGGCGCAGGACGCGCAGACCAAGGCGATGATGCAGGCGCTGTTCGAGGGCAAGACCATCACCCTCAAGATCAGCGGCAAGGAAATCCTCGACACCAACATGACCAGGGCCGCCGACGGCGCCTCGGCCGAGATCGTCGTTCCCTTCCTCGACCTCATCAACGGCACGACGACGCTGCCTGAAGAAGTCTTCGCCACCGTCAAGACGAACTGACGATGACGGACCGGGTTGGCATCGCCCTCAGCTGGTTTGAACATGGCAAGGGCCTTGCCGTCCCGCAACAGATGACGGCCGGCGCGGCTGGGGTCGATATCCCCGCCGCGCTCGGCTCGAACGAAGTGGTGGAGATCGCGCCGGGCCGCACCGCCATGATTCCCTCCGGCTTCGCCATCGCGTTGCCCGAGGGTTTTGAGGCCCAGGTGCGGCCGCGCTCCGGCCTCGCCGCAAAGCACGGCGTCACCGTGCTCAACTCTCCCGGCACCATCGACGCGGATTACCGCGGCGAGGTGAAGGTTCTGCTGATCAATCACGGACAGGCGCCCTTCGCGGTCCGCCGCGGCGACCGCATTGCCCAGATGGTGGTCGCGCCGGTCAGCGCCGTGCGCTTCATGGAACAGGAGACGCTCGATGACACCGATCGCGGTTCTGGGGGATATGGTTCGACGGGCCGCTAGCGGCCTGTTGCTGTTCGCGGCGCTCGCGTCAGCGCCGGCGCTCGCCGGCGACCGGGCGCTGATCGACTACATCGGCTACTCCGCCGACGGGCGCTATTTCGCCTTCGAGGAATTCGGCGTTCAGGACGGCTCCGGCTTTCCCTATTCGGTGATCCACGTCGTCGACCTGCCCGCCGACAAATGGGTCGCGGGCGCCCCCTTCCGCGCGCTGGTCGACAACGAAGAAGCCGGCGTCGACGAGGCCCGCACCCGCGCCCTCGACCTGGCGAAAGCCAAGCTCGACGAGCTTCAGATCACCGTCCCCGCCAGCGCCATCGCGATCAACGGCGACGGCGATCCGCGCTCCGACAAAGGCGACGAACTCACCTTCGGCGATCCCGGCTTCGGCATGGACGCCGTCCGCGATCCGCGCACGCTGAGACTCGAGGTTGCCGCCCGCAAGCCCGGGCAGGATTGCCTCATCATCGAGAACAAGGTTTTCGGCTTCACCCTCAGCCTCGACGGCGCCGAGGTCTATGCGGACGGCGAGACCCTGCCAATGTCACGCGGCTGCGCCATGGGCTACAAGATCCACGCCGTCGTGCGCCCGGCCGAATGGGCCGCGATAGATGGCGGCGCCGTC
>DAORUH010000033.1:0-23328 GCA_035433065.1 Devosia sp. | reverse complement strand
GTACCGCTCAGTTCACTGATGTTGCGCTTGCCTTGGGCGCGGACGGCGGCGGTGAGGCCGCGTTTTAGGCGGTCGAGGAGGTCGAGGCCGCCGAAGACCAGCGCGGAGTAGAGCTGGATGGCGTCGGCGCCGGCTTCGAATTTCTGTACCGCGGTTTCGGGCGAGTGGATGCCGCCGACGCCGATGATGGGCAGGGTGCCGACGCGCTGACGCATCTGGGCGAGGCGCTGGGTCGACAGCGGGAACAACGGCTTGCCGGAAAGGCCGCCGGTCTCGGTGGCGTTCTCCATGCCGGCGACAGGGTCGCGGCCGATGGTGGTGTTGGAGACGATGAGGCCATCGAGATCGGTGCGGGCAATCACCGCGGCGATCTCGTCCATCTGCGTCTCGGCGAGATCGGGCGCGATCTTGAGGAGGACCGGGACGCGGACCTTGGCCTTGGCGCGGGCGGCGAGGACGGCGCCGAGCAGGCGCTCCAGCGCTTCGGCCGACTGCAGGTTGCGCAGGCCCGGCGTGTTGGGCGAGGAAATGTTGACGGTGAGATAGTCGGCGACTTCAGCGAAGCGCTCAACGCCGAGGACGTAATCGGCGACGAAGTCTTCGCTGGTCTTGTTGGCCCCGATGTTCACCCCGAGGATGGTGCCGATATGCGCGCCCCTGAGGCGGGCGAACGCGGCCTCGTGGCCCTCGTTGTTAAAGCCCATGCGGTTGATGACGCCTTCGGCGGCGGCGACGCGGAACAGGCGCGGGCGCGGGTTGCCCTCCTGGGGCAGCGGCGTGACGGTGCCGACCTCGACCATGCCGAAACCCATGCGCGCGAGGGGTTTTGGCACCTCCGCGTTCTTGTCGAAGCCGGCGGCCATGCCGACGGGGTTTTTCAGCTCAAGGCCGCAGAGCGTGGTGCGCAGTTCCGGCGCGTCCGGCGCGTCCTGCTCGGGCGCGAGGCCGAGGCGCAGCGCGTTGATGGTGGCGCGGTGCGCGGTCTCGGGGTCCATCTTCAGCAGGCTGTCGCGCGTGAGGTTGGCGAGCAGCGGATTGCGCAGCAGCGGGGAGAGACGCGAGAAGATCATTTCACCCACTCCGGCAGTGCGCAGCGCCCTTCGGCATCGACGGTGACGGTGGCCTCGTGGACGACGGCGGACATGGGGAAGGTTCCATAGACGTGGGGAAAGAGCTGGCCGCCGCGCGACGGTTCCCAGCGCAGGGCCTCGCCCATGCCGGAGGCGCGGACGGCGAGCAAGGCAAGCCCACCCTGCCCCTTGAACCAGAGGCGGAGGGTTTCGCCCACCTGGGCGGCGGTGGAGAAGTGGAGATAGCCGTCTGCGGTGTCGATCGGCATGCCGGTGAAACTGCCGCTGGCGCGCGAGGCCGCGGCGACGTCGCCGGTGGCGATCTTGTAGATGAATTCGGGGTTCTGCACGGGCGTTTTCATGGGGTTGGCCCTGCTGCTGCGGGCGCGGGACCGTAGACGCGGGATGCGGCGTTCACAAGCGCCGGGGGGCGCTTTACACGGAGTTCGAGGAGGGGTAGATGTAGGATAATATACTCCTTAGAGACATTTTTCCTCTCCGATGCTGACGCACGACGCTATCTGGGACGCCATCGACTCGCTGGCCGCTCGGCACGGGATCAGCGTGTCGGGGCTCGCCCGGCTGGCGGGGCTCGATGCGACGGCGTTCAACCGTTCCAAGCGGGTGAGCAAGGACGGGCGCGAGCGCTGGCCCTCGACCGAGAGCATCGCCAAGGTGCTTGATGCGACCGGCGAGGGGTTTGACAGCTTCATTGCCGCCGGTGGGGCCTATCTCCAGGACGCCGGGTTTCGCCCTTCGGTGCCGCTGCTGGGGCTGGCGCAGGCGGGCTCGGGCGGCTTCTTCGACAGCGCCGGGCACCCGTCAGGCCAGGGCTGGGACGAGGTGCAGCTCCCCACCGCCACGGCCGACGGGACCTATGCGCTCGAAGTGTCGGGCGATTCGATGCTGCCGCTGTATCGCGAAGGCGACCGGGTGATCGTTGCCCCCAACGAGCAGGTGCGGCGCGGCGACCGGGTCGTGGTGCGGGCGCGCAACGGCGAAGTGATGATCAAGGTACTGGCGCGCCAGACCGCCAAGACCATCGAACTGCACTCGATCAACCCCGACTACGCGCCGCGGACGGTGCCGGTCGCCGATGTCGAATGGGTGGCGCGGATCATCTGGGCGAGCCAGTAACGTGGAGAGCGCCGCCGACCGGAAGCGGGTCGAGCGCGTGGCGCGCTGCTTTGATGCGAGCGGCCGGTTGCAGCGCTGGCCGACCAGGCAATCCGAACAGATCGTCGTGCTGTGGGTGCTGTGGTCGCAACTGCCGGACGGCACGCGGATGGACGAAGCCGAGTTCAGCTCGCTGCTGGTCCGCTGGCACGATTTTGACGACTACGCGCTGCTGCGGCGCGGGCTGATCGACCTCGGTCTTGTGCAGCGCACGCAGACCGGCAGTATCTATCGCAAGGCGAGCCGCGACGACATGCCGGCAGAGGCAGCGGCGGTGGTGGCGAGGTTTTCAAGCTGACGAGTGGGTGGGTGCCGTGCTGACTGCACGACGCCTCATCCGGCCTTCGGCCACCTTCTCCCACAAGGGGAGAAGGCGCCGACTGCCAATCAGGCCGCTTTCATCAGTTTGCCGGCCAGCGCATCGGCGATGAGCTGGCGGGTTTCGGCGACGCCGTAGAGGGCGATGAAGGAGCCGAAACGGGGGCCCTGGTCGGCGCCGAGCAGCACGCCGTAGATGGCGCCGAACCAGTCGCGCAGCGGCTCGAACTGGTGCACCTTGCCCACTTCGTAGACGAGGTTCTGCAGCGCTTCAGTGTCGGTCGAGCCTTCATGCGGCGCGAGCTGATCGGCCAGATCCTGCAGCGCAGCGCGTTCCTTGTCGGTGGGCGCGCGGAAGGTCTTGGTCGGGGCGACCATGTCGTTGAAGTAGCGCACGGCATAGCCCGCGAGCCGGTCGAGGGCGGGCTCGGTCTCGGCCGTCGCGCCCTTCACGTAGCGCGAGATGAAGCCCCACAGGACATTGGTGTCGTGCGCGTTCGACGCCGACACGATGTTGAGCAGCAGCGCGAAGGTGATCGGCATCGTCGCCTCCGGCGGATGGCCGAAGTGCACGTGGAAAGCCGCGTTCTCGAGCCTCTGCTCGATGGGCTGGCCCTGATAGGCGGCGACGAACTGATAGTACTCGTCGACGGCGCGCGGGATCACGTCGAAGTAGAGGCGCTTCGCCTGCCGGGGCTTCTGGAACATGTAGAGGCCGAGGCTCTCGGGCGAGGCATAGGTCAGCCATTCATCGATGGTGAGGCCGTTGCCCTTGGACTTCGAAATCTTCTGCCCGTTCTCGTCGAGGAAAAGCTCGTAGACATAGTGCTCGGGCGCGGTCCCGCCGAGGATCTGGCAGATGCGATCATAGATCGGCGCGTTGGTCTGGTGGTCCTTGCCGAACATTTCGAAATCGACGCCGAGCGCGGCCCAGCGCATGCCGAAATCGGGCTTCCACTGCAGCTTCACATGGCCGCCGGTCACCGGCACGGTGACATCGACGCCGTCTTCACCGGTGAAGGTGATGGTGCCGGCCTTCGCATCGACGTGCTTCATCGGCACGTAGAGGATGCGGCCTGAGATCGGCGAGATGGGCAGGAACGGCGAATAGGTCTGCTGGCGCTCTTCGCCCAGCGTCGGGAGCATCACCTTCATGATGTCGTCGTAGCGCTCGGCGGCGCGCAGCAGCACGGCGTCGAACTTGCCGGCCTTGTAGTATTCGGTGGCGCTGGCGAACTCGTAGCTGAAGCCGAAGGTGTCGAGGAAGCGGCGCAGCATGGCGTTGTTGTGATCGCCAAAGCTCGCGAAATCGCCGCCGAACGGATTGGGTACCGAGGTCAGCGGCATCTGGAGGAACGGTTCGAGCGCGGCCCGGTCGGGCACGTTCTCGGGGATCTTGCGCATCCCGTCCATGTCATCGGAAAAGCAGATGAGGCGCGTCGGGATTTCGTCGCGCGTCAGCAGGCGAAAGGCGGTGCGAACCATGGTGGTACGCGCCACTTCACCGAACGTGCCGATATGCGGCAGGCCCGAGGGACCGTAGCCGGTCTCGAACAGCGCTTCGGTCTTGCCGGACTTTTCCAGCCGCTTGACGATCTTGCGCGCTTCCTCGAACGGCCAGGCGCGCGCGGTCTGCGCGGCGTCAAAGAACGCGGGGTCAAGGGTCGGAAGCGGTGCGGGCGTCACGTCAAGGGACCTTGGTCAGCAAAGATGGGAGAGGCCGGTGTGTGGCACCCTCGCCTCGTCGCGTCAATGGTTGCGGGCCTTGCGCTGACCCGGCAGGGTCCATAGTTATGCGAGGCTTTCCACCCCCGGCGAGGTATTCGACATGGCACTTTCCGCGCAGGACGCGCTGATCCACCTGATGGTCGCAGCGGCGGCGTCCGACGAGGCAATTTCGAGCGCCGAGCTCGAGAACATCCAGTCGCTGGTGACGCGCACGCCGATATTTGCCGGGTTCGACCCCGACCGGCTGGAAGCGGTGGCCAATGACGGCATCGACATCATCAACACGCAGGGGCTGGACGCGGCGCTCGACGCAGCGACCGCGGCGCTGCCGGCTAAGCTGCAGGACACCGCCTACGCGCTGGCGGTCGAGATCGCCGTCATCGACCTCAAGCTGCCGCAGGAGGAACTGCGGCTGCTCGAGATGATCCGCGACCGGCTGAGCATCGACCGGCTGGTGACGGCGGCGATCGAGACATCGGCGCGGGCGCGGATGCGGACGGCGGGATAGGCTCGGAGAGCGCGGACTGCGTGGTTCGACGAGCTCACCACGAAGACCTGAGCTTGGGCCGCCCCCTCCACCACGCGTTCGCGTGGTCCCCCTCCCCCGCTGCGCGGGGGAGGATAAGCGCGGCGCTCAGTAGAAGCTGACGGGGAACCAGCGCAGGTAGATTTCATCCAGCGCGCCCGATTTCTTGAGCTGGATCAGACCGTAGTCGATGGCCTGGCGCACGGCGTCATGGCCGGCCGGGACGGCGACCGCGAAGCCGTCGCCGAACAGGTCGGGACGGAAGTAGGGCCCGCCGGCAAAGCTGCAGCAGCCGGGGTGCTCGTTGAGCCAGAACGAGGCGCGCATGGCATCGCCGAGATAGGCCTTCACCTCGCCCTTCTCCAGCGCTGCGAGCGCTTCCGGCTCGGTAGCGAACTCGGTCAGCGTGACCTTGGGCAGGTAGCGCCGGGCGAATTGCTCGTGGGCGGAGCCGCGGCGGACGGCAAGCGGCTGTCCGTCGAGCGCACCGGGGGTAAAGGCGGCGACATCTTCCTTGCGGACGACGAAGCGCGCCGGAAGCTCCAGGTAGATGTTCGAGAAATCAAACAGCGCGCCGTTTTCGGGGGTGATGGCGAGGCCGGCGATCAGCGCGTCGCCCTGGCTGTCCTCCAGCGCCCGGGCCGCCTGCTCCCACGGCCAGGCCTGAATGGTGCAGCTTACCCGCAGTACGTCGCACAGGCTGCGCGCCAGATCGACATTGAAGCCGACGAGCTGGCCATCGGCGTCGCGATAGTTGAACGGGGGAAAATCCGCCGTCGTCAGGAAGCGGATCGAGGGCACGGCGGCGAGGTTGGGGACGGCCTCGCGGGCGCTCGGATCGGCGTGATAGGGCAACGCCTGCCCGGCGGCGCTTCCGATCGCGGCGGACATCAACATCGCGGCAAGGGCGAAAGCGCGCATCAAGAGACGTGTGGTCCGCAGCAACTCATGTCGGGTGCAGGCTTATCGCCGAATTTGCCAGCAAAAGCGAGGCATCGCATCGGCGGCCGCCCTGCCACAGTCCCCAAACCGCGACGACTGTCGTCTTCTATATTCCTCCGAATTCGGAGGGCTACGAATTCTGGGTGTCTGACAAATACTCAACGGTCGATTATTACGTATATTTGCGTATATCTTGGCTTTACCGTAGCCTCTCCTTGGGGGAGACGACGGCACGTGGAGCATTCTGACGCCAGCAGTACCGCGCGCCGCGATGCGCTGGGCCTTGTCCTGGCGATGCTGGAGGACTCCTGCCCCGACGTGGCGATGGCCGCGCGTATCCTTGGAAACTCGGAGGAACTGGGCGTCGATCCGATCGATTATTGCGCCCGTCGCTTCGGGCTGGGGGGCGATGTCGTGCTGCGGCGCGCCGCGCACTGGGCAGGACTCGGATTTTCGAACGCCATCCCGCCGTTTGCCGGACTTCCTGCGGTGCGGCGGCTTGATCTGCTCGCCGATGTCCTGACGGTTCGCGCGCACGTAGGCGGCCGGGAGATCGTGTTCTGCGCGCCGAGCTTCGACAAGCTGATGCGGCTCAAGGCGGCGCTGCGGGAAAAGCCATATCTCGCCCGGCACCTGTGCATCGTGCCGCCGTCGGTCATCCGGGCGGCGCTGGCCCGTTCGGGCACGGACAACCTGCTGGCCGAGGCGCGGGACCGGCTGACTCGGCGCTGGCGGAACGCCAGCGCCAATGTCGACCTGCCGGTGCATGTCCGCATTGGCTTTGTCGCGCTGTTCCTTGGTGCGACGGCGGTGGTCGCGCTCGCACCGTACTTTTTCAGCGCCCTGCTGCTGCCGGTCGTGGCGGTGCTGATCCTTGTTCCCGCCGCCATCCGGATCGCCGCAGTGCTGAACTATCGGCCGCCGCCAAAACCGCCGCCGCTGCTGACCGACGCCGAACTGCCGGCCTACACGGTGCTGATCCCGCTGCGCGACGAGGCGGGCATGGTGCCGCTGCTCAGCCGGGCCATGCTGGCGCTCGACTACCCGCCCGAAAAGCTCGACATCAAGTTCGTAGTGGAGGCGAGGAGTGCCGCGACCATCGAGGCGGTAGAGGCGGTGATGCACGACCCGCGTTTCGAGCTGGTGCTGATCCCCGACGCCACACCCTACACCAAGCCCAAGGCGCTGAACTTCGCCATGCCGCTGGCGCGGGGCGAGCACCTAGTGGTGTACGACGCCGAGGACATTCCCGACAGCGACCAGTTGCGGCTCGCCGCCAGCCACTTCGCCGCCGACCCGACGCTCGACTGCATCCAAGCCGAACTGGTGATCGAGAATGCCGGCGAGAACGCCATCACGGCGCTGTTCGCGGCGGAATATGCCGGCCAGTTCGGGCTGATGCTGCCATTTCTGGGGCGGTTGCACCTGCCGATGCCGCTGGGGGGAACGAGCAACCATTTTCGCACTGCGGCGCTGCGCGAGCTGGGCCACTGGGATGCCTACAACGTCACCGAGGATGCGGACCTCGGGGTGCGTCTGTCGCGCCTGCGCTACCGCTGCGACACGTTCGCCAGCGAAACGCTCGAGGAGGCGCCGATCACCCTTGATGCCTGGATGGTGCAGCGGACCCGCTGGATCAAGGGCTGGATGCAGACCTTCATCGTGCACAACCGCAAGGTCGGCGACTTTCTCGGCGATATCGGCTGGCGCAATTTCCTGTTCTTCGAGATCTATGCCGGCAGCCTGATCCTGTCGTCGCTGCTGCACACGGTGTTCGTTGCCAGTCTCGTGCTGCGCGGGCTGCTGGGACATTGGCCGCATTTCGACGACCACGTCGATGTCATCTATCTTGGGGTGCTGGTGGCCGGCTATGGCGCGACCGCCCTGGTGTTCCTTTGCGGCATCATCCGGCGGCGCACCTGGTCGCTGCTGCCCTGGCAACTGCTCCAGCCCGTCTACTGGTTCCTGCATTCGGTGGCGGCCCTGCGGGCCGCGCACCAACTGCTGGTCCGGCCCTATTTCTGGGGCAAGACGGCGCACGGCAGGACACGGGCCCGCCGGCGCATCAGCCTGTAGCCGTCAGCGGTAGCGTGACAGCGACAGGTCGGACGTGTCGATCTCGGGCTGACGGCCGGAGATGAGATCGGCGAGCACGCGCCCGGAACCGGCGGCCATGGTCCAGCCCAGCGTGCCGTGGCCGGTGTTGAGGAAGAGGTTCGGGTACTTGCCCGAACGGCCCAGAACCGGCGTGCCATCCGGCGTCATGGGCCTGAGGCCGCACCAGAACGTGGCCTTGGCCGTGTCGCCCGCTTCGGGGAAGAGATCGTTCAGCGAACGATCGAGCGGCCCGCGGCGCTCGGGGCGCAGGGTCGTGTCGTAGCCGGCGATTTCAGCAGTGCCGCCGACCCGGATGCGATCGCCCAGCCGGGTCGTCGCGACCTTGTAGGTCTCGTCAAGCACGGTCGACACCGGCGCCACGTCGGGATTGGCGATCGGCACGGTGATCGAATAGCCCTTGATGGGGTAGACCGGCACGGAAATGCCGATGGTCTTCAGCGTGAGCGGCGAATAGGAGCCGAGCGCGGCAACATAGGCATCGGCCTTGAGCACGCCGCGCGTGGTGGCAACGCCCGCCACCTTGCCGGCATCGATCTGAATGCCCTCGATCTTCGTATCGTAGTGGAAAGTGACGCCGAGTCCCTCGCACAGCTTGGCGAGACGCTCGGTGAACATCTTGCAATCGCCGGTCTCATCGTTCGGCAGGCGCATGCCGCCGACGAAGGGCGCGCGGGCCGTGGCGAGGCCGGGCTCGACGGCAATGCAGCCGGCCTGGTCGAGCACCTCATAGGGCACGCCGTATTGCTTGAGGACCTCGATGTCGGAATGGGTGTGGTCGAGCTGCGCCTGATCGCGGAAGAGCTGCAGCGTGCCCTGCGTGCGCTGGTCATACTGAATGCCGGTTTCTGCGCGCAGATCGATCAGCCGGTCCCGGCTGTATTCGGCGAGGCGGACCATGCGGCTCTTGTTCACCGCGTAGGCCTTCTCGGTGCAGTTGGCGAGCAGCTGCAGGCCCCAGGTCCACATGTGGGTTTCGAGCATGGGGCGGATGACCAGCGGGCCATCGCGCATCAGCAGCCACTTGATGGCCTTGAGGGGAATGCCCGGTCCGGCCCAGGGCGACGAGTAGCCCGGAGAAATTTCGCCGGCATTGCCGAAGCTGGTTTCGAGCGCGGGGCCCGGCTGGCGATCCACCACCACCACGTCGTGCCCGGCCTTCGCCAGATAGTAGGCCGACGAAACGCCGATTACGCCCGAACCGAGAATGAGAACCTTCACCGCAAGCCCCGAGTTATGCCGCCACCATGCGGCGCGAGGCTAGCAGTTGGCCCTGACGGTCACAATCGACAGGGCTGACGCTGCCTGGTGCGGCCGCAGGGTCAGGCGCTACCGGGAGTCGCGGCGCGTGCCAAGGGGGGCGCGGCGCGACTAGAGTACGCCTTTCGCCTTAAGCGCGCGGACCGATCCGGCCATCGCGTCGATGGTGGTATCGATCACTGCGGCATCGTGGGCGGTCGACAGGAACCAGGCGCCGCGTTCGAGCGCCCGCACGCCGCGATAAAGGAGTTCGGTGGTCAGGGCGACGTAGCCGGCGCGGTTCATCCGGGCGAGATCGCGGTAGTTCTTCGCCGGCCGGTCGAGGCCGAGGGCGACGTGGAAGACCTGCCCGAAACCCTCGACGGAGGCGGTGACGCCCTCGCGGGCGAAGATTTCGCGGAAGCCATTCATCAGCCGCTGGCCCTCGACCGCCATGTCGTCGAACGCCTTGGGTGTGAGCGAGCGGAGCGTCGCGACCGTTGCGGCCATCGCCACCGGCTGGCCGTTGTAGGAGCCGCCGTGCAGAACGCCGTTCGCGAACAGATCCATGATGTCGGCGCGGCCGGCGATGGCGGCAACCGGGAAGCCGTTGGCGATGGCCTTGCCGAAGGTCGAGAGGTCGGGCGTGACGCCGAACCGCTGCTGCGCGCCGCCGGGCGCGAGGCGGAAGCCGGTGATGACCTCGTCGAAGATGAGGATGGTGCCGGCCTTCGTGCAGGCCTCGCGCGCGCCTTCGAGATAGCCGGGCGCGGGATGGATGGAGCCCTGGTTGCACATGGCCGGCTCCATGATGACGCCGGCGATGTCGCCCTGCGCGAGGCGGTTGCGCAGAATGTCGAGGTCGTTCCAGGGCAGGATAACGAGATCGTCGGCGGTGCTGGCGATCTGGCCCTTGCTTCCCGGCACGGGGGTGGGCGCATCGGCGGGTCCGGCCTTGTCGAGGGTGGGTGAGGACGACCACAGCACGTTGTCGAACCAGCCGTGATAGTGGCCCTCAAACTTGATGATCTTCGTCCGGCCAGTGGCGGCGCGCGCGAGGCGAAGCGCTGCCTGGTCGACTTCGGACCCGGACGAGCCGAAGCGCATGCGTTCGGCCGACGGCACCATTTCGCAGACGAGTTGCGCCGCTTCGGCCTCGATGGCCGACTGGCCGGCATAGAGGATGCCGATATCGATCTGTGCCTTCACCGCGTCGACCACTGCCTGCGGCTTGTGGCCGAGGATCATCGGCCCCATGCCGAGGTAGTAGTCGATCAGCGCATTGCCATCGACGTCATGCAGGTAGGCACCCTCGCCGCCCGTAAAGACGAGCGGGGTGGGCGAGATGTTCAGACGGAAATTGCTGTTGGCGCCGCCGGCGATCCATTTCGCATTCTCGCGCAGGGCCGCCACCGATTTATCGAAGCTCATGAGGGGCTTGTCTTCGGCGGTGGTCAAGGCGGATCTCCGTTGTGGTGGGCGGGATGCCCGGATGGCCGGGCATCCCTCTCGTAGTGCTTACGAGAAGCTGTACTCGGTGTAGTGGCCGATGCAACCCGGGCCGGGCGCCGTCCACATCTTGCGGGCATTGAGATCCAGCACGCTCGAGGCGAGCGTATAGGAAACCTCGCCGTCGGAATTGGGGTGCGGATGGTTGCAGACCGAGGTGGGGTAGCCGAAGTGATCGTGCAGCGCATCGCGGATGTCGTCGGTGGTGATGGCGCCGCGGCGCTCCTGCAGGTGGTCGCGGACACGGGCGTAGCGATGCAGCGTGCTCGGGTGCATCTTGGGCACGAGATCGTTCAGCACGTCCCGCGCCTTCGGGTTGAGGAAGTGGTTGGAGTGGACGACTATGCCGTCCTCCGGCTCGACATTGAAGCTCACCGTGGGGCTCGATTCGATGTCGATCGCCTTGCCCTCGGCGCTGGCCATGAGGTGATTGCCCGGCGTCGCGGGCGGGGTGTTGAACAGCACGCGGTGGGCGTCGGCGAGGTTGGTCTCGCGCAGCGCGAGACGGCGGCCCAGCGCCGAAACCGCGGAGTTTTCGAGCACCGTCGGCTGGTCGGAGATCAGCGCGTTGCCGCAGATGCCGACGCCCGCGTCATTCATGCCGTGGCGAAACAGCGAGCCCGCCTCGGTGAGGAACAGAAGCGCCGGCTCACCCGGAACATGCTGCTCGATGATGACGGTGAAGGCCTGCAAGGCGCCAGCCTGATCCCAGTTCTGGCCCATCAGCGTGTGGCCGTTGGCGGTGGCCGAGCCGATCACCGCCGTGGTGGTGCACTCGGTCTTTTCCGCCTCAGGAATTTTTGGCGTCAAGAGGCGCAGCAGGCTGACGCGCAGGTTGATTGCCATGATCTCGCGCGGGTCGAGTTCGGCGCCCTTGGCGATGCCGTCGTATTCATCGGCGAGCCTTGTGTCGAAGGCGCGCACCTGATCGCGCCCGCGCTCGGCAGCAACCAGCGCATCCGACCACTTCACGTTCACCTTATCGAACTTGCCGCGATAGACAGAGATGGCGGTGCGGATGAGATCGCCGAAGGCGCGGCCGTGGGCGATCCCCACCTCGTAGGACGAACCTTCCGAGCGGATGAACGGGAAGGCCTTGGGCGGCGTGAAGTCGTTGATGGGCGGCATGGCGGTGTCCTCAGGGTGACGAAGTTTGCGGATGGGCGGAGAGACGAGTCAATTTGCCGGCGTGCCGTGGGGCGAAACCGGCGCCGGTTCGAGGCGGCTGGCGATGAAACCGAGGGGGTGGCTCGCGGTGCGGCCGCCGAGGCGCTTGATCTGGCAGCGGCAGGAGAAGCCGGTGGCGGCGAGGCTTTCGGCGCCATCCACTTTCCGGCGCCAGGAGAGATCGTAAAGCCGCATGCTCCAGGTCTGGTGCTGGTGTTCATGGCCGAACACCCCGGCCATACCGCAGCAGCCCGCGGGCGCGACGTCGACGGCGATGCCGAGGGCATCGAACAGGCGTTTCCAGTCGGCCTCGGCGGCGGGGCGGAGGCTTTTCTCGGTGCAGTGGGCAAACAGGGTGATTGGCGGCGCAGCTTCTTTCGCGCGCGGCAACTTGGCGCCGTACGCGAGTTCGCGCAGCAGAAATTCCTCGGGGGAAAGCACTTCGGGGAGACCGGTGATGCCGGCCTTTTTGTACTCGCTGCGCAGCAGGTAAACGAAGGGCGGGTCGACGCCAACCAGCGGTACCTTCGATGACGCCGCCTGCTGCAGGTGGTCGCGAAGGCGCGTCGCCTGCTTGAGGAAACCGGCGCGATCGCCTTTGACGTGTGCGGCCTTGCCGCCGGGCAGCATCGGCAGAAGCATCGGCTGGTAGCCGAGCGCGGTGAGGCCGCGCGCGAGATCGGCGATCGCCTCGCCGTCGAAGAGGCTGGTGAAGGGGTCCTGCACCAGCAGCACGGGGCGGGCGTCTGGCGCGGGCAGCGTCGCGGGGCGGACGCCGAGGGACTTTGCGCTGCGCGAGAATTTTGGCAGGTCGACGAGGCCGAGGGCCCTGCCCGCCCACGCATAGACAGGGAGCGCCGCGACGAGGCGGCCGAGCGAGCGGAAGCGATCGGCGGTGGCGGCGAGGCGCTCCATCCACAGCAACGCGTGATCGGAGAGCGGGCGGGCGTGGCGGGTGTGATAGTCGGCGAGGAAGTGCGACTTCATCTCGGGAATATCGACATGCGCCGGGCACTGGCTGGTGCACGATTTGCAGCCGAGGCAGCCGGACATCGCGTCGTAGACATCGCGCTCCATCGCGGTGGTGGCGGTGCCGGCCTGCTGCGCCTGCTGGAGGCCGCGCAACGCTTCCGCCCTGCCCTTCGGCGAATGCCGCAACTCGGCGCTGGCCTTGAACGAGGGGCACATGGGCGTGCGCTCGGCGTAGTTCAGGCAGAGCGCGTTGCCGTTGCAGGCATAGGCCTTCTCGAACGGATCGTTGGCCGGGGCATGGGCGGTGCGGAGCGGCGCGCCGGAGACGGTGTAGCGCGTGCCGCGCTCGGCCATCAGCTTGCCGGGGTTCAGCCGGTTGCCCGGATCGAACGCCGCCTTGATGGCGCGGAATGAGGTGAAGGCCTCGGGCCCGACGAAGGTTTCGAGGTAGTCGCCGCGAATTCCCTTGCCGTGCTCGCCCCAGAAAATGCCGCCGTGCCGGGTGGCGGCCTCGAACACGGCGTCGGAGATGGCCTTGTAGCGCTCGCGGTCGGCCGGATCGTCCATGTCGAGGGCGGGACGGATGTGCAGGCACCCGACATCGGCGTGGCCGTACATGCCGAAGTTGAGGCCGTGCTGCGCGAGGATAGCCGTGAAATCGGAAACGAAGCGCGCCAGTCTTTCGGGCGGCACCACGCAGTCCTCGACAAAGGACACGGGCTTGCGGCGGCTGTCGCTGCCGCCGAGGAGGCCGACGGCGGCGGCGCGCACGGACCAGAGGTGCGCGATCTCCTTGGCGTCCTCGGTCGCGTGGGATTGCAGGTAGCCGGGGAGGTTTGCGGCGATCTCGGTGCAGGCGGCGATCTGGCGGCGCAGTTCGGCGATGTCGTCGCCTGCGAACTCGACGAAGGCGTAGACGGGGGAGCGGCCGTCCTCGCCGCGGAGGGTCGCGGGGAGGTTGTCGAGGAGGCCAGCTTCGCGCGCGAGGCGCTGCACCCATTCGTCCATCACCTCGATGGCAAGGGGCTGGCTTTCGAGTAGCGCTAGCGTTGCGTCGAGCACCTGCGCAAAGCTCTCGAAGGCGATGACGCAGAGCAGCGATTTCCTGGGTTTGGGGACAAGCTTCAGGCGCAGGCGGGTGACGAGGCCGAGCGTGCCTTCAGCGCCTATAGCCAGCCGCCACCATTCGAGCGTGTTGCGGTTGGGCCGGGCGCGTTCGAGATCGAGCCCCGAAAAGCGGCGCGACAGGTGCGGGATGCGAGCGAGCAGCGGGCCGCGGCCTTCATCACAGGCGGCAGCGATTTCGTTCAGCATCGACGCGGCCCAGGCGGGCGGCGGCACGGACGAGTCGAGGCGCTGGCCAGAGGCGAGCACCAGTTCGAGCCCAAGGACGTTGTCGGCGGTCTTGCCGTAGATGCGCGAGCCCTTGCCCGAGGCATCGGTGCTGGTCATGCCGCCGACGGTGCAGCGGTTCGAGGTCGAGGTATTGGGCGAAAAGAACAGGCCCGTGTGCGCGATCTGCTGGTTGAGATCGTCGAGCACGATGCCCGGCTCGACCTCGACCCACCCCGCTTCGGCATCGATCGCGAGGATGCGGTGCATGAAGCGGCGAAAATCGATGATGACGCCGCCGTTGAGCGACTGCCCGTTGGTGCCGGTGCCGCCGCCGCGCGCGGTGACCGCGAGAGCGGCGAATTGCGGGCGCGACAGGGTTGTCATGACGAGCGCCGTGTCATCGGCGTCGCGCGGCGCGATCACCGCGTCGGGCATGATCTGGTAGACGCTGTTGTCGGTCGAGGCGGCGGCGCGCGAGGCGAAATCGGCGGTCGCCTCGCCGCGGAACCCCGATGCGCCAAGTGCGATCAGTAGGTCATCGATCACGCTGCCTGTCGGGCTGGCGTTGGCAGCGCTTGCCGCGGCGGTCATCGCTCCATGCCACCCGAGCGCAGGTCGGCCGCGGCGAAGGCGGCGAAGAAGGCGGCGAGCTTTTCGACGATGGCGGCGGACAGCTGGTTGCCGGTTTCGAGCGTCGCGGCGGCGGGGTCGCCGTTGTAGCCGACATCGCCCGCTGCGTAGATCGGCGGCCACCAGGCGCCGGCCTGCGTGATGGCGTTCGGCGCGTCGGAAAGCCAGTAGGTGGCCTTGTTGCGCGGCGCGCGGTCTTGCGCCTTCTCACGGTAGAGGTCGGCGCGGCCGGGGATGGACTGGTGCAGCGACATCATCAGCGCCGTTTCGGCTTCGCCCGAATGCGTCACCCCGCCCCGGCTGCCCTTGAGGATGGTGTCGAACTCTGCCCGAGGCGGCGCGAAGTAGTCGACATAGCCGACCTCCCGACCGGCGGTGATGAGCTCGGTCGAAATTGCCGTAAGCGGGCCGCGATTGCCGCCGTGGCCGTTGACCATCAGCTGGCGCTTGAAGCCCGCCCGCTCGATGCTGGCGGTGATGTCCTCAAGCAAGGCGCTGATGGTGGCGAGTTTCAGCGTCAGGGTGCCGGGCCAGCTGGCGTGGTGTGGCGAGAAGGCGGCGAAGACAGTGGGGGTCACCAGCACCGGATAGTCGCAAGCCTCGGCGGCCATCAGGCTGAAGGCGCCGGAGGTGAAGCTGTCGGTACCGACCGGCAGGTGCTCGGAATGCTGCTCGGTCGCGCCCACGGGGATCACCACAAGCGCGCCCGCGTGGCGAGCTTCCGCAATCTCCGAGCGTGTGAGATCGGCCCAGAGGTGCGAACGCAACTGCATCGGTTGGCTCCGGTCAGAGTGCCTTGGTCAGCTCGGGCAAAAGCTCGAACACGTCGCCGACGAGACCGTAATCGGCGATCTGGAAGATCGGCGCTTCGGCGTCCTTGTTGATGGCGACGATGACGCGCGCATCCTTGATGCCGGCGAGGTGCTGGATGGCGCCGGAAATGCCGCAGGCGACATAGAGCTGCGGGGCGACGACGCGGCCGGTCTGGCCGACCTGCAACTCGTTGGCCGCATAGCCCGCATCGACCGCGGCACGGCTCGCGCCGATGGCCGCGCCGAGCTTTTCGGCAAGCGGCACCAGCAGTTCGTCGAATTTCTCCTTCGATCCGAAGGCGCGGCCGCCGGAGACAACGATGCGGGCCGCAGAGAGGTCGGGGCGATCGCCCTGCGCGACTTCCGCCGAAACGAAGCGCGAGGGGCTTGCTGTGGCCGTCTCCTGCACGGTTTCGATGGGAGCCGAACCGCCCGCAGGAGCGGCGGCGAAGGAGGCGGTGCGGACGGTAATCACCTGGACGGGATCACGGCTCTTCACCGTCGCGAACGCGCTGCCGGCATAGATCGGGCGCTTGAAGGTTTTTGCGTCGATGACGGCGCTCACCTCGGAAATCTGCATCACATCGAGCAGCGCGGCGACGCGCGGCATGACGTTCTTGCCGCTGCTGGTGGCGGGCGCGACGAGCGCGGTGTAGCCGGGCGCGAGCGAGAGGACGAGGGCGGACAGCGGCTCGGCCAGACGCAGCGCGGCGTCGTCGGCGACGAGGACGCGGGCGATGCCGGCGAGTGTTGCGGCCTCGGTGGCGGCCGTCGCGGCGCCGAGACCGGCGACGAGGATATCGACAGAGCCGCCCAGCTGCAGCGCGGCGCTGAGGGCCTTCGCGGTCTGGTCGGACAAGGCGCCGTTGCTGTGCTCGGCGATGAGAAGCGTGGTCATCGGGCTCTCCTAGATTACGCCGGCGGACTTCAGCGACTGAACCAGCGCTGCGACCGACTCCACCTTCACGCCAGCCTTGCGTTCGGCAGGCGGTTCGACCTTCACGACTTCGAGGCGTGGCGCGAGATCGATGCCAAACTCCTCGGCCTTGCGCTCGGCGAGCGGCTTCTTCTTGGCCTTCATGATGTTGGGCAGCGTCGCAAAGCGCGGCGTGTTGAGGCGCAGGTCGACGGTGATGATGGCGGGGAGATCGAGGTCGAGCACTTCGAGGCCGGTATCGACTTCGCGAGTGACCTTCACGGTGTTGCCGGAAAGCTCGACCTTCGAGGCAAAGGTGCCCTGCCCCCAGCCGAGCAGCGCCGCGAGCATCTGGCCCGTCTGGTTGCTATCGTCGTCGATGGCCTGCTTGCCGAGGAGGACGAGGGAGACGCCCTCCTCGACCGCAACGGCCTTCACCAGCTTGGCAACTGCCAGCGGTTCGACCTCGGCGGGCGCCGCGATGTGGATGGCGCGGTCGGCGCCCATCGCAAGCGCGGTGCGCAGCGTATCCTGCGCCTGCGCCGTCCCGATCGACACGGCGATGACTTCTTCGATGCCGCCGGCTTCGCGGAGGCGGATCGCCTCTTCGAGCGCGATCTCGCAGAAGGGGTTCATCGTCATCTTGAGGTTGGTGAGGTCGACGCCCGTGCCGTCGGCCTTCACGCGCACCTTGACGTTCGGATCAACGACCCGCTTGACGCAGACGAGAGCCTTGCCGCCCGCCATCAGACCGGATCCCACGAGAAGACGTCCTGGTTGCGTTCGAGCGGGTAGAAGCTCGGGCGCAGCGCCGGGGCGGCATGTTCGGCGATGGTCTGCGGCGTCCAGCCTTCGCTGCGGTGGATGCTGCGGATGGGCCGCGACTGGCTCATCAGGAAGATTTCATTCTTGCGGGTCGCAAAGATCTGCCCGGTGATGCCGGCGGCGGCGTCGCTCGCGAGGAAGGCAACGAGCGGCGCGTTCTTTGCGGCCGTCACCTGCTTGCGCTGTTCGATGCGGGCGGCGTTTTCGGCCGTCTCGGGGATCGAGCTGGTCATGCGCGTCCAGGCGGACGGGGCAATGCAGTTGGAGCGCACGTTATAGCGCTCGGCATCGATGGCGATCGACTTCGACAGCGCGGCAAGACCGGCCTTGGCGGCGGAATAGGCGGACTGGCCGAAGTTGCCGGCAAGGCCGGAGGCCGAAATCATGTGGACGAAGTTGCCGCTTTCCTGCTTGCGGAAATGCGGGATGGCGGCGCGGCTCATGTAGAACGGGCCGTTGAGATCGACCTGGATGACCGCCTCCCAATCCGACACTTCGAGCTTGTGGAAGATGGTGTCGCGCAGGATCGCGGCGTTGTTCACCACGCAATCGATGCGGCCAAAGCTGTCGAGTGCGGTCTGGATGATGCGCTGCGCGCCATCCCACGAACTGACACTGTCGGTGTTGGCCGCAGCCTCGCCACCGGCGGCGCGGATTTCCGCAACAACCTGCTCGGCCGGGTTTTCCTTCTCGGTGGCGCCATCGAGCTGCACGCCGAGATCGTTGATGACCACCTTGGCGCCCTCGCGCGACATCGCCAGTGCGATCTCACGCCCGATGCCACGACCCGCGCCCGTAACGACGACAACTTTACCCTCAAGCACCGCGAGTCTCCTAAAGTGTATCTGCTGAACCGAAAACAACGGTGCACTGGCTGGAGAGGACCCCGCCATTGCCGTGCACCAGCGCGCGATGCGCGTTCTTGACCTGTCGCTTGCCGGAGGCGCCGCGCAACTGGTCGACCGCCTCGATCATGCCCAGCATGCCGTACATGCCGGGGTGGCAGTACGAGAGGCCGCCGCCGTTGGTGTTGAGCGCGAAGTCGCCGCCCGGCGCGATGCGGCCGCCGGAAACGAACGCGCCGCCCTCACCCTTGGCGCAATAGCCGAGATCCTCGAGGAAGAGGATCGGGTTGATGGTGAAGGCGTCGTAGAGAATGCTGACATCGATGTCGGACGGCTTCAGCCCCGACATGGCGAAGGCTTTCGGGCCGGATTGCGCGGCGGCAGTGACCGTCAGGTCTTCCATGTTCGAGATGGAGTTGTGCCCGAGCGCCTCGCCGTGGCCGAGGACATAGACCGGCTTCACGTCGAGATCGCGGGCCCGTTCGGCCGAGACAACGACGAGTGCGCCGCCGCCATCGGTGACGAGGCAGCAATCGCGCACCGTGAGCGGGCTCGAAATCATTCGGGCGCTGAGCACCTGATCGACGGTCAGCGGCTCCTTCTCCCAGGCCTTGGGGTTGAGGAGCGCCCACTGGCGCGCGGCGACGGCGACTTCGGCGAGCTGTTCGCGCGTCGTGCCGTACTGGTGCATGTGGCGGGACGTTGCCAGCGCGTAGGCCGAGGTGGGGAGGATCGGCTGGTAGGGCGTCTCGTAGGCGTTGTATTCGCGCGGGGACGCGGCGGCGCGGCTCACCGAGCGCTGCGTGCTGCCATAGGCGATCACCGCCACTGAGCAGAGCCCGGCCTCGATGGCGGCGTGGGCATGCGCGAGGTGGGTCATGAACGACGACCCGCCGATATTGGTGCCGTCAAAATACTTCGGCTTCACGCCGAGATATTCGGCCAGCGACAGCGTCGCCATGCGCACCTGCGAGGTGGCGGCGAAGAGGCCATCCACATCCTTGACCGACAGGCCGCACTGCTTCAGCGCACGCGCGGCGGACTGCGCCATCAGGTCGATGGGCGTCGTGTGATCGGGCACACGGCCAAGATCGGATTCGGCTGCGCCGACGATGGCAACACTTCCGCGCGTAACGCTCATGACGCGGCTCCTTCGACGGTAAAGACCGGCAGCGCGGGCTGCCCTTCGGCGAGGCTGCGGAAGCCGACCTTGACGCGGGCGCCGATGCCGATGGCGTCGGGCGTATCGGAATCGACGCGGCTCATCATGCGGAAGCCCTCATCGAGATCGACGAGCGCCAGCGCGAACGGCTTCACGTCCTTCTGGTGCACGACGGTGACGGCATGCACGGTGCCAAGGCCGCTCGATACCGCCCATTCGGGCGCATCGCCGCTCTCGGGATCAACGAGGCGCGGATAGAACAGCGCCTTGCCCGAGCGGCTGCGCTGGAACGCCAGCTCACCGCGCGCGCAGTGCTCGAGGAACCGGCCGTAAGGCGACTGGGGTGCGGATTCGTTCGGGCTCACGCGGCCACTCCCTGCTTCGCGGGTTCGGACAAAAGCTTGCAGATCGCGGCGAAATCGCTGTTGGCGTCGGCGGCCCACAGCATTTCGAGCAGCTTTTCGCCACGGCCGGGCGGCAGCGCGACAATGGCGGCGTCGAGGAACTTGCGGCTGAGATCGTCGTCGGTGAGCGGCTTGTCGCCCTCACCGCGCGGATCGAGAACGCGGCGCTCCAGCGTGCGGCCATCGTTGAGCTGCAGCCGGACGACACCGCTGCGGGTGCCCGGATAGATGCGCTCGCACTCTTCATCGACATAGGTGCGGGTCGCGGCGAGGAGGCGCTGCGGCTCGGCGGCATCGAAGGTGGCGGGCTCGAACTCGGCCGCGCCGAGGCGGCCATTGATCAGCGCCGAGGCGATGGCGCAGGGCGCGCTCATCTGCGCTTCGAGCAGGTTGCGAGAGGTGAGGTGATCGTGCCCGTGGACGCCGACGCCGTACAGGCCGATTTCAACCGCTTTCACGTCGGCCGAGGTGAGCCCGGCTTCCTGGCGCAGGTCGAGCGCCGCATCGATCGCCGCATGGAAATGGCGGCAGCACGGATAGGGCTTGAAGTAGGCGGTGGTGATGAGGAAGGTTTTACCGAGCCCCTCATGGATCTGGTTGATGTCGACGCGGTTCTCGATGGTGGCGCGGAACAGGCCGTCCTCGCCCTCAAAGCCATAGACCGCCCCGGTTACGCCTTCCGACGCGAGGCCGGCGCAGACGAGGCCGTCGCGGGCTGCCTTGCCGGGGTGAACACGCTTCACTTCGGCGCCGTCATGCAGGTACTCGCGGATACCGCCGGCAAAGCTGGTGGCGATGCCGAGCGCGTTCTGCGTGGTTTCCTTGTCGAGGCCCCAGATGCGCGAGGCCACGGCGACAGCGCCGAAAACACCGGAGACCGGCGTGTTGTGCCAGCCCTTCTTGGCCGAGGCCGGATGCATGGTCGAGGCGATGCGCAGCAGCACGTCGTAGCCGACGATGACGCCCGCCATGAATTCGCGCATGCTCGCGCCGCGCTTTTCGGCGGCGGCGAGCGCGGCGGAGAAGATCACGCCACCCGGATGCACCGAGCCGCGGGTCTGGCCGTCATCGAAATCGAGGCCGTGGGCCGAGGCACCGTTGACCAGCGCGGCTTCGAGCGCGGAGAGGCGCACATTGGTGCCGATGACGGTTGCCACCGGGCGGGTGCCTTCGGCTTCGGCCCAGCGGCGGACTGCGTTGGTCACCGGCAGGTTGGCGCCGGCGAGCGCGCAGGCGAGGTAGTCGACGAAGGCGCGGCGGAAGGCGTGGACGACTTCGGGCGAGAAATCAGCGTCGCGCGTCTCGGTGACGTAGCGGGCGAGGACGCTGCTCAAGGGCTCTTTGGCTTCGGTGCTCATGGCGTCGCTCTCCTCAGTGCGCGTCGGCAGGGTTGGTCACGACGAGGCCATCGACCGCCACGACGCCGGCGCCCTTCTCCTTGATGAGGAGCGGGTTGATTTCGGCTTCCGAGATCGTGCCGTCGAGCAGCGCCAGGCGCGAGAAGCGCGACACGGCTTCGGCGAGCGCGTCGAGATCGCCGAGGGGCAGGTTGCGGTAGCCGTCGAACTTCCGCAATTCGGGCAGTTCGGCGATCATCTCGCGGGCGGTTTCGGTGCTGACCGGCGCGATGCGCACCGAGACGCTGGGGCGGAGTTCTGCGGTGACGCCGCCCATGCCGAGCACGACGATGGGGCCGACCTCGCGGTCGTTGCGATAGCCGAGGATCACCTCGCCCATGCCGCTTTCCATCTTCTGGGCGAGCACCCCTTCGAGATGCGCGGCAGGGAACGCTGCCTTCGCCTTGGCTACGAGTTCCGCACCGACCGTCGCCACATCGTCGCTGCTGACGCTGAGGCGCACGAGACCGGCATCGGACTTGTGGAGGATGTCGGGCGACAGGACTTTGACGGCGAGACGGCCGGACGGGGCGGCGGCGGCGTCGATCTTGTCGGCGGGCAGCACGGCGCTGGCGGCGACAGGCACGCCGATGGCGGAGAAGAGCTTGCCGGCGGTCAATTCGTCCCAGCTCTGCGTTTCGGCCAGCACCTTGCGGGCCGGGGCGAGCTCGCCTTCGGCGACGTTGAGCGGGGCGGCGGGCTCGTGCCAGTTGAGGTAGGCGTGGACGGCGTCGGCGCAGCTCTCGGGCGTGCGGAAGCCGGCGATGCCTGCCTCGTGGAAGATGCGCAGGCCTTCATCGGCCTGCGGTGCGAGGAACACGGCAAGCGGCTTGGCGCCAAGCTTGGCGGTCAGCACGCGGTCACAGATCATCTTGGGGTTAGAGCGCGAGGACGAGCCCATGACCGAGACGACTGCGTCACAGTGATCTGACGCCATCAGCTCGGTGAGGATGCGCGCATAACGGCCCTTTTCGCCCGTGCCCATCGGCAGGTCGATCAGCGGGCTGTCGGAAATCTCGATGCCCTCTTTCGCGAGGGTGGCGCGGAACTCGGCCGGAGGCTCGGCGACGTTGTCGCCATAGACGCCGAGGCGGTCGACGATCATTGCCGCTGCGCCGCCCGTGGCGGTCATCATGCCCACGCTGCGGCGCTTCTTTGCCGGAGGGCGATAGCCCTCTACGAAACGCGGCAGTTCGATGAGGCCTTCGAGCGTTTCGACGCGCAGGATGCCGTGCTGGCGGAAGAAAGCCTGCGCCATCTCATCGCCGCCGACCATGGCGCCCGTGTGGGACGCGGCAACGCGGCGGCCGATGGCCGAGCGGCCGAGCTTGTAGGCGATCACCGGCTTGCCGGCGGCGAACGCCGCACGGGCGGCGGCGGCGAGGCCGGCGCCATCGCGGATGGTTTCGAGGAAGAGGAGGATGACTTTCGTCTCGTCGTCCTCGGCGAGGATTTTTACGAGATCGCCGACGGAAAGATCGGACTCGTTGCCGATCGAGACGAGCTTGGAATAGCCGATGCCGCGCACGGCGGCGCGGGTCAGGAGGCTCCCGAGCATGCTGCCGCTCTGCGAGATCACCGACACCGGGCCGGGCTGGAGCTTTTCTTCCTGCAGCGCGGCATTGGTGGTGAGCGGGAGCTTGCCGTGGACGTTGACGAGGCCGATGCAGTTGGGCCCGAGCAGGCGGACGCCGCCGGCCTTGGCCTTGGCAACGATCCGGTCCTGCAGCGCCGCGCCGGCCTCACCGGTTTCGGCGAAACCAGCGGTGAAGATGGTGGCGACCGGCACGCGCTTTTCCACACACTGGTCGATCACCGCTTCGATCGCGGCGGCGGGGACCATGATGAAGGCGTGGTCGACGTCATAGGGGATCGACGCGATGTCGGGGAACGCCGGAACGCCCATCACCTCGGGGCGGCCGGGATTGACCGGCACGACACGGCCGGTGAACCCGGCCTCGGCGAGATAGCGCTGCGGGCGCGAATTGTTCTTGGTGGCGTCGCCGGATGCGCCGACGAGGGCAACGGTGCGGGGCCGGAAGATGCAGTCACCCAGCGTCGGTGCCGCTGCTTTCGGATCGTTCGTCATCAGTTGTCCCTGTATCGCTAGCAACCGGGCGTCAGCGCGCCGCGGCGATCATTCCCCGGTAAACTGGGGCTTTCGTTTCTGCTTGAAGGCGGTGACGCCTTCCTGGTGGTCCTTGGAGTTGCGCGCCACGCTGGCGGCAAAACTTTCCATC
>DAORUH010000032.1:0-23385 GCA_035433065.1 Devosia sp. | reverse complement strand
CCGGGCAAGATCGTCTCCACCTCGCAGGAAGTGGAAGTCATGGTGCTCGAGGTCGATCCCGAGAAGCGCCGTATCTCGCTTGGCCTCAAGCAGACGCTGGCCAATCCGTGGGAAACCTTCGCCGACAAGTTCCCGGTGGGTTCGACCATCGAGGGCGAGGTCAAGAACAAGACCGAGTTCGGTCTGTTCATCGGTCTCGACGGCGATGTCGACGGCATGGTGCACCTCTCCGACCTCGACTGGCAGAAGCCGGGCGAGCAGGCGCTCGACGACTACAACCGTGGCGATATCGTCAAGGCGAAGGTTCTCGACGTCGATGTCGAGAAGGAGCGCATCTCGCTTGGCATCAAGCAGCTCGCGGCCGGTGAAGCCACCGACCAGAGCGGCGATGGCGTCAGGAAGAACTCGGTCGTCACCGGCACCGTCACCGAAGTCAACGACGGGGGCATCGAAGTCCGCCTCGCCGACAGCGAAATCACGGCCTTCATCCGCCGCGCCGACCTGTCGCGTGATCGCAACGACCAGCGCCCCGAGCGCTTCGCCAAGGGCGACAAGGTCGATGCCCGCGTGACTCAGGTCGACCGCAAGACCGGCAAGATCGGCCTCTCCATCAAGGCGCTTGAAATCGCCGAGGAGAAGGAAGCGGTTGCCGCCTACGGCTCGTCCGACTCGGGCGCTTCGCTCGGCGACATCCTGGGCGCCGCCCTCAAGGACCGCGAGAAGAAGTAAGCTCTCGGGCCGAATGCATAACGAGGCCCGCGCCATCCAGCGCGGGCCTTTTTCATTTTTCATGGAGAGAACCAAACTGGCCAACAGCCTGCTCAAGGATGTCACCTGGCGCGCCATGACGGCGTACGACCTCGGCGCGGTCGAGGACATCGCCGGCACCGTTCACCCGGGGTTCTACGAAGCTCCCGAGATTCTTGCGGAGCGCCAGTCGCTCTATCGCAATGGCTGCTACCTGCTCGAGATCGGCGAGAAGCCGGCGGGCTATGTGCTCAGCCACCCCTGGCGCGACACGCCGCCGGCGCTCAACACGCCGCTGGGCGAACTGCCTGCGGACGCTTCAACCTACTACCTGCACGACCTCGCGCTGCTGCCGGTCGCGCGCCGCGTGGGCGCGGCCGGCAGGATCGTCGAGGCGCTGATCAAGCACGCGACCGCGCAGGGTTTTGCCAGCATGACGCTGATCGCGGTCAACGGCTCGCAGAGCTTCTGGGAGCGGCACGGCTTCGCGGTCGCCGACCGTCCGGAGCTGGGGGCCAAGCTCGAAAGCTACGAGCCGTCGGCGAAGCTGATGGTCAGGCCGCTCAAGCCCGTCGCGGGCGCACCCACTTCCTCACTGCGTGCCAGACTAGCGCCAGCAAGATAACCGTCATGACAACGCTGGTGATGACGGTCTTCACCTGCGATGCCATGCTGCCGCGCGCGACGAGATCCTCGGTCAGGCGCTCGGGCCCCGCATCGAGCATGAGCCCGATGGTGTGGTTCTCGATGTAGTCGAACGGCATCGCCAGCAGCGCAGGCAGCGCCACGGCATAGCGCCAGCGCCCAAGGCGTTTCGGCAGCAGGGCGGCAAGCGCAAAGTACATTGTGAGCCCGATGAGAAGCGGGAAGGCCATGTCGAGCCTGAGCTGCACGTTCCGGTAGAACGCCGCCCCCTCGGCGGACAGCGCCGTGAGGAATTCCTGCGCATCGGCAAGGCTGTAGCCGCCGGGCCTGAGATCAAAGGGAGGAAGGCCCCCCGCGGCCGCCGAGACGGCCGGGAGCGACCACGCGAGCATCGTCCCGTAGAGGATCATGGTGACGGCAAACAGTATCCAGTACAGGGTTTTCAGCATGTGCTCGCTTCCTTGGCTCCCGCGCCAGCCTAGCACATGGGGGCAGCGGCGCGCGCGAGCCGCCTTGCATTTGCCGGATGGCGTGGCTAAGCCCGGCGGGTCCACGGGCGAGGTCCGCACATGACATCCGATCCCTTCGCAGACCCGGCGCATCTGATTCCGGCGACGAGCAAGCTCCGCCGGTCGCGCAGCCTATGGCGTGTGCTGTTCTTCCTTGCGCTGGCGATTGCGATCGGGGCGCTGGTCGGGCGCTTCACGCTGGAGCGGGGCGGGGTGGGCGAGCGCATCGCGCGGGTAACGGTGAACGGCACGATCACGACCGATCCGGCTCGCCTCCGGATGCTGAACCAGATCGCCGAAGACGATACCGTCAAGGCGGTGATCGTCGCCATCAACTCGCCAGGCGGGACGACCGCCGGGGGCGAGGAACTCTATGAGGCGCTGGGCCGGCTGCGCGAGAAAAAGCCGGTTGTCGCGGTGATCAGCGAGCTTGGCGCATCGGCGGCCTACATGACGGCGATCGGCACGGACCGCATCTTTGCGCGGCGGCTGTCGATCGTGGGTTCGATCGGCGTGCTCTACCAGCACGTCAATGCCGGAAAACTCCTCGACACGATCGGCGTCGATTTCGACAAAGTGCAGACCGGCCCGCTCAAGGCCGAGCCCGATATCAACGAGCCGATGGTCGGCGCGGTGCGCGATTCGCTGCAGTCGCTGGTCGATGATTCCTTTGCCTGGTTCGTCGAAATCGTCGCCGAACGGCGCGCGCTGCCGCGGCCTCAGGTGCTGACGCTGGCCGACGGACGCATCGTGACCGGCCGGCAGGCGCTGGATTTCAAGCTGATCGACGCCATCGGCGGCGAGGTCGAGGCGCGCGCCTGGCTTGAGGCTGAGAAGAAGCTCGTGGCCGATCTGCCGGTCGTGAATTTCGCTCCGCCGGGCAGCGACAGCCTGTTTGACATCTCGCGCTGGCTTGGCGATGCGGGACGCGCAGCGCTCGGCCTCGGAAGCTCCGGTCCGATCGCGCTTGACGGGCTAGTCTCGCTTTGGCAGGCTGGCGGGGCCTTGTAAGGTGACGCTTCCTCATCAGACAGCGCCGGGGGGCGGAATGATAAAGTCAGAGCTCGTACAAAAACTCGCCGACGAGAATCCGCATCTGTTCCAGCGCGACATCGAGAATATCGTCAACGCGATACTCGACGAAGTCGGTGATGCCATGGCCCGGGGTGACCGGGTGGAACTGCGTGGATTTGGCGCGTTTTCGGTGAAGAACCGTCCGGCGCGCGTGGGTCGTAACCCGCGCACCGGCGAACAGGTGGATGTGGGCGAAAAATATGTGCCCCAGTTCAAGGCGGGTAAGGAAATCCGCGAGCGGATCAACCGCTGACGCGCTGAACCAGCCAATGAGACATTTCCGCATGGTCGACGCCTGATGATGAGACGTGTCGTGGGCTGGGTTGTCCTCGTGCCGCTCTCGATAGCGCTCGTTGTATTCGCCCTGGCCAACCGCCAGGCGGTGGCGGTCAATTTCAACCCGTTTTCGGCCCCGGCCGACCCGAACATGCCCGGGTTCGGCGTGCCCCTTTTTCTCGTGATCTTCGGCGTTCTCCTCGTGGGCGTGGTGCTGGGCGGCATCGCCACCTGGTTTGCGCAGGGGCATCACCGTCGCGACGAACGCGCATTCCGCCGCGAAAATGAACGCCTGCACCGCGAACTCGAAGTCGCCCATCGCGCGCCGGCGAACCAGGCGTTGCTCAACGTCGACGAGTTGGCGAACCGGTAAGGACCATGGCCGACCCTCTGATTGTGAAGATCTGCGGCATCCGCACGCAGGACATGCTCGAAGCCGCGATTTCAGCCGGCGCAGACATCGTGGGCTTCATGCATTTTCCGCGCAGCCCGCGGCATGTCGATCTCGAAACCCTGACCGAACTGATCTCGGCCGCCCGCGGGCGGATCGAGACCTGCGTGGTCCTCGTTAACCCGGACAACAGCTGCGTCATGGAAATCGCGGCCCTGTCGCCGGACTGGATCCAGTTGCACGGGCCGGAAACGCCGCACCGGGTCGAGGCGATTCGGGATGAGGCGGGGATCGCCATCCTCAAGGCCATTCCCATCGGCGGCGCCGGCGATGTCGCGGCGGTGCCCGGCTATGCCGAAATCGCCGACCTGCTGCTGCTCGACGCCAAGGCCCCGAAGGGTGCGGAGCGGCCGGGCGGGCTGGGTGTGGCCTTCGACTGGCAGCTGCTCAAGTCGCTTGACCCCGCGCTGCCGTTCATGCTTTCCGGGGGCCTCACGCCGGAAACGGTGGGAGACGCCATACGGCAGGTGCGCCCGATGGGCGTCGATGTGTCCTCGGGCGTCGAGACGGCGCCGGGGGTAAAGGACGCGGGACTGATCCGCGCCTTCATCGAAAAGGCACGGGCAGCGCACGGATAGTGTTGGGAGCAGAAGCGTGAACGAGTTGCGGGTCAACAGCCTCAGGAATGGCCCCGACGAGCACGGGCGCTTCGGCCAGTTCGGCGGCCGCTTCGTTGCCGAAACGCTGATGCCGCTGATCCTCGACCTTGAGCGGAACTACCGCGAGGCCAAGGTAGACCCGGCGTTTCAGGCCGAAATCAAGCATCTCGCGACGCACTATGTCGGCCGGCCCTCGCCGCTCTATTTCGCCGAGCAGCTGACCAAGCGCCTCGGCGGCGCGAAGATTTATTTCAAGCGCGAGGAGCTGAACCACACCGGTTCGCACAAGATCAACAACACGCTCGGCCAAATCTTGTTGGCCAGGCGCATGGGCAAGACCCGCATTATCGCCGAGACGGGCGCGGGTCAGCACGGCGTGGCGACGGCGACGGTTTGCGCGAAATTTGACCTGCCCTGCGTCGTGTTCATGGGCGCGACCGACGTCGAGCGGCAGTACCCCAATGTGCTGCGCATGAAGATGCTGGGCGCCGAAGTGCGGCCGGTGACGGCGGGCGCCGGCACCCTCAAGGACGCCATGAACGAGGCGCTGCGCGACTGGGTGACCAATGTCGACACGACCTATTACCTGATCGGCACGGCGGCGGGCCCGCACCCGTATCCGGAGATGGTGCGCGACTTCCAGTCGATCATCGGCACCGAGATCAAGGCGCAGCACCAGGAGCTTGAGGGCAAGCTGCCGGATGCGCTGGTCGCCTGCGTCGGCGGCGGCTCGAACGCCATCGGCACCTTCCACGCCTTCCTCGATGACCCGAGCGTGAAGATTTATGGTGCCGAGGCCGGCGGGCACGGCATCGACGTCGAGAACGGCCATGCCGCCTCGATGACCGGCGGCCGCCCGGGCGTGCTGCACGGCAACCGCACCTATCTCTTGCAGGATGCCGACGGGCAGATCCTCGAAGGCCACTCGATTTCGGCAGGGCTCGACTATCCGGGCGTCGGACCTGAGCATTCGTGGCTGCACGATACCGGCCGCGTCACCTATGTGCCGATCACCGACAAGGAAGCGCTCGACGCCTTCATGCTGTGCACTCGGGCCGAGGGCATCATCCCGGCGCTCGAAAGCGCGCATGCGCTGGCGCAGGTGGTGAAGCTGGCGCCGACCATGGGCAAGGACGAAACCATCGTCATGTGCCTCTCCGGCCGCGGCGACAAAGACGTCGAGAGCGTCGGAAAGTACCTCGAAAAGGGCGTTCAGGTTCGCTGACCGGCCGGCTGGTGCCACGCCTTCGTGGCTAGACAGGTCGCGCCATGCTTCCCGAGCATTGGCGGTATGTGGCCGGGCGGGTTGCGCCGCGAGCCCGGGAATACGATGTCCCAGCCAGCAGGAGATGACATCCCGATGAAACCCAGCATCGCCCAGTTCCGCACGTTCTTTGCTGACCTCGCCCGCGCCAAGCGCGCCCGCGACGCCTACATCCGGCTCGATGCGCTGAGCGACACAACGCTCGCCGCCCGCGGGCTCAAGCGCGGCGACCTTGTTGCCAAGGCATTCGAAGAAGGCGCCCGCGGTTGACAGCCTGAGCTGTCACACCCTACACCCACCGGGCTTTTCCGGGGGTTCTGTCCGAGATGACTTCGCGTATCACTGAGCGTTTCGCGGCCTGCGCCGCGCAGAACCGCCCCGCACTCGTGACCTTCGTCATGGCGGGCGATCCGGACCTTGCTACCGCGCAGCAGCTTCTCGAAGCCCTGCCCACAGCGGGCGCGGACATCATCGAACTGGGCATGCCGTTTTCGGACCCGATGGCCGATGGCCCGGTGATCCAGCTGGCCGGCCAGCGGGCGCTGGCGGCGGGCCATACGCTCAAGAAGACACTCGGCATGGTCGCGGCCTTCCGCAAGACCGACAGCCGGACCCCCATCGTGCTGATGGGCTACTACAACCCGATCTATATCTACGGCGTCGATGCGTTCCTCGCCGATGCCAAGGCCGCGGGCGTCGATGGCCTGATCGTCGTCGACCTGCCGCCCGAAGAGGATGACGAGCTGTGCATTCCGGCGCTCAGGGCCGGGATCAGCTTCATCCGCCTGACGACGCCGACGACCGACGACAAGCGCCTGCCGGCCGTGCTCGCCAACACCTCGGGCTTTGTCTACTACGTCTCGATGACCGGCATCACCGGCGCGGCCATCAAGAGCCACGCGGCGGTCGGCGAGGCGGTGAAGCGGATCAAGGGCCATACGGCGCTGCCGGTCGCGGTCGGCTTCGGCATCAAGACCGCCGAAGATGCGGCGATCATCGGGCGCGATGCGGATGGCGTCGTGGTCGGTTCGGCGCTCTGCAACGCCATCGGCCAGAGCCTCGCTGACAACAAGGCGACAGCCGGGACGGTCCCGGCGCTGACCGATCTCGTCGCCTCGCTGGCGTCGGGCGTGCGCCGCGCCCGGTCTTAACCAACGGTTTGCACTAATCAGTGGCCGGTTTGCGGACTCGCTCCGCTTTGATAATATCCGCCACAATCGCCATATAGGCCACACGCCGCCCGCACGATTCCGGGCTCAAGACAGGTCACAAGGCAGATGAACTGGATCAACAACGTCGTCCGGCCGAAAATCCGCTCCTTCCTCAAGCCGAAGGAAACGGGTTCGGAGAATCTGTGGGTCAAGTGCCCCGAATCCGGCGAGATGGTGTTTTACCGCGATCTCGAGGCGAACCAGTGGGTGGTGCCGAATTCCGGCTACCACATGAAGATCAAGTCGGCCGACCGGCTGGCGCATTTCCTTGATGGCGGCCAGTACCAGACCATTCCGCTGCCTTCGGTGCCGCAGGATCCGCTGAAATTCCGCGACACGCGGCGCTACACGGACCGGCTCAAGGACAGCCGCACCAAGACCGGGGCCGAGGACGCCGTGCTGGTGGCGACCGGCAAGCTCTACGGCAACAATGTCACCGTCGGCGTGCAGGATTTTGACTTCATGGCCGGCTCGCTCGGCATGGCAGCGGGCCAGGCGGTGATCACCGGGCTTGAGACGGCCATCGAGCGCCGCACCCCGTTCATCCTGTTCGTCGCTTCGGGCGGCGCGCGCATGCAGGAAGGCATCCTGAGCCTGATGCAGATGCCGCGCACCACCGTCGGCGTGCTGCGCCTGCGTGAAGCGGGGCTGCCCTTCGTCGTCGTCTTCACCAACCCGACGACCGGCGGCGTCACGGCCTCCTATGCGATGCTGGGCGATGTCCACATCGCCGAGCCGGGGGCGCTGATCTGCTTCGCCGGTCCGCGCGTCATCGAGCAGACGATCCGTGAAAAACTGCCCAAGGGCTTCCAGCGGTCGGAATATCTCTACGATCACGGCATGGTGGACATGGTGGTGCACCGTCACAACCTGCGCTCGACCATCGGCTCGCTGACGGGCATCCTGAGCAAGGCTCCGGCCCCGACCGGGATTGTCACGGCAGAGCCGGTTCGCGCCGCGACGGTGCCGACCATCCTCTCCAGCGACGACGACCTCGTCACTGCCCCGCCGGAAGCCGCGCACGCCGAATAGGCGATCACGATGGGCCGCGGCGCGGTTTCGCGCCACGCCCGTGCTCTATTTTCGCCATGATTGCCCTGCTATGAGGCTCACATGAGCATACGGGCGGGTTTCTTGCGGGTTCTTGGTATTGGGGCGGCTGTTGCCGCCGCGTTGTTGCTGTCCGCCTGTTCGATGGCGGGCCTCCAGAATTTCAAGCCGATGCCGGGCAACAAGCCCGTGACCGTCGCCAAGGCAGCACCGGCACCGATGCCCAAGCCCGAAACCTCGGCTGAACCGGTCTTCGCCGCGCTTGCCTTTG
Organism: Devosia sp.; assembly: GCA_035433065.1. Lineage (GTDB taxonomy): Bacteria > Pseudomonadota > Alphaproteobacteria > Rhizobiales > Devosiaceae > Devosia_A. The sequence continues at coordinate 15,288 of DAORUH010000032.1, read as the reverse complement.
CCGCGACGCCCGAGCCGGTACGCGGCGGCTCCAGCGATATCAACGCTCTCATTTCCAAATACGCTGCCTATTACGACGTGCCCGAAGCGCTGGTGCACAGGATGGTCAAGCGCGAGAGCAGCTACAACCCGAAGGCGCGCAACGGCCCGTACTATGGCCTGATGCAGATCCGGCACGATACGGCCCGCTCGATGGGCTACAAGGGCGACGCAGCGGGCCTCCTCGATGCCGATACCAACCTGCGCTATGCGGTGAAGTATCTTCGCGGCGCCTACATGGTTGCCGGCTACAATCAGGACCGGGCAGTGGGCCACTACGCCCGCGGCTACTACTACGACGCCAAGCGCCTTGGCATCCTGAAGGAAACCGGCCTGCGTTGAGGCGCGGCGTCCGTTCCGCAGCAAGAATTCCAACATGTCCGGTGCGAAATGTCGCGCCAGCGATTCACAGGCTCGTGATCCCGCGCTACGTAGGAGAATCACTTGCGCGTGGAGAAGACTATGTTTCGGAAGCTCTCGGCCGAGTTTATCGGCACATTCGTCCTTGTATTCGGCGGCTGCGGCAGCGCCGTCCTCGCCGCTGGCGTCCCTGACGTCGGCATTGGCTTCATGGGCGTGGCCCTCGCCTTCGGTCTGACCGTGCTGACCATGGCCTTTGCCGTGGGCGGCATTTCCGGCGGTCACTTCAACCCTGCGGTCTCGCTCGGCCTCGCGGTCGCCGGCCGTTTCGAATGGCGTGAGCTCGTGCCCTACTGGGTCGCGCAGGTCGTCGGCGGCGCCGCTGGTGCGGCGGTGCTGTACGTCGTTGCCTCGGGCGTCACCGGCTTCACGGCGGGCGGCTTTGCCTCGAACGGCTATGACACCCTCTCGCCGGGCGGCTATTCCATGCTCTCGGTCATGGTCATCGAGATCGTGCTGACGGCGGTGTTCCTGATCATCATTCTCGGCAGCACGGCCAAGACCGCGGCGGCCGGCTTCGCGCCGATCGCCATCGGCCTGGGGCTGACGCTGATCCACCTGATCTCGATCCCGGTGAGCAACACCTCGGTGAACCCAGCCCGCTCGATCGCCGCGGCGATCTTTGCGCAGAACGGTGCGATGGGCCAGGTCTGGCTGTTCATCGTCGCGCCGCTGGTCGGCGGTGCGCTCGGCGCGCTGATCTGGCGTGGGCTCCTCGCCAAGGACGAGTAGGAACGAACGGCCCTCTCCCCCACGGGGAGGGGGCCACTTGACGGGGCCGGGATGGCCGACCGCATCGCGATCACCGGTTCGATTTCCATCGACAGCGACGAGCTGGAGATCAGCTACGTCCGCAGCCCCGGGCCGGGCGGGCAGAACGTCAACAAGGTCGCCTCCGCGGCGCAGTTGCGCTTCGACCTGTTCGCATCCCCCTCGTTGCCGGAACCGCTGAAGACCCGGGCCGCTGTGCTCGCGGGATCAAAGCTCACCAATGACGGCGCGATCGTTATTTCCGCGTCGCGCTTTCGCGCCCAGCCGATGAACCGCGACGACGCCATCGCCCGGCTGGTAGCGCTGCTCGCCGAGGCGGCGGTGCCGCCCAAACCCCGCCGTGCCACGCGCCCCACGCTCGCCTCGAAACGCCGGCGCCTCGACAGCAAATCGAAGCGCAGCACCACCAAGAAGCTGCGCGGCAGCCGGCCCGACGGCGACTAGGCTGGCGTCAGGCGGGTTTGTCGGCCAGCACGTAGCGCAGCATCATCTCGACGGCGTTGCGGCGCAGCGCGTTCTGGGACTTGGTGGTGCCGATGTCGCGGCCAAAGATCTTCGAGAAAGTCGCGCGGTTCGAGACGTTGAAGAAGCACAGCGCGCTGACCTGCCAGTGCAGCTCGAGCGGATCGAGCCCCTTGCGGAACACCCCCTCGGCGACGCCGCGGCGATAGACGCTTTCGATCGTATCGATGGCGGAGACGTTGAGCTTGCGGATCTCTTTCGAGCGTTCGAGATACTCGCCGTGATGGACGTTCTCGATCATCACCATGCGGATGAAATGCTCGTGCCGGTGGTGATGATCGAAGGTGAATTCGACCAGCTTCTTCAGCGCATCGACGGGGGCGAGGCCCTCGACATCGAGCTTGGCCTCGCCGTTGCGCACTGTGCGATAGGCGTCCTCGAGCGCGGCGAGGTAGAGCCCTTCCTTGTCGCCGAAGTAGTAGTAGATCATGCGCTTGCTGGTCAGCGTACGCGCCGCGATCTCATCAATGCGGGCGCCGGAAAGGCCATTGAGCGCGAACTCTTCGGACGCGATCTCGATGATGTTGCGCTTCACGCCCTCGGGGTCCTGCGTGCGCGACGGTGCGGACTTGCGCGCTGCGTTCGCCACCGTTTTCACTGCTGCCATCCGACCCCTCCCGGCGCGCCGCGGGCCGCCGTTGACTAAACTAACCAGTTCGTACATTGTTTGAACAGGCGTGAGACATTTACCGGCCCGGCCGGACCAAAAACAAGAGTCGACGCCAAGCGGGATGGGAGTTCCGCGACCTGGGGAGGACTGCTTGGGCATTGAGACGGCACCCGTCCGCGAACTTATCGCAGCATTGGCGCGCCGCCATGAGGAGGCGCGCGGGGGCGCGCGCGGCGTGCTCGTCGGGCTCGTGGGGCGCGGCATCGGCAGCTCGCGGTCGCCGCGCATGCATGAGCGCGAGGGCCGGCGGCTGGGGCTGCGCTACAGCTATGTCCTCATCGATCTCGACAGCCTCGGGCTCGCCGACGTGGCCTTGCCCGAGGTGCTGCGCGCCGCGGCCGACCTCGGCTTCGCCGGGCTCAATGTGACGCATCCGTTCAAGCAGAGCGTCATCGCGCACCTGAGCGACCTGGCGCCCGAGGCGGCGGCGATCGGGGCGGTCAATACGGTGGTGTTCGAGCCCGGGCGTCGCCTCGGCCACAACACCGACTCGTGGGGCTTTGCCGAGAGTTTTCGCGCGGCGCTGGGGAACGCACCGCTTGAGCGGGTGGTGCAGTTCGGGGCCGGGGGCGGCGGCGCGGCGGTGGCGCATGCGCTGCTGCAACTGGGCGCCGACGCGCTCGATCTCTGCGATCCCGATCTCGATCGGGCAAAGCGGCTTGCCGGCAGCCTCAGCGAGCGCTTCGGGCGCACGGTCGCGGCGGTCACCGATCCACTGGCGGCGCTCGGCGGGGCATCGGGCGCGGTCAACGCCACGCCCGTCGGCATGGAAAAATATCCGGGCGTGCCGTTCGATACCGGCGCGCTCACGGCCCGGCACTGGGTGGCGGACATCGTCTATTTCCCGCCCGAGACCGAGCTGTTGCGGCGGGCCCGGGCGCTCGGCTGCCGCACGCTGGCGGGAACCGGCATGGCGATCTTTCAGGCCATCAAGGCATTCGAACTCTTCACCGGCCTCAGTGCCGACCGGGAGTCGATGACGGAGCATTTCGAAGCGGCTGCCTGAGGAGGACGGCCGACAACACTGGCCCGCGCGCGGGCACCATGCGGGCACTGGGTCCGCGACAAGGGAGGAAGACCAATGACGACGTCGTTCACACGCCGCTCTCTCATCGCCGCGGCGGCAATTGCGGTTGCAGTGGCAGCGCTGCCGGTGCTGGCGCAGGACAAGCCGGTGCTGCGCTTCTCGGCCGTGTTCTCCGAAAAGGACATCCGCGCCGACATGATGAAGCAGTTCGGCGAAGCGATCGCGGGTTCCGCGACGCTTGAGCCCTACTATGGCGGCAACCTGTTCAAGCAGGGCACCGAGCTTGTGGCGCTGCAGCGCGGCAATCTCGAGATGGGCAACATCGCCCCGCAGGACGTTTCGAACCAGATCCCGGCATGGTCGGTGCTGACCTCGGGCTACCTGTTCCGCGACGCCGATCACCTGCGCAAGTTCTTCGACAGCGAAGTCGGCGCAGAGTTCAAGAAGATGGCCGAAGACCAGCTCGGCATCCGCATCCTCGGGCCGACCTACTTCGGCATCCGCCAGGTGGGGCTGAGGACCGAGGGCGAGATCAAGACCCCGGCCGACATGGCGGGCATCAAGCTGCGCATGCCGGGCGGTGACGCGTGGCAGTTCCTCGGCACGGCGCTCGGCGCCAACCCGACGCCGATGGCCTATGCCGAGGTCTATACGGGCCTCCAGACCGGGGCCATCGACGGGCAGGACAATCCGCTGCCCAACGTCGAGAACATGAAGTTCTACGAGGTGATGAAGCAGATCGTGCTCACGTCGCACCTCGTCGGCTACGACCTGCTGGTGATTTCGAAGACCGCCTGGGACAAGCTCTCGCCGGCCGATCAGGAAGCCCTGCAGGCGGCCGCAACTGCGGCCATCGACGTGAGCCAGGCAAAGCACATCGAACGCGAGGCGGCGCTGCTTGAGCAGTTCAAGGGCGCCGGGCTCAAGATCTACGAACCCGACGTGGCGGCGTTCCGCGCCAATGCGCAGAAGCTCTACCTCGAGTCCGATCTGGCCAAGGACTGGCCGGCGGGCGTGGTCGAAAAGATCAACGCGCTCTAGCCCATGCGGCGGCGCCGTGCCCGACCGGTGCGGCGCCGCTTTCCGCCCGGCAGACCCCTTGCCCGAGGAGCGTCGAGATGACCAAAGCCAGACTCTACGCCGTGGGACACTGGCTGTACCGCCGCGCCGAGAACGTCATCGCGCTGATGCTGGCGGTGATGTTCATCGCCTTCATGGTGCAGATCGTCTTCCGGTATGCGCTCGGCCTGCCTTCCGGCTGGGCCTTTGAACTGTCGCTCATGATGTGGGTCTGGCTCGTGCCGTGGGGCGCGGCGTTCGTCGTGACCGAGCGCGAGATGATCCGCTTCGATCTGCTGTACGACAAGCTCGGCCGGCGGCTTCGCCTCGTCACGTCGATCATCACCGGCCTCTTCATCATCGTGGTCTACCTCTATTCGCTGCCCGCAGTGCTCGACTACGTGCTGTTCATGAAGGTGCAGAAGACCGCCTATCTCGATGTCCGCTTCGACATCCTCTACGCGATCTATCCGATCTTCGCCGTCGCCGTTGTCTTCCGTTACATCTGGATCGTCGCCAACGCGTTGCGCGGCAAGGCGCCTGAACGCTTCGATCCCACACAGGCAAGCTCAGGCATATGAACCTCACCGATCCGTTCACCATCGCCATCGTTGTGATGATCGCTGTCAGCCTGCTCGGCCTGCCGATGGGGCATGTGCTGATCTCCGGCTCGATCCTCTACCTGCTGCTGGCGGGCCTCGACATGGCGACCGCCGCCGAGCAGATGCTGAACGGCATGTATGTGAGCTACCTGCTGCTCGCCATTCCGCTGTTCATCTTCTCGGCCGAGATCATGAACACGGGCAGCATGACCGATCGCCTGCTGCGCTTCTGCAACGCCATCGTCGGTCGCTTTCCGGGCGGGCTGGCGCAGGTGAACGTGGTGCAGAGCATCATCTTTTCCTCGATGTCGGGCTCGGCCCTCGCCGATGCCGCCGGCAGCGGCAAGATGATGCAGACGATGATGACCAAGGACGGCAAGTATCCGCCCGCCTTCGCCGCCGCGCTGACGGCGGTGTCCGCGGTGCTCGGGCCGATCATTCCGCCGTCGATCCCGCTGGTGCTCTATGCGCTGCTCGCCGATGCCTCGGTCGGCTATCTGCTGCTGGCTGGCGTGATCCCCGGCCTCATCATCGGCGGCGTGCAGATGGCGCTCATCGCGATCATGGCGAAGCGCCGAAAATTCCCGGTCGAAGCGGGCGTGCCGCTGCGCGAACTGCCCAAGGTCACCATCGAGGCGTTCCCGGCGCTGCTGATGCCGGTTGTGCTGCTGGGGTGCCTCTACTCCGGCATCACGACCCCCACCGAGGCCGCAGCGCTCGCCGCCGCCTATGCGCTCTTTGCCTCGGCGGTGTTCTACCGCAGCGTGTCGTGGCGCAGCCTCTACCAGTCGTTGCTGGCCAGCGCCCGCACCACGGCCTCCATCGGCATGCTGATCGCTGGCGCGCTTGTGTTCAACTACGTCATCACCGTCGAGAACATCCCGACAGCCATCTCGACCTACCTGCAGTCGCTTGACCTCCACCCGCTGGTGTTCATGCTGATGGTCAACGTGCTGCTGCTGGTGCTGGGCTGCCTGCTCGAAGGCACCACCATCATCCTCGTTGTGCTGCCGGCGCTGATCCCGACGGCCGAGGCGCTGGGCATCGACCTCGTCTATTTCGGGCTGATTGCGGTGATGAACATCATGCTCGGCCTCGTCTCGCCGCCCTATGGGCTGCTGCTCTACGTGATGCAGAATATCACCGGCATTTCGCTGTGGGAGATCGTCAAGGAGGTGCTGCCGTTCCTCGCAGTGATGATCGCGGCGCTGCTGTTCATGACGCTGTTCCCCGACACCATCCTCTTTTTGCCGCGCGTCTTCGGCTACCAGGGGTAGGCCATGAAGCCGATCTACGTTCTCAACGGCCCCAACCTCAACCGGCTCGGCAAGCGCGAGCCCGAGGTCTACGGCACGACGACGCTGGCCGAGGTCGAGGCGCTGTGCCGCGAGGCGGCGGGGGCGCGGCCGGTGGTCTTTGCGCAGACCAACAGCGAAGAGCGGCTGATCGAGCTGGTGCATGAGGCGATCGACGAGGCCGACGGCATTCTCATCAACCCGGCGGCCTTCACCTTCACCTCGCTGGCGCTGCTCGATGCGCTGAAGATGTTTGCTGGCCCCATCATCGAGTTCCACATTTCCAACATCCACCGGCGCGAGCCGATCTATCATCGCTCCTATGTCTCGATGACGGCGACGGCGGTGATGGCGGGGCTCGGCGCGGAAGGTTACGCGACAGCCATCCGGGCCCTCGAAGCGCTGATCGCGGCAAAGCGGCGCTAGGCGATGAAAACCTCGATCGCGACGGTTTCGATCAGTGGCGATCTGCGGGACAAGCTCGAAGCCATCGCGGCCGCCGGCTTCGACGGCGTCGAGATCTTCGAGAACGACCTCTTGACCCACTACGGCACGCCGGCCGAGGTCAGGCGCATGGCGGCCGATCTCGGGCTTGAGATCATGCTGTTCCAGCCCTTCCGCGACTTCGAAGGGTTGCCGGAACCGCTCAGGGCGCGGGCATTCGACCGTGCCGAGCGCAAGTTTGATCTCATGCAGCAGCTCGGCTGCGATCTCGTGCTGGTGTGCTCGAACGTGTCGCCCCTGGCGCTCGGCGGCATCGATCGCGCCGCCGCCGATTTCCGCGCACTGGGCGAGCGCGCGGCAGCGCGCGGGCTGCGGGTCGGCTATGAGGCGCTGGCCTGGGGCCGCGATATTTTCGACCATCGCGATGCGTGGGAGATCGTGCGGCGCGCCGACCACCCGAATGTCGGGCTGATCCTCGACAGCTTTCACACGCTCGCCCGCCGCATCGACCCGGAGACCATCCGCGCCATCCCGGGCGACCGCATCTTTTTCGTGCAACTTGCCGATGCGCCGAAGATCGACATGGACATGCTCTACTGGAGCCGCCATTTCCGCTCGATGCCGGGACAAGGCGACCTGCCGGTGGCCGATTTCGTGCGCGCCGTGATGGCGACCGGCTATGCGGGGCCACTGTCGCTCGAAGTGTTCAACGATCAGTTCCGCGGCGGCGGCTCGCCCAAGGCCATCGCCATCGATGGCCGCCGCTCGCTGACGCAGCTGATCGACGAGGCGGCGCGCAGCGGCCCGCCGGGCGTCCTGCCCGCGCCCTCCATCCCGCCGCGCATCGAGGTGACGGGCACCGCCTTCATCGAGTTCGCCGCCAATGCCGAGGACGGCGCAACGCTCGCCGCGCTGCTCGGGCAGATGGGCTTTGCGCATGTGGCGCGGCACCGCAGCAAGCGGGTCGATCGGTACCGGCAGGGCGACATCAACATCGTCATCAACACCGAGCGCGAGGGGCTGGCACACGCAAGCTACGTGACACACGGCACCACCGCCTATGCCATCGGGCTGATGGTCGAGGACGCGCAGGCGACGATTGCCCGGGCGACGGCGATGGGCGCTGCGCCGTTCGAGCAGCCGGTGGCCGAGGGCGAAATGCATATCCCCGCCATCCGCGGCGTTGGCGGTGGCGTCATCTACTTCATTGATGCGCGCAGCGACCTTGCCCGGGTGTGGGACACCGAATTCATCCCTCTCGTTTACGATGCGGCGGCTGGCGCGGGCCTGACGCATATCGACCACATCGCCCAGACGATGAACTACGAAGAGATGCTGACCTGGGTGCTGTTCTACACCTCCATCTTCGCGTGCCGAAAGAGCTCGGTCTTCGACGTGCTCGACCCGTCCGGCATCGTGCGCAGCCAGGTGATCGAGAACGCCTCGGGCTCGCTCCGGCTGACCCTCAACGGGGCGGAGAACAGCCGCACGCTGGCGGGGCGGTTCATCTCCGAAACCTTCGGTTCGAGCGTGCAGCACGTGGCCTTCGCGACGGACGATATCTTTGCGACTGCGGCGGCGCTTTCGGCCGCCGGGCTCGGCACGCTCGACATCCCGCCCAACTATTACGACGATCTCGCTGCCCGGATGGGGCTCGATGACGGGTTCGTCGAGCGGCTGCGGCGCGGCCACATCCTCTATGACCGCGACGAGGGCGGCGAGTTCTTCCAGCTCTACGGCCAGACCTTTGGCGAGGGCATTTTCTTCGAAATCGTCGAGCGGCGCGGCAACTATCGCGGCTATGGCGGCCCGAACGCGCCGTTCCGCATTGCCGCGCAGCGCCGGGCCCTGCGCCCCGTCAGCATTCCGCGGCTGTAGCGGGCAAAGCGCGGCATTCTGCGTGTCAGGGTTTAGCCGGCGGGCGCAATCCGCTAAGGTCCGGCGGCCTTCCCTGCCGGAATCACTATGCACCTCGTTCTCGTCGACGGCTCGTCCTTCATTTTCCGCGCCTTTCACGCGCTGCCGCAACTGACGCGTAAGACCGACGGCCTGCCGGTCGGCAGCGTCATCGGCTTCTGCAACATGCTCTACAAGCTGATCGTCGATCTTGAGGCCGAGGGCGTCGAGGCGCCGACGCATTTCGCGGTGATCTTCGACCATTCGGGCCGCACCTTCCGCGACAACATCTACACCGAGTACAAGTCGCACCGGCCGCCGCCGCCCGAGGAACTGGTGCCGCAGTTCCCGCTCACGCGAAAGGCGACGCGCGCCTTCGGCATCCCCTCCATCGAAATGGAGGGCTGGGAGGCCGACGACATCATGGCGACCTATGCGCGCCAGATGCAGAAGGCCGGCGGCAAGGTGACGATCGTGTCGTCCGACAAGGACCTGATGCAGTTGGTTGAGCCGGATGGCTCGATCCGCCTGCTCGATACGCTCGCCAAGGGCGGCAAGCCCGGCGCGACGCTGCGCTGGATCGGGCCGAACGAAGTGTTCGAAAAATTCGGCGTGACGCCGGACAAGGTGATCGACGTGCAGGCGCTGTGCGGTGACGCCGTCGACAACGTGCCGGGCGTGCCGGGTATCGGCATCAAGACCGCGGCCGAGCTGATCAACACCTATGGCAGCGTCGAGACGCTGCTCGACCGGGTGGACGAGATCAAGCAGCCGGCGCGGCGGCAGAAGCTCACGGAGAACGCGCATCTGGCGCGGGTGAGCAAAGAGTTGGTGACGCTCTCGACCGACGTGCCGGTCACGCTGCCGCTCGACGCGCTGGGGCGCGTGCCGATCGAGCCGGCGGCGCTGTTCCCGTTCCTGAAGGCAATGGAGTTCTTCGCGCTCAGCAAGCGGCTGGGCGCGTTGCTCCACGCCGAGCCCGATGCGTGGGAAGCCGACCCGGAGCTGAAGCCCGTCGTGCCCGAGCCCATCGGCTTCGACAATGCGGCCAAGGCCGAGGCGCGCGCGGCGCGGCTCGAGGCCACCGGTCAGTCCGACGCGGCGGCGATCGCCCATGCGGCGGAGATTCACGCCACCATCCGCGCCATCCCGCTCGATCATTCGAAATACGAGATTGTCCGCGACCGCGCGGCGCTCGAACGCTGGATCAAGCAGATCTATGCGCAGGGGCACGTGTCGGTGGACACCGAGACCACCGGGCTCGATGCACAGCAGGCCGACCTCGTCGGCATTGCGCTCAGCACCGCGCCCGGCAATGGCGCATATATTCCCGTGGGCCACGAGACCGGCGGCGATCTGCTGGGCGGCGGACGGGCCGAGGGGCAGATGGACATCCGCGAGGCGCTGGCGCTGCTGAAGCCCATGCTCGAGGACCGCTCGATTTTGAAGATCGGGCACCACATCAAGTACGACCTCGAAATCTTCCTCCGCTACGGCATCACCGTTGCGGCCATCGATGACACGCTGCTGATGACCTACGTGCTCGACGGGGCGCGGTTCAACACCATGGGCGAGCTCAGCGAGCACTGGCTCGGCCATGCCGGCATTCCGATCAAGGAGCTGATCGGCTCGGGCAAATCGCAGAAGACTTTTGCCGAAGTGCCCATCGAGGATGCGGCAAAATATGCGGCGGAAGACGCCGATCTCGCGATGCGGCTCTGGACCGTGCTCAAGCCGCGTCTCCCCGCCGAGAACATGACGGTGGTCTACGAGACGCTGGAGCGCCCCCTCGCTCCCGTGCTGGCGCGCATGGAATCGCGCGGTATTTCGGTCGACCGGCAGATCCTCTCCCGCCTGTCCGGTGATTTCGCGCAGCGCGCCGCCGCGTTCGAGGCGGAGGCGGTGGAGCATGCCGGCCAGCCGTTCAATCTGGGCTCGCCCAAGCAGCTCGGGGATATCCTGTTCGGCAAGCTCGGCCTGCCGGGCGGGGCGAAGACCAAGACCGGCCAGTGGTCGACCGGCGCCGATGTGCTCGAAGAGCTCGGCGCGCAGGGCGTGCCGCTGGCAAAGGCCGTGCTCGAATGGCGCCAGCTCACCAAGCTCATGGGCACCTACACCGATGCCCTGCCCGGCTATATCAACCCGCGCACCGGGCGCGTGCACACGTCCTATCACCAGGCTGCTGTTCTCACCGGACGGCTCAGCTCGAACGATCCGAACCTGCAGAACATACCGGTGCGCACCGAGGACGGGCGCAAGATTCGCACCGCCTTTGTCGCCGCGCCGGGGATGACGCTGATCTCGGCCGACTACAGCCAGATCGAGCTTCGGGTGCTGGCACACATCGCCGATATCCAGGCGCTGAAGGATGCGTTCGAGGAGGGCCTCGACATCCACGCCATGACCGCGAGCGAGATGTTCGGCGTGCCGGTGGAAGGCATGCCCGCCGATGTGCGCCGCCGCGCCAAGGCGATCAATTTTGGCATCATCTACGGCATCTCCGCCTTCGGGCTCGCCAACCAGCTCGGCATCGACCGGGGCGTGGCGCGCGAATACATCGACACCTATTTTACCCGCTTCCCGGGCATCAAGGATTACATGGATGCGCAGCGCAAGGCCGTGAAGAAGGACGGCTTCGTCAGCACTGTTTTCGGGCGAAAAATTCCGTTCCCCAATGCGAACTCAAGCAATCCGAGCGAGCGTAGTTTTGTGGAGCGCGCGTCGATCAATGCGCCGATCCAGGGGAGCGCGGCGGACATCATCCGGCGGGCGATGATCCGCATGGAGCCGGCGCTCAAGGCCGCGGGCGTCGAAGCGTCGATGCTGCTGCAGGTGCACGACGAACTGATCTTCGAGGTGCCGGCCGGGACCGAGGACAAGGCGATCCCGGTGATTGTTTCGACGATGGAGAACTCGGCGTCTCCGGCGGTGAACCTCACGGTGCCGCTCAAGGTCGATGCGCATGCCGCCCACAACTGGGACGAGGCGCATTAGGCGAGTTGGTAGTTGGTAGTTGGGCGCGGGGCTCAACTACCAACTTGAACTGAACCTAGTTCCGCGTGCGGATTGCGTCGCGGATTTCGGTGAGCAGCACTTCTTCCTTGGTCGGCGCCGGCGGCGCGGCGGGGGCAACGGCTTCTTCCTTGCGGAGGCGGTTGATGCCCTTGACCACGATGAACAGCACGAAGGCGACGATGACGAACTTCACCACGGCGTTGATGAACAGGCCGTAGTTCACGGTGGCGATGCCGTGGTCCTTGGCATAGGCGACCGAGGGGACAGCCTCGCCCGAGGGGTTGTTGACCACGAAGAACAGGTTGGAGAAATCGATCCCGCTGAGGATCAGGCCGATGATGGGCATGAACACGTCATCGACCAGCGACGACACTATGGCGCCGAACGCAGCGCCGATGATCACGCCGATGGCGAGATCCATGACGTTGCCCTTGAGCGCGAACTCTTTGAATTCCTTAAACATTGGCCTCTCCAACAGTTGACCCGATCCTTAGTATGCCACCGCAGGGCGCCGCGCCGCCAGCCTCTTGCGGTCACAAGGCACAACCGCGCGCCGGTTGGCCTGTGCCGGCCTCCGTGGCGGGATGCGGCGAACCCGGCTGGGTGGCCGGGTCGAGCCCGGCCATGACGACTGAGGGTTTTGTGTTCCGCTGAACATGCGGTTCCCGCTTCGCCCCATCCCCATCCACCGTCATGGCCGGGCTTGACCCGGCCACCCACAGATGTGCTCCACTCGCGCCATGGGGGGCTTCGTCAACATCATGGCGAGCAGGCGCTACGGCACGATCTACACGGGCGTGACGGCGAACCTTGCGCAGCGCGCCTATCAGCATCGCAGCGGGCTGATCCCCGGATTTACGAAGCGATATGGCGTGCGCGATCTCGTCTGGTTCGAGGAGCATGGGCGTATTGAAGCCGCGATCCAGCGCGAAAAGAGCATCAAGAAATGGCCACGCCTGTGGAAGACCCAGCTGGTCGACAGTTTTAATCCCGATTGGGACGATCTCTTCCCCACCCTGATCTGACAGGGCGAACCCGGCCACCCACAGATGTGCTCCACGCGCATCGCGACGGCGCGCCCGCCCCGGCGACGGCACAAGCGGGCCGTGCTACATCGGCGGCATGATCGAGATGTTGCTGAGTTTGCCCGGCTGGGCGTTGAGTGCCGTGGCGGGGGCCGTCGCGGGGCTGGTGGGGATCGGGCTTGGGCTGTGGCTCGGGCGGCTCCGGCCGGGCGTCGCGCGCTACCTGCCCATCGTGTTGTTCATCCTGGGCTATGGGCTGGCCGACCGCTTCGGCGTGCCGGCGCTGATGCAGACCGATGCCGCCCACTGCGCCATCGCGCGGGAAACGGCGCGCCAGACCACCGAGGCGCGCGCCGGCACGAAACCCGACGCGGTGACCGCGTTCGTCGAGACTGTTGCCGATTGCGAGGCGAGAACGCTCACCAGCCGCTTTACCGCCGATGCGAGCCGGGCCGATATCGATGCGGTTGGCCTCGCCGCCGTGCAGCAGGCGATCTCCGCCGAAACCTGCGGCGCCCCCCGCCTCCGCCGCCTGATCGCCGCCGGCTGGGCGGTGGACGCGGTGTACGAAGTCAGGTCGGGCGCGCCGGTGGTGGTGACGGCGGGGTGTTGAGGGGCTCGGCGTCTTCGGGATGCAACCTGCGGCCGCCCCCTCCGCCACGACGCGCCCCCTCCCCCGCGTTGCGGGAGAGGATCGCTGACTGCGCCATGCGCGGTGAGATGAGACCCCAGTCTCAGAACGGGTTCTGCGGCTTCTGGGGTAGTTCCTGCGCGAGGAAGGTGGGGACGATCGTCTTCAGCAGCTCGATGTTGTGGGGGTTGTAGAGGACGCCGGTGTGCGGGGTGCCGGGGAGGATGGCGAGCTGCAGTTTCGGCAGGCCATTGGTATCGCCGTCGGTGATGCCGCCGAGCAGCCGGTAGAGCTTTGTGACATGCTCCATCTCGACGATATCGGCATCGCCGAAGATCAGCAGCGTCGGCACGGCGATGGCGGCGATGGCGGCATCGGGCCAGGTGAACTTCTTGAGGTCGAGATCGCGCAGTTTGCCGACGAGGCTGGCGAACTCCGCCTTGCTGCGGCCGAAGCCGAGATAGCTGGTTTCGAGGATGGTGCCGGCGAACAGTTCGGGGGTGATGGTGCCGATCATCTCCTCGAACCCGTCGGGCAGCGCGTCATAGGAAATCCCCGCCGAGGCGGCGACGAGCCGGTTGACCTTTTCGGGATGGCGCACCGCCACCTGCAGCGCGACCCCGCCGCCCATCGAATAGCCGAAGATCGTGGCGTCGCCGATCTTGAGGTGATCGAGCAGCGCGGCGACGTCGTCGGCCATGTCCTCGTAGGTGATGGGCGTGTCGCGGTCGGTGGTGCGGCCATGCGCCTGCAGGTCGACCGCGATCACCTTGTGGGTGGCGGCGAAGGTGGGGGTGAGCCCCTTCCAGTCATCTGCAGAGCCATAGGCGCCATGCAGCAGCACCAGCGGCGGGCCGTCGCCCGTCACCTCGTAATACATGTCGAGGCCGTTGATGGCGGCGGTTTCAGCGAGCGCGGGGCCGGCTAGGGCCGCGGCCAGCGCGGCGGCGATCAGGGCTTTGAACATCGAATTTCTCCGTAGCGTGGGGCCGGGCAAGCGCGCCCGCCTGTTGACCCGACGAGCGGCCAACGCGGAGATCGACGTGTTGGTGCAATTTTTTTGGGGGCTAGGATCCCGGTGCGCTGGGCCGCCCCCTCCACCACGCTTCGCGCGGTCCCCCTTTCCCGCTTCGCGGGAGAGGAAAGAGCTACCGGTCGTTGGCGGCGGCGGCGGGGGTGGCGGCTTCGCCGAGCGCGGAGATGAGTTCGACCTCGCTCTTGTAGCTGCCGAGTTCGACGATGGCGGTTTCCATCAGCAGCACGCGGTCTCCGGTGCCACAGGTGTTGTCCTCGTCGTGTGCCTTCAACCGTGAGGTGCGGCGCACGACCTTGCCGTACATGGGGTGCTTGAAGCGGTCTTCAACCGCCACCACAACGGTCTTGTCCATCTTGTCGCTGACTACGAGGCCTTCGCGAACCTTGCGTTCGCCACGGGTCTCAAGTTCAGTCTGGGTCGCCTCGCTCATACGGCAACCTCCTCATCCGTTGCGATGATGCCGAGCTCGCGCTCGCGCATGATTGTGTACAGCCGGGCAATCTCGCGTCGGACTGCTTTCAGTCGGCCATGGCTTTCCAGTTGGCCGGTTGCTGCCTGGAAGCGCAGGTTGAACAGCTCTTCCTTGGCTTCAACCAATTTGGTTGCCAAACCTTCGTCATCCATCTGACGCAGTTCGGATGTAGGCGTTAGCGCTGACATTAGTCTTCACTCACCTCTCGCCGAACGATCCGGCATTTCATTGGCAGCTTGTGTGCGGCGCGGGTCAGTGCTTCCCGTGCAGCTGTCTCGTCTGGGTAGGTCAGCTCGAACATCACACGTCCGGGCTTCACGTTTGCGACCCACCATTCCGGTGAACCCTTACCCGAACCCATGCGA
>DAORUH010000031.1:0-23959 GCA_035433065.1 Devosia sp. | reverse complement strand
GGGCCGGTGTTTGAGACGCTGGGGCGGATTAAATCGGCGCTTCAGCCGGACAAGACGCTGATCGGGTTCTGTGGCGCGCCGTGGACGGTGGCGACCTACATGATCGCCGGGCGCGGCTCGTCGGACCAGGCGGTGGCGAAGACCTTTGCGATGACCCAGCCGGAGGCGTTTGCCCGGCTGCTGGACGTGCTGGTGGAAGCGAGCGCCGCGTATCTTGTGGCGCAGTTTAGGGCCGGCGCGGATGTCGTGCAGATTTTCGAGAGCTGGGCGGCGAACCTCGATGAGCGCCAGTTTGCGGACTGGGTGGTCGGCCCGAACCGGCGGATTGTCGAATTGGTGCGCCAGCAGATCCCCGACGCGCCGGTGATCGGGTTTCCGCGCGGTGCGGCCGGGATGATCGCCGGTTACGCCGAGGCCACGAAGGTGAACATGCTGGGGATCGATTATTCGATGCCCGTCGGGTTTGCCGATGCGATGCTGCCGAAAACGCTGGGCGTGCAGGGCAATCTCGACCCGATCCGGCTGATCGCCGGCGGGGCGCAGATGGAGGCCCGGGCCCGCGAAATCATCGCCGGGTTTGCCGGGCGGCCGCATATCTTCAATCTCGGGCACGGAATCCTGCCCAATACGCCGGTTGAGCATGTCAGCCGGCTGGTCGACATCGTAAAGGGACGCTGAGCATGGAATGGGTCAAGGCGCTGCACGTCATCGCCGTCATCTCGTGGATGGCGGGGCTGCTCTACCTGCCGCGGCTGTTCGTCTATCACACGCAGGCCGAGAAGGGGTCGATCCAGTCCGAGACGTTCAAGATCATGGAACGGCGGCTGTATCGGGGAATCACCACCCCGGCGATGATCGCGACCTGGGTGTTCGGGCTGTGGATGGTGTTTTCGGGGATGGTCGACTGGTCGCAGGGCTGGCCGTATCTGAAGGCCGCCTTCGTCATCGCGCTGTCCGGCTATCACGGGTTTCTGGGCAAGACGCTCAAGACCTTCGCCGCCGACGCCAACACGCGTTCGCAAAAATTCTTCCGGGCGATCAACGAAGTGCCGACCGTCATCATGGTGGTGGTGGTCATCGCGGTGATCGTCAAACCGTTCTGAGCGGACGATCGTTTCACGTGAATCCATCGGTGGCCGGGTCGTGTCTCCGGCCTGCCCGGCGGGCGCAGGTCCAAAGGTCCGGGCCTGCTGGCCCCACCGATCTTGCTTGAATGTGACGGGCCGAGGCGCTACATAACCGGCGCTCGCCCGTTGATCCGGCGTCTCCCCGACGACCGTGGTGGTGAGCACCTCCCAAATTACGACATCTCTCCAAGGGCCGTCCCCGCAATGGAAAATATGAAGCTCAGCGAGCTCAAGGCAAAGAGTCCGGCCGAACTGCTGGAATTTGCCGAGAGCCACGAGATCGAGAATGCGAGCACCATGCGCAAGCAGGAGCTCATGTTCGCGATCCTCAAGGAGCTCGCGGCGCGCGACGTCGAAATCACCGGTGAAGGCGTGGTGGAAGTCCTGCCCGACGGGTTCGGATTCCTGCGCTCGCCGGATGCGAACTACCTGCCGGGGCCGGACGATATCTACGTCTCCCCCAGCCAGATCCGCCGGTTTTCGCTCAGGACCGGCGACACGGTCGAGGGCGAGATCCGCTCTCCCAAGGAAGGCGAGCGCTATTTTGCGCTGATCAAGGTGGCCTCGATCAATTTCGAGGATCCGGAAAAGATCCGCCACAAGGTCAACTTCGACAACCTGACCCCGCTCTATCCCGATGAGCGGCTGCGGCTCGAACTGCCCGATCCGACGAACAAGGACAAATCGGCCCGCGTCATGGATCTCGTGGCGCCGCTCGGCAAGGGCCAGCGCGCCCTGATCGTCGCGCCGCCGCGTACCGGTAAGACCGTGCTGCTGCAGAACATCGCGCAGTCGATCGCCGTCAATCATCCCGAGTGCTACCTGATCGTCCTCCTGATCGACGAGCGCCCGGAAGAAGTCACCGACATGCAGCGTTCGGTGAAGGGCGAGGTGATTTCCTCGACCTTCGATGAGCCGGCCTCGCGTCACGTGCAGGTCGCCGAAATGGTGATCGAGAAGGCCAAGCGCCTCGTCGAGCACAAGCGCGACGTGGTGATATTGCTTGATTCCATCACCCGCCTCGGCCGCGCCTACAACACCGTCGTCCCCAGCTCCGGCAAGGTTTTGACGGGCGGCGTGGACGCCAATGCCCTGCAGCGCCCGAAGCGCTTCTTCGGCGCGGCGCGCAATATCGAAGACGGCGGTTCGCTGACCATCATCGCGACGGCCCTGATCGATACCGGCAGCCGCATGGACGAAGTCATCTTCGAAGAGTTCAAGGGCACCGGTAACAGCGAAATCATCCTCGACCGCAAGGTTTCGGACAAGCGCATCTTCCCGGCGCTGGACGTCACCAAGTCCGGCACCCGCAAGGAAGAGCTGCTGGTCGAGCCGGATATTCTGCGCAAGATGTACGTGCTCCGCCGCATCCTCAACCCGATGGGAACGGTCGACGCGATGGAGTTCCTGATGGACAAGATCCGTCAGACGAAAACCAATTCGGACTTCTTCGACTCGATGAACACGTAGCGGTCGCAGCCGGCACGCTGGTGCCGGCCGGTAGGCATCTCTGACGCCATCACCGCGCACCGGTGATGGCGTTTGTGTTTCCGTGACGACGCTGTGGCAGCGCGGCTGGCGCCCGGGTAGAAGCAAGGCATGTCCTCCTCCGACACGATTGTTGCGCTCAGTTCCGGCAGCCTGCCCTCGGGCGTCGCCGTCATCCGCCTGAGTGGGCCCGCGACCGGCGAACTGGTCACTGGCCTTGCGGGCACTCTCCCATCTCCGCGCCGCCTGACGCTTGAGACGCTGCGTATCGGTGGGGGGCCGGTTGATACGGAGCACGTCGCCTGGTTCCCGGGCCCCCACAGCTTTACCGGGGAGGATTGCGCTAAGTTGCAGGTGCATGGCTCACCGGCGGTGGTGCGTCGCTTGCTCCGGCACCTTTCGGCGCAAGCCGGTACGCGGCTGGCGGAGGCCGGGGAGTTTACGCGGCGGGCGTTCGAGAATGGGAAGCTCGACCTCACGGAAGTTGAGGGGCTTGGCGATCTCATCTCGGCAGAGACGGAATCGCAACGGCAGCAGGCGCTGGCGCGGCTGGCGGGGGGCTTGAGTCGACAGCTTGAATCCTGGCGCCACCGGCTGCTCGGTCTGAGGGCGGAAATCGAGGCGCAACTGGACTTTTCCGACGAAGGCGACGTTGGACAACTGCCTGTGGACTACGGGGATAACGTTGCCGCGCTGGAGACCGAACTCCGAGCCGCCGCCGAGTCCGTTGGGCGCGGGCGAATCGTCCGCGAAGGCCTGCGCGTGGCGCTGGCCGGGCCTCCGAACGCGGGCAAATCGAGCCTGCTGAATGCCCTGGCCAGATCGGACGTGGCGATTGTTACCGACGAGGCCGGTACGACGCGTGACGTGCGCGAAGTGCCGATCGACGTTGGCGGGCAGCTCGTGGTGCTGATCGATATGGCCGGGCTTCGGGAGACGAGCAGCAAGGCGGAGGCCGAAGGGGTGCGCCGGGCGCGCGAGGAACTGGGCCGGGCCGATCTCGTGCTGTGGCTCAGTGCGCCTGATGCGCACACCAGCCCTGATACTATTCTGGTGCCGATGTGGCAGATTGCGACAAAATCCGATCTGGGCGTTGCTCCCGGGGAGCTTTCGCTGTCGACCGCAACGGGAGACGGCGTGGCGGCGCTGATTGCCCGGCTCGGGGCCTTTGCCGCGGCTGCGATCGGGGCCGGTGAGCCGGTGCTGGTGAGCCGCGAACGCGATCTTGCAGCGCTCGAGTCGGCGGCGGCCGCGCTGATGGAGGCGCGAACCCAGGTCGATGACCCGGAGCTGGCGGCCGAGTCGCTGCGCCGCGCGTCGCAGGCGCTGGAGCGGTTGCTGGGTCGAATGGACGCCGAATCAGTGCTCGACCGGCTGTTTTCGAGCTTTTGCATCGGCAAATAGCCGATGATTCACGTGAAACACCCCAATCACTGTCGCCATGCACGCCGGGGGCGTCACCCCTGCCCACCGGCAAGATTGATTCACGTGGAACATTGCCCTACACGCTCGCGCCATGAGCAACAGTGATTTTGGCGTCATCGTCGTCGGCGGTGGGCATGCGGGCTGCGAAGCCGCCGCGGCTTCGGCGCGCCTTGGCGTCCCGACGGCGCTGATCACCCACAAGTTTTCGACCATCGGCGAGATGAGCTGCAATCCGGCCATCGGCGGGCTCGGCAAAGGCCATCTGGTGCGCGAGATCGATGCGCTCGATGGTCTCATGGGCCGGGTTGCGGATGAAGCGGGCATCCAGTTCCGCGTGCTCAATCGCCGCAAGGGCCCGGCGGTGCGCGGTCCGCGCGCCCAGGCCGACCGGAAGCTCTACAGGCAGGCCATGCAGGCCGCGATCGCCGCCCAGCCGAACCTCGAAGTCATCGAGGCGGAAGTCGACGACCTGATCGTGGTTGACGGCCGGATCACCGGGGTCATGACGCTCGACGGCCGCCGGATTGGCGCCCAGGCCGTGGTCCTGACCACCGGAACGTTCCTGCGCGGGTTGATCCACCGGGGCGAAGAGACGGTGCCGGCGGGCCGGGTCGGGGAGAAGCCGGTGCTGGGCCTGTCGACGCGGCTCGAGGCGCTTGGCTTGCAGCTGGGGCGGCTGAAGACCGGCACCCCCGCGCGCCTCGACGGTTCCACCATTGATTTCTCGGTGCTCGAAGAACAGCCCGGCGACACCCCGCCCGAGCCGTTTTCGATGCTGACCACAGCGATCACCACGCCGCAGGTCAGCTGCCACGTGACGCGCACGACAGCCGAAACGCACCGCATCATTGCCGACAATATCCATCGTTCGGCGATGTATTCCGGCCGGATCAAGAGCCGCGGCCCGCGCTATTGCCCCTCCATCGAAGACAAGATCGTCCGCTTTGCCGACCGCGACAGCCACCAGATCTTCCTTGAGCCGGAAGGGCTGGACGACACGACGATCTATCCGAATGGCCTCTCCACCTCGCTGCCCGCCGACGTGCAGGAGCAGTTCCTGCGTTCGATGCCGGGGCTGGAGAACGTCGCCATCGTGCGGCCCGGTTACGCCATCGAGTACGATTACGTCGATCCGCGCGAACTGCGCGGTACGCTGGAAATGAAGCGGTTGCCGGGGCTGTTCCTCGCCGGACAGATCAACGGCACAACGGGTTATGAAGAAGCCGGCGCTCAGGGCCTTCTTGCGGGAGCAAATGCTGGGCATCTCGCTTCGGGGTCCGAGCAGATCATGTTGTCTCGTACCGAGAGCTATCTCGGCGTCATGGTTAACGATCTGACAACGCGCGGTGTCGCGGAGCCCTACCGGATGTTCACCTCGCGCGCTGAGTTCCGGTTGCACCTGCGCTCGGACAATGCCGACCAGCGCCTGAGCCCCCTCGGTATTGCCTCCGGGCTCGTTGGAGATCAGCGCCGCGAGCTTTTCGAAGCGAAGCGCGAGGCCCTCAAGCTGGGCCGCGAACGGCTCGATGCGGCCACTGTGACGCCCGGCGAAGCGCGGAAGGCCGGGGTCTCGGTGAACGCGGACGGCCACCGCCGCTCGGCTTTTGACCTGCTGTCCTATCCGGACGTCACGACCGCTGACGTGGTGCGTGTCTGGCCGGACCTCGCCGACATTCCCGCGCCGATTTTCGAGCAGCTTTCCATCGACGCGCAGTATGCGGTCTATCTCGAACGCCAGAAGGCGGACGTGGAGGCTGTCCGGCGCGATGAGCTGCGGGAAATCCCCGATTGGATCGACTACGAGCAGATCCCCGGTCTCTCAATGGAAATCCGGCAGAAGTTCATCTCGCACCGGCCGGCCACCATTGCTGCCGCGCAGGCGATTGACGGCGTGACGGCCTCGGCGATCACGCTGCTGCTGTCGATCATCCGCCGCGGCACCCTTCGGAAAGCCGGATGAGCCAGGCGCACGACGTTCTGTGGCCGTACGCCGATCACCTGTCGCGTCCGTTGCCAGAAGTGGCGGAGGACCTTGAGGCTTTCGCTGCGCTGCTGTTCAAATGGAACAAGGCGCAGAATCTTGTTTCACGTGAAACAGTCGGTGACCTGTGGCCGCGCCACATCGCGGACAGTCTGCAAGTCCTTCCATTGCTTAAGGAATCCGACGTCACCCTGCTTGACCTGGGCAGTGGCGGCGGCTTTCCGTCCATCCCCGTCGCCATCGCGTCGAAGGGGCAGCGGAACCCGATTCTGGTCGAGCCGATCGGCAAAAAGGCGAGCTTTCTCAAGGCTGTAAACCGCGAACTCGGGCTCGGAATGCGCGTAGAATCCGTTCGCGCAGAATCGCTCGATCCGGAAAATTGTCCTCCGGTCGACGTCGTCACATCGCGGGCGCTCGCGCCGCTCACGGCGCTTTGCAGCATGGCACTGCCTTTCTGGCGCCCCAACACCCGCGCAATCTTCCACAAGGGCCGGGAACATGTTGAAGAACTGGCGGAATCGGGTGCGAGCTACTACTTTGACGTGGTAGTCCATCCAAGCCGGACCGACGACAGCGGCGTGCTGATCGAACTCAGCAAATTGCGCAAGCGCTAGAAGCAGTTACACCCGGGAGGCCAGCGTGGCTCCGCGTATCCTTACCCTCGCCAACCAGAAGGGCGGCGTGGGCAAGACCACCACCGCCATCAACCTCGCCACCGCGCTTGCCGCGATTGGCGAGCGGGTTCTGATCGTCGATCTCGACCCGCAGGGCAACGCCTCGACAGGCCTCGGCATTGGCCGCGCCGACCGTGACGTGTCTAGCTACGACGTGATCGTCGGGCAGGCGGGCGTGGCCCGCGCAGCGGTCCAGACCAGTGTTCCGAACGTCGTGCTGATCCCATCGACGATGGATCTCGCCGGCGTTGAGCTGATGATCGCCCAGCAGTCCGACCGCACCTTCAAGCTGCGCGACGCGTTTCGCGCGCTGGATGAAGTGAAGATCGACGGCCAGCCGGTGTCCTATGTCCTCATAGATTGCCCGCCGTCGCTGAATTTGCTGACCATCAACGCGCTGGTGGCCGCTGACGCGGTGCTGGTGCCGCTGCAGTGCGAGTTTTTCGCTCTCGAGGGCCTGAGCCAGCTGCTGCAGACCATCGAGCACATCCGTACGACGCTGAATCCGCGGCTGTCGATCCAGGGCATCGTCATGACGATGTTCGACAAGCGCAACAATCTGAGTGGCCAGGTGCTGAGCGACGTGCGCTCGGAACTGGGCGATCTGGTTTACGACACCGTCATCCCGCGCAACGTGCGGCTGTCCGAGGCGCCGTCCTATGGCAAGCCGGCGCTGCTCTACGACCTGCAATGCGCCGGCAGCCAGGCTTATCTGCGCCTTGCCACCGAAGTTATTCGCCGCGAGCGGCACCTCAATGCAGCCTGAGGAAGGGCCCATGAACGACAACAAACCCTCGCGACTCGGGCGCGGCCTCGCGGCTCTCATTGGCGACATGGCGACGGCGGAAGGCGTGCGCGGGCCCGGTCCGGCCGCCGCTTCCGGGGTCCGGCGCGTCACAATCGGCCAGATCATAGCCAACCGCGCCAATCCGCGGCGCGAGTTCGATGCGGATCAGCTTGAAGAGCTGGCCAATTCGGTGCGCGAAAAGGGCGTGATGCAGCCGCTGCTGGTCCGTCCGTCCAGCGAGCCGAACCAGTTCGAGATCATCGCCGGCGAGCGCCGCTGGCGGGCGGCGCAGAAGGCGGGCCTGCACGACGTGCCGGTCATCGTGCGCGACGTCGACGACAAGGAAGCGCTCGAGCTCGCCATCATCGAGAACGTGCAGCGCGTCGATCTCAATCCGCTCGAAGAAGCGCAGGGCTATGGCCAGCTGATCGACCAGTTTTCCTATACGCAGCAAGACCTTGCGCAGGTGATCGGCAAGAGCCGCTCGCATGTCGCCAACACTCTGCGGCTCCTCCGCCTGCCGCAGGACGTGCGGGATATGCTGTCGCGCGGCGAGCTGACCGCCGGTCATGCCCGCACGCTGATCACCGCCGACGACCCGGCCGGGCTCGCCCGCCGCATTGTCGATGACGGCCTGTCGGTGCGCGAGGCCGAGGCACTCGGTCAGAAGCGCGCCATGCCGGAAAAGAAGCCGGCGGCCACGGGCGGTGCGAGCCTTGCCAAGGATCCGGACACGCTGGCGCTCGAACGCCGGCTGTCGGATGCGCTTGGGCTCGATGTCACCATCGACAACAAGGGCGAGGCCGGGCGCGTCGAAATTCGCTATCGGACGCTGGAGCAGCTCGACACGGTGTGCATGAAGCTCACCGGACACGCGAATTAACACATCGGCAAAGCGTTTCACGTGAAACGCTGATCAGTGGCTCGCCGCCATCGTGGTGATTGCGAGAAACGCGCGCCGCACGATGGTTTCGGCCATGGCGTAGCGCTTTCGCGAGTCGGCCGACGCCAACTGCAAGCGTTCGAGCGCTGCCGCGAGGGCCGGATCGCTCCACAGCCGCAACTGCTGCTCCATCGAGGCGCGGCGCGAAAAATGCGGTTTCGGCCGGGCGCCGTCGAGCACGTCGCGGACACTGCGCCCCGCATCGACATCCTGGCGCCAGCGCCGCAGCATCGCGAAATGTCCGAGCGCCATGATGACGAGTTGCTGCGGGTTCACCGCCGCCGCCAGCGCCCGGTCCAGCGCCTCGTCGAGCCGCGCGGCATGGCCGGTCGCGGCCGAATCGAGGATCGCGTCGATGGCCAGCGAGGCGTTGTCGGCGCATAGAGTCAGCACGTCGGCGCGCGTCAGGCGTTTGCTCTCGGCAGCGAAAAAGCCGAGCTTTTCCAATTCTCTACGGGTGATCTCGCGGTCGTTGCCGAGGGTGTCGCGCAGCGTTGCCGCGACGTCGGGATCGGCCTCGATCCCGGCCTCGGCGAGCCACCCGTTGATCAGCCGCATCAGCGATTCGTCGTTGTCAGGGTAGCAGGGCAGGGCACGGCCGCGGCGGCTCGCCTCGACCAGCGCCCGCACCGGATCGCGCGGCAGCAGGTTGCCGCCCTCGAGAATCACCACCGAGCCGGCCGGGTCATCGAGCAGCTCCGTCAGCACCAGCACGAGGCTCTTGCCGGCGCCGCGCACGCGCACCACGCGCCGGTCGCCGAACAGCGAAATGGTCTTCGCCTCGATCGCCAGCCGGCCGGGGTCGGCCTCGGTCTCCGGGCCATCGAGGGTGATGACGTTCATCGACCCGGCGTCGCTGCCGCCATAGTGGCGGGCAAGTTTTTGCGCGGCTTCGCGCACCAGGCCGCCATCCGGGCCATAGGCGAGGAACACCCCGGCATCGAGATCGGGCTTTTTCAGGTAGCGCTCGACCTCATGGGCCTTGAGCGCGGTCATTGCACCGCGCGGGCGGCGGTCGCCGGCTGCGATAGCGCGCCGAGGATGCTGAGGCGGATGGTTTCGGCGACGGCGTGCGCTGCACGCTCGGTCGCGTCCTTCTGCGCCGCTTCGTCAGCCAGCACCTGGCCGTTGGTGGTGAAGTTGGCGCTCGCCTGGCGCGAGCCCTGCGTCACTACCTCGCCGCCGGTCGTGACGCTGTAGCGCGCGGTCACCATGACTTCGCGGTTGGTGAAGGGCTTTGTCGTGTTGGTGTGGGTCATCTGCCGTACCGCCACCGAGGTGTTCACGGAAAACTTCGGCGCGCCGGCGTCGGCCGTGCTGCCGAGGCGCACGATCAGGTCCTGCGTGATGATCTGCTCAAGCCGGCCGCCGGGCTTGGCGAAGTTGAGCGCCAGCCGTTCCGCGCCAATTCCGGCGTCGCCATAGACCGGCCGCAACCCGCTGCAGCCGCTGAGCGCGACCGCAACGGCGAGGCCAAGGGCGACGAGACCGGATTTGAGCCTAGATGACGACATTGACGATCCGATCCGGGACGATGACGAGCTTCTTGGGGGGCTTGCCGTCAAGCATGCGGCTAACCGCCTCCAATGACAACACCTCGCGCTCCACCAGCTCGCGCGGCGCGCCCACCGGCACGGTGATCTCGCCGCGCCGCTTGCCGTTGACCTGCACCGGCAGGACGATCGACGAGTCGACCAGCAGCGAGGCATCGACCTCCGGCCACGGCGCATCGGCCACGAGGTCGGATTTGCCCAGCGTCGCCCATGCCGTCTCGGCAAGGTGCGGCATCATCGGGGCCACCAACTGCACCAGCCGCTCGACGCCCTCGCGCACCGCGGCGCGATGCGCCTCGGAACCATAGGCCGGGCCGGCGCTGTCGGGGTTGGTCCACTTGGCCAGCGCGTTGGTCAGCTCATAGATCTGGGCCACGGCGCGGTTGAAGCGCAGGCCCTCGATGTCCTCGGCGACGCGCGCCACGGCGCGATGCACGGACTTGCGCAGCTCATCGAGTCCCGAATCGGCACCCGAGTCCAGATTCGGGACAGGAGTCTCGAAAAGCCACAGGGCGTCGTTGACGATCTTCCAGATCCGCTGCTGGAAGCGCGAGGCGCCTTCGATGCCGGCTTCCGTCCACTGCACGTCGCGCTCGGGCGGCGAGTCCGACAGCATGAACCAGCGCGCCGTGTCGGCGCCGTAGGTCGCCACGATCTCGTCGGGGTCGACCACGTTCTTCTTCGACTTGCTCATCTTCTCGATCGAGCCGATCGACACCGGCGCGCCGCCGCTGAGCAGTTTCGCGGTGCGTGTGTCGCCGCTGGTCTCAACCACGACGTCGGCCGGTGACACCCACTCGCCCGCGGGCGACTTGTAGGTCTCGTGCGTCACCATGCCCTGCGTGAACAGGCCCTTGAACGGCTCGTCCATGCCGACATGGCCGGTCTTCTTCATCGCGCGGGTGAAGAAGCGCGAGTAGAGCAGGTGCAGGATCGCGTGCTCGACACCGCCGATATACTGGTCGACCGGCAGCCAGGCATTGGCGGCCGCCGGCACTGTCGGGGTGGCAGCGTGCGGCGCCGTGAAGCGCGCAAAGTACCAGGACGAATCGACGAATGTGTCCATCGTGTCAGTCTCGCGGCGGGACGGCGCGCCGCACTGCGGGCAATCGACATGCTTCCAGGTCGGGTGCCGGTCGAGCGGGTTGCCGGGGGTGTTGAACTCCACGTCCTCGGGCAGGACGACCGGCAGGTCTTTCTTCGGCACCGGCACGGTGCCGCAGACCTCGCAATGGATCACCGGGATCGGGCAGCCCCAGTAGCGCTGACGAGAAATGCCCCAGTCGCGCAGACGATAGTTGGTCTCGACCACGCCCTGCGGCGCGCCATCCACCATCGTGCCGGCAAAGTGGGCGGCGATCTGCTTCTTCGCGTCCTCGATGGAAAGCCCGTCGAGGAAGCCCGAGTGATAGATCGAGCCGGGGCCGACATAAGCCTCGTTGCCCACTTCGAAGGAGGCTGGGTCGGCGTCGGGCGGCAGCACGACGGGAATCACCGGCAGGCCGTACTTGCGGGCGAAATCGAGGTCGCGCTGGTCGTGCGCCGGACAGCCGAAGATGGCGCCCGCGCCGTACTCCATCAGCACGAAGTTCGCGACATAGACCGGCAGCGTCTCACCCGGCTTCACCGGATGTTTCACGCGCAACCCCGTGTCGACGCCCTTCTTCTCGGCCTTGTCGATGGCCTCGGTCGAGGTGCCGATGCGGCGGCATTCCTCGACAAAGGCAGCGAGCGCCGGGTTGGAGGCGGCGAGCCTGGCCGTCAGCTTGTGGTCGGGCGACAGCGCAATGAAGCTTGCGCCGAACAGCGTGTCGGGGCGCGTCGTAAACACTTCGACGGTCTTTTCCGGGCCGTCGATCAGCTCGAAGCGGAAGCGCAGGCCCTCGGATTTGCCGATCCAGTTGCGCTGCATGATGCGCACCTTCTCGGGCCACTGGTCGAGCGTATCGATCGCCGCCAGCAGCTCCTCGGAATAGTCCGAGATCTTGAAGAACCACTGCGTCAGCTCGCGCTGCTCGACCAGCGCGCCGGAGCGCCAGCCGCGCCCGTCGATCACCTGCTCGTTGGCGAGCACGGTCATGTCGACCGGGTCCCAATTCACCTTGGATTGCTTGCGCGTCACCAGACCCGCCTCGAGGAAATCGAGGAACATGGCCTGCTGGTGCTGATAATATTCCGGCTCGCAGGTGGCGATCTCGCGCGACCAGTCGAGGCTCAGGCCCATCGATTTGAGCTGTGCCTTCATCGCGCCGATGTTCTGGCGCGTCCACGATCCGGGGTGCACGCCGCGTTCCATCGCGGCATTCTCGGCCGGCATGCCGAAGGCGTCCCAGCCCATCGGATGGAGGACGTTCATGCCCTTCATGCGCTTGTAGCGGGCCAGCACGTCGCCCATCGTGTAGTTGCGCACGTGCCCCATGTGGATGCGCCCCGACGGATAGGGGAACATCTCGAGCACGTAATAGCGCTCGCGCGTATCGTCCTCGCGGACCTTGAAGCTCTCGCGGTCAGCCCAGATCTTTTGCCAACGGGGCTCTTCAACGCGCGGATTGTAGCGCTCGATCGTCTTCACGGTCACGGAAGTCAGTCCTCGAACCGCCCGGAGGCGATTGCACTCTTGGGGAAATTTGGATAGCCGGGACCATCACCAGAAAAGGCCGGAATGGTCAACTGAAAGCGGGGTTTTCGTGGCTGACAGCATGCCCAATGCAGCCGAGCGTCTGGCGCTCATCGGCGCGCGCATCGAACAGGCCCGCCGCCGTTTCGGGCCGCCGCCCGAAGCGGTGACGCTTGTTGCCGTGTCGAAGACCTTCGATGCCGACGCAATCCGCCCCTTCCTCGATGCCGGCCAGCGCGTGTTCGGCGAGAACCGGGTGCAGGAGGCGCAGGCCAAATGGCCCGGCCTGCGGGCCTCCTATGGAGGCATAGAACTCCATCTCATCGGCCCGCTGCAGACCAACAAGGCGCGCGACGCTGTCGAACTGTTCGACGTCATCCAGTCCGTCGACCGCGAAAAGCTCGCCGCGGTGCTGCGCACCGAGATGGACCGGGCAGGGCGCAACCTGCCGGTGTTCGTGCAGGTGAACATCGGCGGCGAGGAGCAGAAGGCCGGCATTCCGGTCGAGGATGCCGTGGCCTTCGTCGCGCGCTGCCGCACCGTGCATGGCCTCAACGTCATCGGCCTCATGTGCATTCCGCCTGACGGCGTGCCGGCGGGGCCGTACTTTGCCCACCTCAACCAGCTGGCGAAGGCCGCCGGGGTGGAAAATCTCAGCATGGGCATGAGCGGCGACTTCGAAACCGGCATCGCCATGGGGGCGACTCACGTTCGCGTCGGCTCGTCCCTGTTCGGTACAAGGGCGCCGGTGGCGTAAGGGCTCTATGGAGGCATAGAATGGTGAAGCCGCCGATTTCCGCCTTCTGGCGCCGCCTCGATGGCGCGGGTCATGACCGTGCCGAACTGGTCGAACGGGGCGCCGGCTGGCGGCTCGCGGGGCACGCGACCTATGCCACCGACAAGGGCGCGCCGATCAGCGTCACCTACGCGCTCGACCTCGCGCCCGACTGGCGGACGGAGGCGGCGACGATCACCGGAACGCATTCGGGCATCCCGTTCCGCTACGACATCGTACGCCGCCCGGGCGGCTGGATGTTGGGCGGGGTCGCCAACGGGCTTGCCGAAATCGGCGATCTCGACCTCGGCTTCACCCCGGCCACCAACATGCCGCAGATCCGCCGGATGAACCTTGCCATCGGGGAAGCGGCCGAAATCCACGTCGCCTGGTTCGATCTCGGCGCCGCGGCGCTCATCGCCCTGCCGCAGCGCTACCGCAGGCTCGATGCCACACGCTACGCCTACGAATCCCCCCAGAATGGCTTTTCGGCCATCCTCGAACTAGCCGAGACCGGCTTTGTGAAGCTCTACCCGGGCTTGTGGGAACTGGTCGATCCGGGGTCCGCCGCCTCCTGACAGCTTCTGGCAGCAGGGCTGACGCATGCTCTCCCTACAACAACAGGAGAGACCCATGACCGCCGTCACGCCTTTCACCATCGCCATTCCCGACGCGGAGGTTGACGACCTGAGGGCGCGGCTTGCGGCCGCCCGCATGCCCCGGCCCGCGCCGGTGAGCGACT
The DNA here is from genome assembly GCA_035433065.1 of Devosia sp. Classification (GTDB taxonomy): domain Bacteria; phylum Pseudomonadota; class Alphaproteobacteria; order Rhizobiales; family Devosiaceae; genus Devosia_A. The sequence goes on along the minus strand of DAORUH010000031.1, from coordinate 9,847 downwards.
GGAGCCGGGGCGTTCCGAACGACTATCTTGCCGGGCTGACGGCCTACTGGCGCGATGGGTACGACTGGCGGAAGGCCGAGGCGGGGCTCAACCGCTTCCCCCACTTCACCACCGTGACCGATGGCCAGACGATGCACTTCGTGCATGTCCGCTCGGCCAATCCCGACGCCACCGCCATCGTGCTCTGCCACGGCTGGCCGGGCTCGTTCGTCGAGTTCGACCGCATCATCGGCCCGCTGAGCGAGATGTTTCACGTTGTCGTGCCGTCGCTGCCGGGCTTCGGCTTTTCGGTGCCGCTCAGTTCGCCCGGCTGGGGGCTGACCCGCGCCACCCACGCTTATGCCGCGATCATGGAACGGCTCGGCTATGACCGCTACATCGCTCACGGCAGCGACATCGGGTCGGGGATCGCGGGGCACCTTGGCGCGCTCTATCCCGACCGGGTGATCGGCATTCACACCGCCATCGAAAAGGCGCTCGCCACCTTCTTCGGGCTGTTCCTGCCCCTGCCGGACACTCTCAGCGACGCCGAACGGGCGGCCATCGACGCCATCAAGGCCGAAAACGCCGACGGCGACGGCTACATGCGCCAGCAGGCGACGCGGCCCCAGACGGTCGCCTTCGGCCTTGCCGATTCCCCCATCGGGCAGCTCGCCTGGATCGTCGAGAAGTTCCGGCAATCGGCCAGGCCGGGCCAGCCCCTGCCGGAGGAAACGGCCGACCGCGACCAGTTGCTCACCAATGTCAGCCTCTACTGGTTCACCAACACCGCGGGCTCGTCGGCGCAGTTCTACTATGAGGGCGAGCACTCGAAGGGCGGCTGGGCCGCGCCATCGCCCGCGCCCACCGCGACCTCGGTGTTCGACGCCGCCCCGGTCATCCGGCGCGTGCTCGATCCGAACCACCAGGCGACGCAGTGGACCGAACATGCCGAGGGCGGGCACTTCCCGGCGATGGAAGTGCCGCACCTGCTGGCCGCCGATATCCTCGCCTTCGGCCGGCTTCTGCGGGCTCGTATGGCGGCATAGTGTCCGGCCGGGCGGCGCGGGCGACACCAGTTCGCCCCCGCCACACCCGCAATCCTTGTCGCCGCATCGCTACAACCAACGGCCGCCGGTGTGCACCGGGACGGCATCGTTCCCGCCGTGCATCACGACGAACTGCGACGCGCAGATTCGACAGTCGCGGCGAAGAAATTCCCGGGAACTCAGCAACGTTGCGGGACGACGCAGTAGTACCCTGCGTTCCGACAGAAACCGGTGGAGCAGAACCAGAATTTTCCACTTCCGGGCGCCCCCCACGCAACCTCTAGCCCCCGAAAACCGTTGCTTTTCCTGTCACACGGTTGTGATTGGTGGGTTTCGCGGCCCGCCCTTACCTCACAAGGACGAGCAATGGCTTGGGGAAATACGATGAATAGGCGGCGCATTCTGGTGGTTGATGACGACGCCGATCTGCGCGTTACGCTTATCGAACAGCTTTCCCACTACCGGGAGTTCGAACTGACCGAGGCGGGCACGGCCAATGATGCGCTGCAAAAGGCGCGCGACGGGCAGGTGGACCTCATGCTGCTCGACGTCGGCCTGCCCGATATGGACGGCCGCGAGGCGGTCAAGATCCTGCGCACACAGGGGTTCAAGGGTCCGGTGGTCATGCTGACGGGGCAGAATTCGGATTCCGACGAGATCCTTGGCCTCGAATCGGGCGCCAATGACTACGTCACAAAGCCCTTCCGGTTTTCCGTGCTGCTGGCGCGCCTGCGCGCCGCGCTGCGCCAGCACGATCAATCAGAAGATGTTATGTTCACCGTCGGGCCGTACAACTTCCGGCCGGCCAACAAGATCCTGGAGCACGGCGACGGCAACAAAATCCGGCTGACCGACAAGGAAACCTCGATCCTGAAGTACCTCTACCGGCAGGGCCCCAAAACCATCGGGCGCGACGTGCTGCTGAAGGAAGTGTGGGGCTACAACAACCGCGTGACGACGCACACGCTCGAAACCCACATCTACCGGCTCCGGCAGAAGATCGAGCGTGATCCGTCGAATGCCCGGCTGCTGGTGACCGAAGAGGGCGGCTACCGGCTGGTGCCGTAGCGCCGCCCCCGCCGGCGAACCTACCAGGATACGTTCAGGCTCTTGACGACTCCTTGGCGCGCGACGTTTTCCCCGCTTTCGCATCGCGGCGGCCAAATCGGTTCCCGTTCCGTGAGGGAAATGCTCTATACGGGATGGTACGGCACGGTTCTGGCGCGGGGGCGACGGAACCGCGGTCGATTGTGCTATTGGGGCGGGTATGCAGCTCGACGACGCGGCGACAATTCTATCGCATGCCGACTTCTTCGAAGTCTGCAACGTCGATCAGCGGCGTCTGCTGGCGTTCGCCTCCGAGCGCCGGAAATTCCGCCCGGGCGAGACCATCTATCTCGCCGGCGACACCCCCGAGGGCGCGCACGTCCTGATCTCTGGCACCGTGGCCACCACGCATGACGGCGCCGAGGGCAATCCGTTCCTCGTCCACACGGCAGGCGCGGTGCTCGGCGCGATGGCCCTGGTCGTCGCCAAACCCCGGCCGGTGACGGTCAAGGCGGTGGATGCGGTCGAAACGCTGTTCGTGCCGCGCTCGGCGTTCATGAAGCTGGCCCAGCAGAACCCGGATATGGCTGCCCGTGCCGCCGACCGGGTGCGGCGGGAACTGTCCGATTACCTCAGCTCGCTCGAACGGCTGCGCCCCAAGATGGGCGGCCACCGCAGCTAGCCGGCGATCGCCGCCTCGGTGTCGAAGCTCACCATCACCGGCACGTGGTCGGAGGGGCGGGTGCTCAGCCCGCGATATTCCTTGAAGATCTCGGCCTTGATGCAGTGGGTCGCGACGTCGGCCGTCGACCACACATGGTCGAGCCGCCGCCCCTTGTTGGCGGCCGCCCAGTCGGCGGCGCGATAGCTCCACCACGAATAGAGCTTTTCCTCGTAGGGCACGTGCTTGCGCACGAGATCGACCCAGCCGTGGCTGCCGGTCAGCAGCTCGTTCAGCGCTGCCGTCTCGACCGGCGTGTGCGACACGATCTTGAGGAGCTGCTTGTGGCTCCACACGTCGTTTTCGTGCGGCGCGACGTTGAAATCGCCGCAGATCACCTGGTTGCGCGCAAAGTGCGGTTCGCCGAACCAGGTCTTCATCTCGGCGAGGAAATCGAGCTTGTGCTTGAACTTCCAGTTGGTCTCGGGGTCAGGCTCGTCGCCGCCCGCGGGGATATAGAAGTTGTGCACGGTCAGCGGCCCGCGGCCGAAATCCACCAGCGCCGAAACGTGCCGCGCGTGGTCGATCTCGTTGAAGGTGCGGCTCGAAATATCGGTCAGCGGAAACTTCGAGACAATCGCGACGCCGTGATAGCCCTTCTGCCCGTGCACCGCCTGATAGGGGTAGCCGGCATTGATGAACTTGCGCTTCGGGAACTGGTCGGCGAGGCATTTGATCTCCTGCAGGCACAGGATGTCGGGCTGGTAGGCCTTGAGGAAGCGCTGCACCAGCGGCATGCGCAGCCGCACCGAATTGATGTTCCAGGTGGCGAGGGTAATCGGCATGGGCAAATGAAAAGGTCCGCGGCGGGGCGCGGACCTTATGCCTGAGCGCTGCGGGCGCGGTAAAGGCTCACTTGGTCGGGTCGACGGCCTTGAAGGTCGGGTCGATGTAGAAATACGACTTCGGGATGGTGACATCGAACTCGACGTCATAAAGCGAAAACGTCAGCTCCGACCCCGACGGGTCGACCAGCGTCCACTGGCGCAGGTCCTTGCTCTCCTTGTCGAAGACCAGCGACACGACCACGGTGCCGGCCGGCGTCTCGTCCTGCAGCGTCACCGACACGTAATCGGCCGATTGGTCGATGGCGGTGATATTGGCCTTGAACAGGTCGATCTTGGAATCGAGGAACTGGCGCAGCGGCACCTTGTCCTGCGGATAGGCGTACTGCGTCTGCGCCTTGCGATCGACCACATAGAAGCCGCGCCCGACCGAGATGATCTGCTCGTAGGAGGGCGGGTTGTAGCGGAACAGGATTTTGCCCGGCCGCTCGAGGAAGAACGTCCCCTCGATGCGCTGGCCCGAGGTGTCGACCTGCAGGAACCGGCCGACCATCGTCTTGATCTTGGAATTGTGGGCGTTGATCTCCCCGATCAACTGCTTTTCCTCCGCAGTGGCCTGTCGCCCCTGCGCCAGAGCCGGCGACGCGAGCGCCAGGGCGGCGACAAGAACGAGAAAACTGCGACGAAACATGGGGCGTGCCTCCAGACGAGGAATAACTACTAGGACATAGTGACTAAGAGAGAATTGCGGCAAGAGGTGGAAGGTTGCTTTTGCGGTGGGGCTACAACCCACGCACGCTACCCCACCGGGGGTTGGGCGCATTCCAACCGCGAAGAACGGGCACCCGGACCCCACCCCCAAAACCAATCCCAACCCGAATGCTGACACACCCTGTCAGTGGTCGCGTGCGATCACTTCCGGGCGCCGATTCTTGACAATGGCGGCAACCAACACTTAAGACAACGCTTAACTAATAATCGGAAGTGCGATGTCGAATCCGTCCGTCTCCATTCGTCATATCCGGGAGCACCAGCAGAAACCGCCTAGCGCCATTCGATCCCAGAAATCAGAACCGGAGCAGCGCCATGTCGAATCCGTTCATGCCCATTCGACGCGTTCGCAAAGCCGTCCCAGAGGAACGCATGTCTCCCATGCTTACATTGGTGCAAAACATTGCCGTTCAACCATTGCCAGCCATCGAAGTGGCGCGTAAACCGCACGCCCCCGGCCCGACTCCGCCGCAATACCGGCATGTGGAGGTCGATCGGCCTCCGCCGGGCACGTCCATGACTTTCATTGCAGCTTCACTCGATACCCACCGGAAGGCAGGGAACCGATGACCACCGATACTTTGAACCTCTACGATACCGAAGCCGATGCGCCGGCCACTCCTGCGCCCAACGACGCGCGCTTTGCCGCCCGCAACCGCATCGTCATCAACACGCTGCTGGTCTCGACCTTCGTCGTGATGCTCAACGAGACGGCGATGAGCGTCGCGCTGCCGCCGCTGATGGAAGCGTTCAACGCTCCGGCAACCGATGTGCAGTGGCTGACAACGGCGTTCCTGCTGGTCATGGCCGTGGTCATTCCGGTGACCGGGTTCCTGCTGCAGGTGCTCAACACGCGGCCGATCTTCCTCATCGCCATGACGCTGTTCACCATTGGCACGCTGATCGCGGCGCTGGCGCCGAACCTCGGCGTGCTGATCGCCGCGCGTGTCGTGCAGGCCACCGGCACGGCGATCATGATGCCGCTGCTGATGACCACGGTGATGACGCTCGTTGCGCCCCATGAGCGGGGCAAGACCATGGGCAGCATCTCCATCGTCATGTCGGTGGCCCCGGCCATCGGCCCGGCCTTCGCCGGCTTCGTCATCGCCCATCTCGACTGGCGCTGGATCTTCATTCTCGTCCTGCCGATCGCGCTCGGCGCCATCGCGCTGGGCTACCGGATGATGGTCAACGTCACGACGCCGCGTCCGGCGCCGCTCGACGTCGGCTCGGTGATCCTGTCGGCCCTGGGCTTTGGCGGCATCGTCTACGGGCTGTCCGGCCTCGGTCACGAAGGCGCGGGGACGATCCCGGCGTGGATTCCGCTCGCCATCGGCGTCGTGACGATGGTGGCGTTCGTCCTGCGGCAACTCCAGTTGCAGCGCGCCGACCGGGCGCTGCTCGATCTGCGCACGCTGCGCTCGAAGAACTACACGATCTCGATGGCCATGATCGCCGTGCTGATGATGGCGATGTTCGGCGTCATCATCCTCCTGCCGATCTACCTCGTGCAGGTGACCGGCCTCGATACGCTCGGCACCGGCCTTCTGCTGATGCCCGGCGCGCTGCTGATGGGCGTGCTCGGGCCGTTCGTCGGCCGCCTCTACGACCGCGTCGGGCCGTCGCCGCTGATCATCCCGGCAATGGTGGTGGTGTCGGCGGTGCTGTGGTCGCTGACGCTGCTCACCGCCACGACGCCGTGGCAGGCCATCCTCATCGGCCACATCGTGATCAGCCTCGGCTTTGCGTTCCTGTTCGGGCCGCTGTTCACCACCAGCCTTGGCTCGGTGCCGTCCAACCTCTACTCGCACGGCTCGGCGCTGCTCGGCTCCGTGCAGCAGGTGGCGGGCGCCGCGGGCGTCGCGCTGTTCGTCTCGCTGATGACGGTACAGTCGAAGGCCCTGACGGCGGGCGGGGCGAGTTCGGCTGAGGCCCTGACGGGCGGCCTGCGCGTCGCCTTCATGGTCGGCGCGGTGATCTCGCTCGTCGCGCTTGCCGCCTCCTTCTTCGTCCGACGCGCCGAGGGCGGCCCGGAAGGCGGCCACATCGGCCACTAAACAAAGCGGCCGGGGTTTTGCCCCGGCCGCTTCAGTCTCATTTTTTCGTTCTTACTTGGCGGCCTTGGCGCGCTCGATCGACTCGAGGATCACGCGGCGGGCCTCGTTGACGTCGCCGACGTGGCTGATCTTGGCCCACTTGCCGGGCTCGAGGTCCTTGTAGTGGGTGAAGAAGTGCTTCACCCGCTCGATCTGGATTTCCTGCATGTCGCCCAGATCGTTGATCTTGTCGTACATGGAGGTGAGCTTGTGGGCCGGCACGGCGAGGATCTTCTCGTCCTGCCCGCCATCGTCTTCCATGAACAGCACGCCGAACGGGCGGCAGCGCACGACGCAGCCCGGCACCACCGGACGGCTGTTCATCACCACGACGTCGAGCGGGTCGCCATCGCCGCACAGCGTGTGCGGGACAAAGCCGTAATTCCCGGGGTAACGCATCGGCGTATAGAGGAACCGGTCGACGAACAGGGCGCCGGACGCCTTGTCGATCTCGTACTTGATGGGTTCGCCGCCCAGCGGCACTTCAATGATGACATTGAGGTCGTCGGGCGGGTTCTTGCCGATGGGGATCGCGTCGATATTCATAAATCTCGGTACCTCGAAGGAGGCTCCTTCTCGCCTATTCGCCGCCGCGATTGCAAGGCATGGTGCCGCACCTCTGACATGCAGCAGGAGCCGTCCGAACGATGCGCATCAGCCTTCCCGCCGCCCTTGCGGCATCGCTCTGCGCCGCTCCGGCTCTCGCACAGGTGAACATCTCGACCTACACCGATGTCAATCTCACCGAGTGCAGCATCGTTTCGACCGACGACATGGGCACGACGTGGACCTGCGCGGGATACAAGGGGATTCCGGTGATGATCGCCGAGGGGGACTTGCGGTTCTTCGTCTCCTACGGGCTGAAATCGACCGAGGAAAAGGCCGCCAGCCAGACCCTGCCACCGTTCAATCACCTCGGCGAAAAGATCGAGTGGCGGCTGGGCAAGGCGAGCGGCGAGCTGAAGCCCGTCGCGACCATCCTGCGCTACTTCGTGTCGCAGGACGAGGGCAAGCCCGACGGCGAGGTTCTGGTGGTCACGAAATTCGCCCCCGGCGCCACCTGCCACGTCGCCTATATCGACGCGCTGGCCAACCCCGATGCCAATGTCATGGCGCAGAAGGCGGCCGACGAGACGGCGCCGGAGTTCGATTGCGCCAAGGACCCCGAGACCATCGGGACGTTCAAGGCCTGGTAGGCCACTTGAACCGGGGGGCCGGGGTTACCAAATCAAGCGCATGACACGCTTGTTTACCCGTTTTCTGCAGTTCCGTTCCGAGCTCGTCGTGCTGTGGCGCGCCTTCATGACGCCCGAAACGCCGATGCATCTCAAGGTGCTGATGCTGCTGGTGCCGCTCTATCTCGTCAGCCCGATCGACCTGATCCCCGATTTCATCCCGATCGCGGGATGGCTCGATGACATGGTGATCGTGCCGATGCTGGTGAGCTTCATCGTCGCCATGCTGCCCCGCAAGGCCGCCGCGACCCGCCCCGCCAACCGCGGCGGGCCGGGGCAGGTGATCGAAACCACCTACCGCCGGAAGTAGCCCGAACGGCTGGCGCGGTTACTCGAACCGCACCAGCAGGTCCTTGGCGTCGATCTGGTCGCCGGGCTTCACCAGCACTTCGGCGATGACGCCATCCGATTCCGCGTGGATCGCGGTTTCCATCTTCATGGCCTCGATCGAGCACAGCACGTCGCCGGCGATGACCTTCTGGCCCTGCTTGATCGCCACCGACGAAATGACGCCCGGCATCGGCGCGCCGAGCTGCTTGGGGTCGCCCAGCGCCGCCTTGGCGCGCAGCACGATCTCGCCCGCCTTCAGCCGGTCCGGCACGGTGATGGTGCGCGGCTGGCCGTTGATGTCGAAGAACACCCGGACTTCGCCCTTGGCATTGGTCTCGGCGCGGCCGAGATACTGCACCACCAGCGTCTTGCCCTTCTCGATCTCGACGAAGAGCTCCTCGCCCTCCTTGAGACCGTAGAAGTAGACCGGCGTCGGCAGCGCCTCGGTCGGCCCGTATTTGTCCTGCGTCTTCGCAAAGTCGGTGAAGACCTTCGGGTACATCAGGTACGAGGCGAGGCGCCGGTCGTCGATATCGTGCCCGGTCGCCGTCTGCGCCTTCTTGCGCTCGGCTTCGAGGTCGGTGTCCTTGAGGTAGGAACCGGGGCGCTCGGTCAGCGCCTTTTTGCCCTTCAGCACCTTCTTCTGCAGCGCCTTGGGGAAGCCCCCCGGCGGCTGGCCGAGATCGCCGGCAAAGAAGCCGACGACCGAATCGGGGAACGACACTTCGCGGGCCGGATCCTCGACATCGGCGCGGGTCAGGCCCGACGACACCATGGCCAGCGCCATGTCGCCCACGACCTTGGACGACGGCGTCACCTTCACGATGTCGCCGAACATCTGGTTCACGTCGGCATAGGTCTGCGCCACTTCGTGCCAGCGCGACTCAAGGCCAAGCGAGCGGGCCTGCTCCTTGAGGTTGGTGAACTGCCCGCCCGGCATTTCGTGCAGGTACACTTCGGACGCGCCGGAACGCAGGTCGCTCTCGAACGCCCGGTACTGCGTCCGCACGCCTTCCCAGTAGAACGAGATATCGCGGATCGCCGCAACGTCCAGTTCCGGGTTGCGGTCGCCGTCGCTGAGGGCGGCGACCAGCGAGCCGAGCGTCGGCTGCGAGGTGGTGCCCGACAGCGCATCCATCGCCGCATCGACCACGTCGACGCCCGCGTCCACCGCCGCCATGATCGTCGCGGCCGAAGCGCCCGAGGTGTCGTGGGTGTGCAGGTGAATGGGCAGGCCGATTTCCGACTTCAGCGCGGTGATGAGCTTCTTTGCGGCGGCAGGCTTGAGGAGGCCCGCCATGTCCTTGAGGCCGAGCACGTGCGCGCCGGCCTTCTCAAGTTCCTTGGCCAGCGCCACGTAGTACTTGAGATCGTACTTGTTGCGGTACGGATCGTTGATGTCGCCGGTGTAGCAGATGGCGCCTTCGGCCACCTTGCCGGCATCGGCCACGGCGTCGATCGAGACGCGCATGTTCTCGACCCAGTTGAGGCAGTCGAAGATGCGGAACACGTCGACGCCGCCCTGCGCCGCCTGGCGCACGAAGTACTTTACGACGTTGTCCGGGTAATTGGTGTAGCCGACGCCGTTGGAGCCGCGCAGCAGCATCTGCGTCAAGAGGTTCGGCGCGCCCTCGCGCACCGCGCGCAGCCGCTCCCACGGATCTTCGTTGAGGAAGCGCATGGCGACATCGAACGTCGCGCCGCCCCAGCATTCGAGCGAAAAGAGGCTCGGCAGCCCGCGCGAATAGGCCTCGGCGATGCGGGTAATGTCATAGCTGCGCATGCGCGTCGCCAGCAGCGACTGGTGCGCGTCGCGCATCGTCGTGTCGGTGAA
>DAORUH010000030.1:0-23995 GCA_035433065.1 Devosia sp. | reverse complement strand
GTTCCAGGAGCCGATGACGGCGCTGAACCCGGTCAAGACGATCGGCGACCAGATGACGGAGACGGTCCTGGTGCACGGCAAGGCGAGCCGCGACGAGGCGATGCGCATCGCCCGCGAAACGCTCGAGCGCGTCGGGCTGCCGGCCGGTCACTTTCCGCTCGACCGCTATCCGCATGAGCTGAGCGGCGGGCAGCGGCAGCGCGTGGTGATCGCCATGGCGATTGCGCTGCGGCCACGGCTGCTGATTGCCGACGAGCCGACCACGGCGCTCGACGTGACGACGCAGGCGCAGATTTTGAAGCTGCTGCAAAAGCTCGTCGACGAGGACGGGATGGGGATGATCCTCATCACCCACGACCTCGCCGTGGTGGCCGATATTGCCGACCGGATCGCCATCATGCGGCAGGGCGAGGTGGTGGAGGCGGGGCCGACGCTTGAGGTGTTCAGAACGCTGAAGCATCCGTACAGCCGGGCGCTGTTCGAGGCCTCCTCGCACGTGCCGCCGCGCATTCCGCCGACCGCGCCGGGCGGCGTGCCGGTGCTGAAGGTCGAGAACGTGTTCCGAGATTATTCGGTGCATCGCCGCTCGTTGTTCGGCAAGCAGCAGTATTTTCGCGCCGTGGACGGGGTGAGCTTCCGCATCGGGCGCGGCGAGAATATCGGGCTCGTGGGCGAGAGCGGCAGCGGGAAATCGACGCTGGCGCGGGCCATCATGGCGCTGGAGCCCACGCAGGGCGGGGCGATTGCCATTGACGGTGAGCCGATCACCGCGGGCGCGTCGTTTGCGGCGCGGCGCAAGATGCAGGTGGTGTTCCAGGACCCGTATGGCTCGTTCAACCCGCGGCACCGGGTCGACCGGCTGGTGAGCGAGCCGTTCCACCTGCTCGGCAGTGCGGCGCCCACGGGCGCAGCGCGCGAGGCGGCGATTGCGCGGGCGCTGACCGAGGTGGGACTGCAGGCGTCGGACGCAGAGAAGTACATCCATGAGTTTTCGGGCGGGCAGCGCCAGCGCATCGCCATTGCCCGCGCGCTGATCATCGAGCCGTCGCTGATCATTCTCGATGAGGCGGTGTCGGCGCTGGATGTGTCCATCCGGGCGCAGATTCTCGACCTGCTCGCCGAGCTCAGCGACCGGCTGCAGATCAGCTACCTGTTCATCTCGCACGATCTCACCGTGGTGCGCTCGATCACCGACCGGGTGCTGGTGATGAAGGCGGGCAAGATCGTCGAAGAGGGCGAGACCGAGCAGGTCTTTCAATCGCCACAGCACCCGTATACGCGCGAACTGATTGCCGCGACGCCAAACCTCGAGCGGGCGCTGGCACAGAGGGAGGCGGCGCGATGAGCTTGCGGTTCCATCGCCTTCTCCCCTCCGTGGGAGAAGGTGCCCGAAGGGCGGATGAGGGAGAGCCTCAGTCTTCCCGATGGCCCCCCTCATCCGTCTCGGCGCGCGAGCGCCGATCCACCTTCTCCCACGGAGGGGAGAAGGACACCGACTGCGAGCTTTCGAGATGACCGACCTCAATCTCTTCTTCGACCCGACAAAGTGCTTCATCGGCGGGCGGTGGGTGGCGCCGGTTGGGGGCGCGACGTTGCCGCTCGAAAACCCCTCGACCGGCGAGATGATCGGGGCCATTGCGCGGGGGCAGGCGGCGGATATCGATGCGGCGGTGGCCGCTGCGAAGAAGGCGATGGCGGGCGAGTGGGGCCGGATGACTGCCACCGAACGCGGGCGGGTGCTGACGCGCATCGGGCTCAAGGTCCTGGAGCGGGTGGAGGATCTGGCGCGCATCGAGGCGCTGGATGTCGGCAAGCCCCTGAAGCAGGCGCGGGCCGATGCGATGGCGCTGGCGCGCTACATGGAATTTTACGGCGGGGCGGCGGACAAGATCCTTGGGGAGACGATCCCCTATCTCGATGGCTACACGGTCTACACGCTGCGCGAACCGCATGGGGTCACGGGGCACATCATCCCGTGGAACTATCCAATGCAGGTGCTGGGCCGGTCGGTCGGCGGGGCGCTGTGCATGGGCAATGCCGCGGTGCTGAAGCCGGCCGAGGAAGCCTGCCTTACGGCGATTGCGTTCGCGCAGATCGCGAGCGAGGCGGGGTTGCCGGCGGGGGCGCTGAACGTCGTGCCGGGGCTGGGCGAAGAGGCGGGCGCGGCGCTGACGGCGCATCCGGATGTGGACCATATTTCGTTCACCGGATCGGTGGGCGTCGGCACTCTGGTGCAAGCGGCGGCGGCGCGGAATGTGAAGCCGGTGACGCTGGAACTGGGCGGAAAATCGCCGCAGCTGGTGTTCGCCGATGCCGACCTTGAGCGAGCGCTGCCGTTCCTCGTCAATGCCGGCATCCAGAATGCCGGGCAGACCTGTTCGGCGTCGTCGCGCATTCTTGTCGAGCGCTCGCGCTATGACGAAGTGGTGGCGCTCATGGGCAAGCGCTATTCGGCGCTGAGGGTGGGGCCGGCGACGGCGGACCTTGATGTCGGCCCGCTGGTGTCGGCGCGGCAGAAGGAGATTGTGGCCGGGTTCCTCGATGAGATTGGCGGGGGGCGTGTCGCGGGGCGGGGAACGGTGGTGGCCGATGCGCCGGCTGGCGGGCACTATCTCGCGCCGGCGCTGATTGCCGACATCGCGGCGACGAACCGGCTGGCGCAGGACGAGATCTTCGGGCCGGTGCAGGTGGTGATCCCGTTCGACGACGAGGCCGAGGCGATCGCCATTGCCAACGGCACCGGCTACGGGCTGGTCGCGGGCGTGTGGACTGCGGATGGCGGGCGGCAGATGCGGCTCGCGAAAGCCATCCGCTCGGGGCAGGTGTTCATCAACAATTATGGCGCCGGCGGCGGGGTGGAGCTGCCGTTCGGGGGCGTCGGCAAATCCGGCCACGGGCGCGAAAAGGGGCTCGAGGCGCTGTATGGGTTTTCGGTGCTGAAGACGGTGGCGGCATGGCACGGGTGAGTTCGGGGGCGGGTCGGCGATCCCGGACTTCGTGGTTCGACAAGCTCACCATGAAGTCCTCAGTTCACTCGGCTCCTTGGTTCTCTCAGCAGCCTTCGTGGTGAGCTTGTCGAACCATGAGGGCGTGGCTGGCGCTCTCTGCCTCCACGGGCTTGGTTCCGGCGTATGGACCGGTTGGGGCTGCGCGAGTGGTTGACCCCCGAGCAGTGGATACCGGCGTTCGCCGGTATGACGGCGGTGGGGGGCTTTGGGTGCCAGTTCCTCGTGGTGGGTGGGGATGGTTCGGGCGGGGCCGAGGGCGTTGTTGAAGCTTTGGGGCCGGGTGCTACGCTGGCGTGGCAGGAGAGACGCGATGAGACTCAAGGGCAAGACAGCAATCGTTACCGGCGGGGCGTCGGGGTTTGGCGCGGGGATCGTGCGCAAGTTCGTGGCTGAGGGCGCGCGGGTGATGGTGGCGGACATCAATGGCGCGGCGGCGAAGGCGTTTGCGGCGGAGGTGGGCGCGGGGGCGTTCGGCTTTGAGGTGGACGTGTCTCAGCGCGAGAGCGTCGAGCGGATGCGCGACGAGGCGATCAAGCGCTTTGGCGGGCTCGATATCCTCGTCAACAATGCCGGCGTGTCGCATCTGCCGGCGCCGCTCGATGAGATTTCGGAGGCGGATTTCGACCGGGTGCTGGCGGTCAATGTGAAGGGGGTCTACCTCACCTCGGTGGCCTTCGTGCCGCACTTCAAGGAGCGGCGGACCGGGGCGATCCTCAATGTCGCCTCGACGGCGGCGGTGAGCCCGCGGCCGCGGCTGAGCTGGTACAATGCCAGTAAGGGTTGGGTGGTGACGGCGACGAAATCGATGGCGGTGGAGCTGGCGCCGCTCGGCATCCGCGTCAACGCCGTCAACCCGGTGGCGGGGGAAACGCCGCTCCTCAAAACCTTCATGGGCGAGGACACGCCCGAGGTGCGGGCAAAGTTTCTCGCGACCATTCCGCTGGGACGGTTCTCGACGCCCGAGGACATGGGTAACGCGGCGTGCTTCCTCTGCTCGGACGAGGCCTCGATGATCACCGGCGTGGCGATGGAAGTCGACGGCGGGCGGGTGATCTAGCGGCGGGTGGCGGCCAGCACGCGGATGTCGCGGCGCTCGCAGGTGGTGTGCTGGCGCGGTTCGGCGAGGCCCAGGTCTTCGACATCGTAGCCGAGGCCTTCGAGCGCCTCGTGCACCGCCTTGGTCGGCGCGCCGTAAAAGCCATGCGTTTCGACAAGGATGTGGCGCGGCCGGAGCGACATGCCGCCAAGGATCATCAGTTCCGCGCCCTCGCAGTCGAGTTCGAGCACGTCGCACTCGGGCAGGTCGAGGGGCGCGACCAGCTTGTCGGCGGCCTTGCCATAGACGTGCAGCGCGACGCCCACGACGGCATCGCGGACGTCGACCTCAACCTTGTTCCGTTCGGCCGTCTTGCGGACATCGCTGGCGCACTTCGCGGTGCCCTCAAAGCAGATGACGCGGCCGGTGGGGCCGGCCAGTTGCGCCGCAATCGCGGCCGTGACGCCGGCGCCGCCGCCAACGACGGTCACGCGGTCGTTCGCGCGAACAAACTGGCGGAGCCCGCGGATCAGGGCCTCTTCATAGCCGGCCGGATCGTAGAAAGGGGATGGCAGCAGCCGCTCGACGAAGGCGTCGCCGAGGCGGCGGTCGTCGGGGCCGGAAATTCCCGCGAGCCGTTCCGGTTCCAGCCGTGGCATGAATGGGTGAACGGCGCGCCGGTGGAAAACGCGCAAACCGCGGACAAAGAGTTCGCCCGCGCCGTCATGGCGCGCGACCTCCAGCACCCTCCCGAGCAACGACGCATTCATCTGAGACTGCACTCCCTGAGCGGCAGTGGAGCCCAGATAGCCCGGCAACGCAAGCAACGGAAGGATCACAATGCTGTCGTTGTGGAACACCGGCATCGCGCATAGGCTCCCCAAAATTCAGGGCGACAGAGGCGATGGCAGAGGACGCATTCGGCAATGCGGTGACGGCGGCGGACCCGGCGACGCTCGCCGGGATCGACGATTTCGTCACCGGGTTCCTCGCCTATGAGACGAAGGCGGGGAACGTGCTCGCGGCGGCGGATGCCGATCCGGAGGCGGTGATCGCCAATGTCTATGCCGGGTTTTCGTGGATGTTCCTCGAAGCGGCAAGCGCGCGGCGCAATGCGGCGCGGTACCTGAGGCGGGCGGCGGCGGCGCTGGCGGGTGCGAATGCGCGCGAGGCGCTGCTGGTGCGGCAATTGGAGCGCTGGATTGGCGGGGACATTCCGGTGGTGCAGGCGATCGGCGACGAGATCGTGGGGCGCTGGCCGGGCGATCTCGCCTCGGTAAAGCTGCACCAGTATTTTTCGTTCAACCGCGGCGATGCGGCGGCGATGCTGCGCATTGCCGAAATGGCGCTGCCGGCGAACGGCGGCAGTGCGCATATGCTCGGCATGCTCGCCTTCGGCTACGAGCAGATGCACCGCATTCCGGAGGCCGAGGCGGCGGCGCGGCGAGCGCTGGCGATCAAGGCAAAGGAACCGTGGGCGCAGCATGCGCTGGCGCATGTGATGCTGTCATCGGGGCGGGTGCGGGAGGGGGTGGAGTTCCTCGGTGAGGCGAGCCGGACCTGGGACGGTCTCAACTCGTTCATGTACACCCACAACTGGTGGCACAAGGCGCTGTTCCACATCAGCCTCGGGGACGAGGCGGCGGTGTTCGATGCCTATGACAACCACGTTTGGGGGATCGCGCCCGATTATTCGCAGGACCAGGTCGGGGCGGTGTCGCTGCTGGCGCGGATGGAGGTGGCGGGGCTCGATGTCGGCTCGCGCTGGGAGGACGTGGCGGCGCATATGACGGGCCGTGCGACGGACACGCTGCTGCCGTTCCTGACGCTGCAATATCTCTACGGGCTGGCGCGGGCGGAGCGCGATGAGGCGGATACACTGATGGCGGCGATCGAGGACCGGGCGGCTTCGTCGGAGGGGTTCGACCGGGTGGCATGGCACGACGTGGCGCTGCCGGCGGCGCGCGGCATGCTGGCGCATGCGCGGGGCGATTTTGCCGGCGCGACGCGGTGGCTGTCCGTAGCCAATCCGCGGCTGCAGGAGATCGGCGGCAGCCACGCGCAGCGCGACCTGTTCGGGCAATTGCTGCTTGACGCGCACATGAAGACGGGCAACTGGCAGGTGGCGCAGCAGATGCTGGAAATGCGCCGGACGTGGGACCCCGACGGGGTGCCGCTGCGCCGCATGCTGGCGGAGGTTGCGGGGCACGTGGGGATGCCGAACGAGGGCCGGGAACACCGATGACAACACACGACATTCAGCCCGGTCCCCGCAATCTCATCACCGATGTGGCGGGGTTGCGGGTTGGCAATGCCGAGGATTTTCGGATCAAGACGGGGACGACGGTGCTGGTCGGGGACCGGCCGTTCGTCGCGTCGGTCGATGTGATGGGCGGCTCGCCCGGTTCGCGCGAAACGGAGCTCTTGGCGCCGGACAAGCTGGTGACAGAGATCGATGCGATCGTCCTGTCGGGCGGCTCGGCCTTCGGGCTCGATGCGGCGTCGGGGGTGGCCAATTCGCTCAGGGCGCAGGGGCGCGGCTTTCGCGTTGGCGACGTGACCGTGCCGATCGTGCCGGGGGCGATCCTGTTCGACCTGCTTAATGGGGGGGACAAGGACTGGGGGCGGAACCCCTATGCGGGGTTGGGCGAGCGGGCGCTGGCCGCCGCCGCCGAAGAGTTTTCGCTCGGCACCTTCGGGTGCGGGGTCGGGGCGCTGACGGCGAACCTCAAGGGGGGGCTCGGGTCGGCGTCGCTGCGGCTGGGCAACGGACATACGGTCGGGGCGCTGGTGGGGGCCAATGCCACCGGCATGGCGACGGCGGGTGACCGGGCGAATTTCTGGGCCGCGCCGTTCGAGATGAATGGCGAATTCGGCGGGCTCGGCACCTATCCGGAGCCGGTGAGTTTTCTCGAGTCGAGCCGCACCAAGCGCGATTATGCGAACCCGGTTGCCAACACCACCATCGCCATCGTCGCGACAGATGCGGCGCTGACCAAGGCGCAGTGCAAGCGGCTGGCGGTGGCGGCGCAGGATGGCATCGCGCGGGCGGTGAGCCCGTCGCACGCGCTGGTCGACGGCGACATCGTGTTCGCTGTGTCGACGGGGTTGCGGCCGCTCGAGGACGAGATTGTCGATGTGATGCGGCTCGGGCACGCGGCGGCGGTGTGCCTGACGCGGGCTATCGCGCGGGCGGTGTACTCGGCGGCGCCGGCGGAGGGGGATATTGTGCCGGCCTGGCGGGAGCGGTTTGGGGGGTAGGGGTGCGACCCTCACCCTCATCCGGCGCTGCGCGCCACCTTCTCCCATCGAGGGCGAAGGAGCCCTGACTGCGTGCCTTGTTCACCGTGTCACCCCGGCGCAGGCCGGGGTCCAACCTGAGATGAATGCTGCCTGCCGTGCGTGGTGAAGACGTCAAGGATGGATTCCGGCGTTCGCCGGAATGACACCGTGGTGAACCCTCAGATTTTGCCTTTCACGTGGTAGCAGAAGTTGCATTCGCCGTCGGCGTTCATGCAGGTTTTGGTGCGGTCGAGTTTGAGGCCGAGCTGGTCGGCCATGGCGAAGTCGCCGTCGCAGATGAGGAGCTGGCCGAGGTCGCGGGCGCCGAGCTTTTCCATGTGCTCGGCGTAGTCGCAGTGGGTGACCTTGTTGCGTAGCAGAGTGTCGGTCTGCTCGAGCGTCTCGAACTCGTAGCGCACGCCTTCGCCGAAACCGGCGAATTCGGCGGCGAGGGTGGGGATGTCGAGGAGCGCGCCGCGCTTTGCCACCATTTCACGGTTCTGCTTGTCGAGGGCGGCGCGGACGAGGGCGTGGGCGCGCTCGCGGCCGAGCTCGGCCTCCATGGCGCGCACCAGCGGAATCTGGGCCTCGACGGCGAGCGTGATGCGTTCGAACGGGGTCAGGCGGGGCATGGATAAGTCCTCGGTAGGTCCGGCAACCTGCGACTGAGGGCGGCGTTTCGTCAACCATTCGCGCGGCGCATGGCGGGAACGCTGCGGGCGCATCTTGACGCCGAAAGTGCGCTTATTATATGTGCGCTTATTATTAGGAACCACAGCTAATCCGATGGACCAGAACCAGTTCTATCAGGCGGCTCCCCTCGGCTACCTGATCCATGAAGTGTCGCGCCAGTTCCGGCGGCGCTTCGAGGAATATGCCAAGGGGCAAGGGGTGACCCTGCCGCAGTGGAAGGCCATGGCGGAGATCGCCCGCAATCCGGGGATCACGCAGGTGGCGCTGGCGGCGGCGGCCGACAGCGATCCGATGACCATGAGCGGCATTCTCGACCGGCTCGAAAAGCGCGGCTTTGTCGAGCGCAGCGCCGACCCGCGCGACAGCCGCGCCAAGATCGTCAACCTCGCGCCGGGTGGCGCTGCGGTGGTCGAGCGCGCCCGCGCTGTCGGGCTCACGATTTATGCCCGCGCCACCGAAGGGATGGGCGCGGATGAGGAAGCCGTTCTGAGGGACGCGCTGGAGCGCATCCGGGGAAATCTCGCCGGCATGGATGCCGAAGAAAAGGAAAGTGCCTGATATGAACGCGCGTGTTACCGAACCGGGCCCCGGCGAAGCGATCCCGGTCACCCTCGAAAAGTCCGACCTGATCGCCAAGACTGCTCCGGCTGCCGCTGCGGCAGAGCCTGCCGCCGCGCCGGCGGCTGCGCCCAAGAAGAAGCGCTCGGGCAAGCGGCTCGCGCTGATGGTGTCGGTGCCGGTGGTGCTGGCTGCGGTGGGCGGCTATTTCTTCCTCAGCGGCGGGCGCTATGTCGAAACCGACAACGCCTATGTGCAGCAGCCCAAGGTGGCGATTTCGGCCGATGTCGCCGGGCGCGTCATCAGCGTTGCGGTGCATGACAACGAGGCGGTGACGGCCGGGCAGGTGCTGTTCGCCATCGATCCCGAGCCCTACCAGATCGCGCTGGACCAGGCGAACGCGGCGCTCGCTTCGGCGCGCGTCAATGTCGAGCAGTTGCGGGTTGCCTACGGCACCGCCGGGGCGCAGCTCGAGGCGGCGAAGTCGACGCTGGCCATCCGGCAGGAAGAGTTCGACCGCAAGTCGACGCTGACCCAGCAGGGCCTTTCGGCCAACGCCTCGCTCGATGACGCCAAGCTCGCGCTGCAGACGGCGCACACCCAGGTGTCGCTGGCCGAGCAGCAGCAGGCGGGCGCTGCGGCGGCGCTGGCGGGCAATCCGGATATCGCCATTGACGAGCATCCGGCGGTGCGTACGGCGCAGGCGGCGGTGGCCGCGGCTGAGCGCAACCTCGCCAAGGCGACGGTGATCGCGCCGGCCGACGGCATCGTCAGCCAGGTGGCGAGCCTCAATGTCGGCCAGTTCGTCGCCACCGGCACGACCATCGCCAGCCTGATCGAGACGACCAGCACCTGGATCGAGGCGAACTTCAAGGAAACGCAGCTAGCGGGCATCACGCCCGGCATGCCGGTCGAGATCAAGATCGACGCCTATCCGGGGGTGGCCTTCGAGGGCAAGCTCGAGTCGATCGGCGCTGCCACCGGGGCGCAGTTCGCGCTGATCCCGGCGCAGAACGCCACCGGCAACTGGGTGAAGGTGACCCAGCGCGTTCCGGTTCGCATCGAGGTCACGGGCGCCGGCGACAAGCCGCTGCGCGCCGGCATGAGCGCTGTCGTCGCCGTCGACACCAAGCCGGCAGGCTGATTCAGGACAAACGACGATGGCCGAGGCCGCCGCGATTTCGCAACCGACCCTTGTGGTCAAGAACAAGGGCCTGCTTACCGCGGCGATCATGCTCGCCATGGTGATGCAGGTGCTCGACACCACGATCGCCAACGTGGCGTTGCCGCATATGCGTTCGGCGCTGCAGGCGAGCCAGGATGAGGTGAGCTGGGTGCTCACCTCCTATGTGGTGGCGGCCGCCATCGCGACGCCGCTGTCGGGGTGGCTCGCCGACCGGATGAGCCGGCGGCTGCTGCTGCTCGTCGGCGTTGCTGGTTTTACCGGCGCGTCGCTGCTCTGCGGGCTCGCCACCAGCCTGCCGCAGATGGTGATGTTCCGCATCCTGCAGGGCCTGTTCGGGGCAACGCTCGCGCCGCTGGCGCAGGCGATCATGCTCGACATCAACCCGCGCGAGAAGATGGGCCAGGCGATGGCCATGTTCGGGCTGGGCGTGATGGTGGCGCCCATTGTCGGGCCGACGCTGGGCGGCATCCTCACCGAAAACCTCGACTGGCGCTGGGTGTTCCTCGTCAACCTGCCGGTCGGCGCGCTGGCCTTCGCCGCGCTGTTCTTCTTCATGCCCAAGGAGAAGACGAAGGTCAGGAAGTTCGACTTCTTCGGCTTTGGCATGCTCGCCGTCGCGGTGGCCTCGACGCAGATGATCTTTGACCGCGGGCAGGGTGTTGGCTGGTTCGAGTCGCCCGAAATCTGGCTCTATGTGGGGCTGGCGATCTCGGGCATGTGGATGTTCATCGTGCACTGTGCGACGGCGGAAAATCCGTTCGTCGACCTCAAGATGTTCCAGGACCGCAATTTCGTGATGGGGCTGTTGTTCATCTTCCTCATCGGCATCACGACCTTCTCGGGCCTCGCGCTGCTGCCGCCGCTGCTGCAGAACCTCATGGGCTATTCGGTGATCGACACCGGCATCCTGATGGCGCCGCGCGGCATCGGCACGATGGTCTCGATGATCTTCGTCGGCCGGCTGGTGGGCAGGCTCGATGCGCGCATCCTCGTGCTCTCGGGGCTCGCCGTCTCGGCCTATTCGCTGTTCATGATGACGGGGTTCGACCTCAGCATGGACAAGGGCCCGATCATGCTGTCGGGCTTTCTGCAGGGCATAGGGCTTGGGTTGGTGTTCGTGCCGCTCAATACGCTGGCCTTTGCGACGATTGCGCCGCGGCTGCGTGTCGATGCGACGGCGTTCTTCAGCCTGGTGCGCAATGTCGGGCAGGGTGTCGGCATCTCGCTGGTGATGGCGGTGCTGACGCAGATGATGGCGGTCAACACGGCGGAACTGGCCGAGCGGGTGACGCTCAACTGGGGCCCGATCCGCGACCTGCCGGGCGTGCTGGCGGGTGTGCCGACAACGATCTCGCAGCTCAGCGGCCTCGTGCAGCAGCAGGCGGCGATGCTCGCCTATCTCGACGATTTCGCGCTGATGACGGTGGTGACGATCATCTCGGTGCCCATCGTGTTCTTCCTGCGCAGGCCCAAGGGGCCGGTGGCAAAGCCCGACCCGGCGCACGCGGTGGCGGAATAGTGAATGTGGCCAGCTTGTGAAAACAGGCTGGCCTCCCTACTTTCGCCTGACCCATGACCATGCCAGCAGCCTCCGCGAGCGCCCGATCCGGATCGGGAAAGAACATGTTCCGCCGCGGGGGGAGCAAGGACGGCGAGACGCAGCTCGATGCGAGCTGGGCCGAAATCTGGGCGCCGCTGAAATACATCTACGGGCGCTATTTCGCCGAGGCGAAGTGGCTGCTGGCGATGGTCGCGGTGATCGTGTTCTTTTCGGCGATCGCGGGCGTGGCGGGGCCGTACCTGTTCTCGCGGCTGATCGACACCATGCAGAGCGGCTCGCTCGGCGAGGCGATCGTCTGGGGGTTCGTCGGCTACGGCGTGCTGTTCGGGTTCAGCCAGGCGCTGAGCTACATGGTGAACTACCTCGCCATGATGAGCGCGGAAAACCTCAACTTCATCGCGGGCACGGCGTTCTTTTCGCGGTTGCTGAAGAAGACCGTCGGCTTCTTCATCGAGCACAATCCGGCCGAGATCCAGCAGGCTAAATCGCGCGGGCAGAACGCGGTTTATACGCTGGTGCAGTTGGCGCTGATCGTTTTGATCCCCGGCATAATCCAGATCACCATGACGCTCCTGGTGCTGGGCGCTTCGATCAACCTCGAAATCGTCATCATCGTCTTCGTCTACGGCACGCTGTTCATCGGGCTGACGTTCTTTTCGAACCGCTGGACGCGGCCCTATCTCGATGCGGCGATCAAGGCGGACCAGGCGAATTCGAAGTTTGTCGGCAACTCGATCAATGCGATGGAGACGCTGCGCTATTTTGGCGGCGACACGTGGATCGCCGGGCGGTTTGGCGAGCAGGCGGCCGAGGTGCGCGACAGCTGGGCGAGCTTTGCGTTCCGGCGCATCGGTATCTCTTCAATCTTCGGGCTGATGCTGGCGGTGCAGATCGGCATCACCTTCGCGGTGCTGCTGCCGCGCTATCGTTCGGGCGAACTCAGCGTCGGCGACGTGGTGCTGTTCGATGCGCTGCTGTTGCAACTCAACCGGCCGTTCCAGATGATCGGCTCGTCGATCGACGATATCCTGCGCTCCTATTCGCGGTTCATCCCGTTCGCCAAGATGTGGGCGGCGCCGGAGGAGACCGACGTGCCGGCGGGCAAGGATTTTCACCTCGCTGAGGGCACGATCCGGTTCGAGGGTGTCGGCTTTGGCTATCGCGACGACAAACCGGCGGTGGAAAATGTCAGCTTCACCGCCGAGCGCGGGCGGCTCAATTTTCTCACGGGCGAGACGGGGTCGGGCAAGACGACGCTGTTCAAGCTGGCGCTGAAATCGCTGGAGCCGTCGTCCGGGCGGGTGCTGATCGATGGGGTGCCGCTGAGCGAGATCGCGCGGAGCGACTGGTATTCGGTGATCGGCGTCGTGCCGCAGGAGATCATGCTGCTCAACGACACGCTGACCGCCAATATCGTGCTCGGCCGGCCGCTTGAGGAAGAACGGCTGAGGCGGGCGGTGGAGAAGGCCTCGATCGCAAAGTTCATCGACGGGCTGCCGGAGGGGTTTGAGACCAAGATCGGCGAACGCGGCCTGAAGCTCTCGGGCGGCGAGCGGCAGCGCGTGGCGATCGCCCGGGCGCTCTATGCCGATCCGCAGATCCTGTTCCTCGATGAGGCGAGTTCGGCGCTCGACGAGCGCACCGAAGCCGAAATCATGGGCGAATTGCGGTTGCTGGCCGGTGAGCGGACGATCCTTGCGATCACGCACCGGAAGACCGTGATCCGGCCGGGCGACAATGTGGTGGAACTCAGCCCCGAGGGCGCGCGCGAGAGCATCGTGGCGTGAGGTTCGTGAGGGGCTTGCCAAAGCGCCGCGACGCGCGCAGGCTGCCGTTATCGTCAACAGCTGAGAGGAGGTGATCCAATGTCATTCACGAAATCGATGGTTTCGGTGGGACTTGGGTCCGCGCGCCTCATGGCGGAGCACGCTCTGTCATAAGCGATGGGCCTCTGGCTTCGGCCGGAACCACGAAATCGGGAAGGGTCGCGCATGGCGCGGCCC
This sequence comes from Devosia sp., assembly GCA_035433065.1. Classification (GTDB taxonomy): domain Bacteria; phylum Pseudomonadota; class Alphaproteobacteria; order Rhizobiales; family Devosiaceae; genus Devosia_A. The sequence goes on along the minus strand of DAORUH010000030.1, from coordinate 10,668 downwards.
TTCTTTCGTTTTGCCGGGATGCTGGCGCGGGTGCGCCGGGGATGACACCGGGGCGGTCGGCGGAGTAAGAGCACGCGCATGAACGCCGTAACCTCATCCTCGCCCGCCGAAAAGCTGCTGCCGTACCAGTCGCGGCGGACGTTCGCGATCATTTCCCACCCGGACGCCGGCAAGACCACGCTGACCGAAAAGCTGCTCGCCACGGCGAGCGCCATCGTGCAGGCGGGTGCGGTGCGCGGGCGCGCCAATACCAGGGCGACGCGCTCGGACTGGATGGAAATCGAGCAGCAGCGCGGCATCTCGATTTCGTCCTCGGTGATGACCTTCGAGCACCGCGGGCTGACCTTCAACCTGCTCGATACGCCCGGCCACTCGGACTTTTCCGAGGACACCTACCGTACGCTGACGGCGGTGGACGCCGCGGTCATGGTGATCGACGTGGCCAAGGGCATCGAGGCGCAGACGCTGAAGCTGTTCGAGGTGTGCCGGCTGCGCGACATCCCGATCATCACCTTTGCCAACAAGATCGACCGCGAGGGCAAGGACCCGCTCGAAATTCTCGACGAGATTGCCGACACGCTGGCGCTCGACGTGACGCCGGTGGTCTGGCCGCTGGGGCAGGGGGTTGATTTCAAGGGCACGGTTGACCTGATGGGGAAGCGGGTCTTGCGGCCCGACGGGTCGGAAATCCGCAGCTTCGAGACCATCGACCAGCTGTTGGCCGACCCGGCGCTGACCGGCGATCCGGTGATCAAGGCGTCGCTCGACATGATGGAACTGGCCTCGGTCGGGTATCCGGAAATGGACGTCGCGACCTATCGCGCGGGGCACCTGTCGCCGGTGATCTTCGGTTCGGCGCTGAAGACCATTTCGGTGCCGGAACTGCTGCGTTCGCTGGGCGACTGGGCGCCGGAGCCGCGGCCGCAACCGGCCGAGCCGCGCGCGATCCTGCCGAGCGAGCCCAAGGTCACCGGATTCGTGTTCAAGGTGCAGGCGAACATGGACGCCAACCATCGCGACCGCATCGCGTTTTTGCGGCTGAGCTCGGGCACGTTCAAGCGCGGCATGAAGCTGCGCAATGTGCGCTCGGGCAAGGACCTGGCGGTCACCAATCCGATGTTCTTTTTCGGGCATGATCGCGAACTGGCCGACGAGGCGGTGGCAGGCGATATCGTCGGCATTCCGAACCACGGCACGCTCAGCGTCGGCGATACGCTGGTTGAGGGCACCCAGGCGCTGAAGGTGACGGGCATCCCGAACTTTGCGCCGGAAATCATCCGCCGCGTGCGGCTTGCCGATCCGATCAAGGCCAAGCAGTTGTCAAAGGCGCTGAGCGATCTCGCCGAAGAGGGCGTGGCGCAGGTGTTCCGGCGCATGATCGGCGCCGACTACATCGTCGGCGTGGTCGGGCCGCTGCAGCTCGAAGTGCTGCAGGCGCGCATCCTCAAGGAATACAGCGTGCCGATCACGTTTGAGCAGCTCAATTTCGAGATGGCGCGCTGGGTCGGTGCGGACGACAAGAAGGAACTCGACCGGTTCATTTCGGCTGCCAAGGCAGAGCTTGCCGAGGACAAGGATGGCGATCCGGTTTATCTCGCGCAATCGTCCTGGTGGCTGCAGCGCACGCAGAAGGACTGGCCGAAGATTCAGTTCTTTGCGACGAAAGAACGGGCTTAGGCGGAGGCGTAGTCGCGGCAGTGGCGGATACGACTGTATTTGCTGCCTGATCTGCTTTGGCGCACTTGCAGGCCGGAGGAAAATGCGGCACTGCTGTGGCATAATCGCTTCCAATTTGTGACGGGGCTCATGCGCACTTCTGTTCTTTCTCTTCTGGTCAGCGCCGCGATATTCGGCGCGCCGGTATCTGCGCTCGCGCAGGACCTGGGAAATCCCTACCTCAAGGTCTACGGCGGGGTGACTGCCCCCAATAGTCTTGCCTGGGGCGAGACTACCTATCCGCTGGAGCCGGGCTGGCTGGTTGGCGGCGCGATTGGCCTCGAAGTCATCCCGGGCCTGTCTGTCGAACTCGATGCGACCTTCAGCGCGGCCCTCTATGTGGGCGAGACGCTCACCCACGACGCTGCCACACTGTTCGCAAACCTCGTTTATTCGCTGCCGATCGATGACGCGTTTTCTGCCTATTTCGGCGCGGGCGTTGGCGTGGTCGGCATTCGCTACGACACCGAATCGGCTGCCACGCTTGGCGGGCAGGTGTTCGCTGGTCTTGGATACGAGGTAGCGGACAACGTCACCCTCTTCGGTGAGGCGCGGTACCAGACTGCGTTCAGCAGGCTGACCCTTTGGGATGAGAGCGTCGAGCACAACCGTGCTTCTCTGCTCCTCGGCCTGAAGTTCGGCTTCTGATCTGGTCGAGATGAATTTGGGCGGCGCCGCCGAAGGGTGGCGCCGCTTTTTTTGCGCCCGTGAATCGCAGGCATTGATGTGCGACGAAGGGGCCGGGTTCGGCGTTGTGCTGTGTGGGCGTCGTCCCACCCGGGTCACCCCGGCGAAGGCCGGGGGCCATCCTGAGATGACAGCAACCTTCCGGGGCCGCTGAGGCCGTCAGGGCTGGATTCCCGCCTGCGCCGGAATGACACTGTGGGGTGGAGAGACGGTGCCGCATTATTCTTTCCGGAGGCGACAATGAACCACCGCAGACTTGGCAGGACCGGATACGAGGTCAGCGAAATCGGGCTGGGCTGCTGGCAGCTGGGCGGGGATTTCGGGCCGGTGGGGGACGATGAGGCCCGCGCCATCCTCAAGCAGGCGCGCTCGCTCGACGTGAATTTCTGGGATACGGCCGACGTCTATGGCGGCGGGCAGTCGGAAGCGCGGATCGGGGAGTTTCGCGACAAGAAGGGCGTGATCGTTGCGACCAAGCTGGGCCGCTCCGACAGCCTGTTCCCCAACCACTACCGGCGCAAGAACGTCAAGGCGAGCCTCACCGGCTCGCTGCAGCGGCTGGGCCTCGAAACGCTCGATCTTGTGCAGCTCCACACCATTCCGACGGCGGTGATGGCGGACGGCGAGATCTTCAACATCATGGATGACCTGCGCGACGAGGGGCTGATGCGCCACTATGGCGCGAGCGTCGAAAGCGTCGAGGAGGGGATGCTGTGCCTGCGTCACGCGGGGGTCGCGACGCTGCAGATCATCTACAACCTGTTCCGGCAGGACGCGGCGGTGGAGCTGCTGCCGAAGGCCGAAAAACAGAACGTCGGCATTATCGTGCGGCTGCCGCTGGCGAGCGGGCTGCTGGCGGGCAAGTACACCAAGGAGACGCGGTTCACGGCGCAGGACCACCGCACCTATAACCGCGAGGGAAAGGCGTTTTTTGTCGGCGAGACGTTCTCGGGCCTGCCGTTCGAGAAGGGCGTCGAGTTGGTCGACGAGCTGAAGCGTATGATCCCCAAGGGCCTGCCGCTGGCGCAGTTCGCCATCCGCTGGCTGCTCGACCAGCCGGCGGTCTCGACGGTGATCGCCGGGGTGACGAAGCCGGCGCAGCTTGCCGAGAACGTTCTGGCGGCCCGGCGCGATCCGCTGGACCCGGATCTGGTTGAGGAATTGAAGGATTGGTACGAACGGAAGGTGAGGCCGTTTGTGCGGGGGCATATTTAGGGGGGCCGCGTCTTCGGCTCCACCCTCATCCGCCCTTCGGGCACCTTCCCCCATCGAGGGGGAAGGTGTGACTGCAAGCTTTCAGTCGGGGTCCTTCTCCCTAGATGGGAGAAGGTGGCGCGTAGCGCCGGATGAGGTTGGGGCCGCAAGCACTGGCTCCTCACCTGATCTTGAGAGGGGTGGCACTTGGGGCTTGGGCTCCCTAGATTAGGGCACCTTTCGTAACAAGAGTCCCAAATGTCAGTGCATCCGGCCTTCGAACTCGTCCGCGAACAGCAGATTGCGGAGGTCAGTTCTCTGGCGCGCTTCTACCGGCACAAGAAGACCGGCGCAGAGGTGCTGAGCTTCATCAACGATGACGAGAACAAGGTGTTCGGCGTCACCTTCAAGACGCCGCCCGAGGACTCGACCGGTGTCGCGCATATCCTCGAGCATTCAGTGCTGTGCGGGTCGCGCTCGTATCCGGTGAAAAAGCCGTTCGTCGAGCTGCTCAAGGGCTCGCTCCAGACCTTCCTCAACGCCATGACGTTCTCGGACAAGACGGCCTATCCGGTCGCTTCGCAGAACCTGCAGGATTTTCACAATCTCGTCGATGTCTACCTCGATGCGGTGTTCTTTCCGCTGATCTCGGAGGATACGTTCCAGCAGGAAGGCTGGCACTACGAGCGCGACGCGAGCCAGGCGCCGATGGTCTACAAGGGCGTCGTGTTCAACGAGATGAAGGGCGCCTATTCGTCGGGCGCGTCGGTGCTCGGCAAGGTGAGCCAGCTCTCGCTTTATCCGGACACGACCTATGGCGTGAATTCGGGCGGCGATCCGAAGGCGATCCCCGATCTCACCTACGAGTATTTCAAGCGTTTCCACGAGCGGTTCTATCACCCGTCCAACGCGCGCATCGTGTTCTATGGCGATGACCCCGAGGACGCGCGTTTCGGGCTGCTGGACAAGTATCTGGGCCAGTTCGACCGCATCGAGCCGGAGGCGCATATCGCGCTGCAGAAGCGCTGGAGCGAACCGAAGCGCATCCACGAGACCTATGCGGCGACCGAGCAGGAGGCCGAAGGCAAGTCGGCGATGGTGTCGATCAACTGGATGCTCGATCCGGTGACGGACCCGAACCTTGCGCTGAACCTCTCGATCCTCGAAGCGGTGCTCGTCGGCACGTCCGCCGCGCCGCTGCGCAAGGCGCTGATCGACAGCGGTCTCGGCGAGGGCATTACCGGCAGCGGCCTGGCCGAGGACATGCTGCAGCCGTACTTCACCGTCGGGCTCAAGGGCATTGGCGACGGCGATGCGCAGGCGGTCGAGGACCTGGTGCTCGCGACGCTCACGCGCCTCGCCGACGAGGGCATTGATCGCGAGACGATCGAGGCCTCGGTGAACTCGATGGAGTTCGCGCTGCGCGAGGACAATACCGGCTCCTTCCCGCGCGGCATTGCGCTGATGTTCCGCTCGATGCGGACCTGGCTCCATGGCGGCGATCCGCTGGAGCCGCTGCGGTTCGAGGGGCCGCTGGCGGCGCTGAAGGCCGATCTGGCGGCGGGAAAGCGCGTGTTCGAGGACCTGGTGCGCACGCACCTGCTCGACAACACGCACCGCACGACCGTGCTGCTGACGCCGGACCCCACGCAGGCGGCGCGCGAAAAGGCCGAGGAGCGCGCCCGGCTCGATGCCGCGGCGGCCGAAATGACCGACGCCGAGCGGCGCGATGTGGTGGTCGATACCGAGCGGCTGCGCGGGTTGCAGGAGATTCCGGATACCCCCGAGGCGCTGTCGAAGATTCCGACGCTGCAGCTTTCCGACCTGCCGCGCAAAAACAAGCCGCTGCCGATCGAGCGCGGCGAGGTGGCGGGCATCCGCACCTTCACCCATGCGCTGCCGACCAACGGGGTGATCTACCTCGATTTCGGCTTCAACATGCACGGCCTGTCGAGCCGGCTGCTGCCGTTGATGCCGATCTTTTCGCGGGCGCTGACGCAGACCGGCACGGCCAAGGAAGATTTTGTGTCGCTGACGCAGCGCATCGGGCGCTCCACCGGCGGCGTCGGCATGAATGTGATCGTCACGACCAAGCAGGCCCGCAGCGGTATCGCGGCGTGGCTGTTCATGCGCGGCAAGGCGGTGCCCGACAAGACGGGCGAGCTGTTCGCCATCATGCACGACGTGCTGACTTCGGCGCGGCTCGATAACCGCGAACGCATCAGGCAGATGGTGCTTGAGGCGAAATCGGGGTTCGAGAGCCGGCTCGCGGGCACCGGCAATGGCATCGTGGCGCTGCGGCTGCGCGCGCAGTCGAACGAAAGCGACTGGGCCAACGAACAGATGGGCGGCATCAGCCATTACTTCTATCTGAAGGAGCTGGCGAAGCGCATCGATGCCGACTGGCCGGGCGTGCAGGCAGACCTCGAAGCGATCCGCAGCGAGCTGCTGCATCGCGGCGGCATGATCGCCAATGTGACCGCCGACGCGGATACGATCGAGGCGCTGAAGCCGCAACTGGCGGCGTTCCTGTCGGGCCTGCCCGAGAGCGGCGCGCCGGGCAGCGGCTGGGGCTTTGCGCCGGCGCCGCTCAACGAGGGGCTGACCTTCCCCGGGCAGGTGAACTATGTGGCCAAGGGCGGCAACCTCATCGACCTCGGCTATACGCTGACGGGCGGTGCGGCGGTGGCGATCCGGCACCTCAACACGACGTACCTCTGGGACCGGGTGCGCGTACAGGGCGGCGCCTATGGCGGCTCGTCGGGGTTCGACAGCAATTCGGGCAATTTCGTCTTCACCTCGTATCGCGACCCGAACCTGCTCGGCACCATCACCAACTACGACGGCGCGGCGGCATACCTGCGCGCCGGGGTGGGCGAGCAGGACCTGACGCGCTCGATCATCGGCGTGATCGGCGGCATCGATGGCTATCGCCTGCCGGACGCCAAGGGGTTTTCCTCGATGATGTTCGAGCTGACCGGCGAGACCGAGGAGACCCGCCAGCAGCGGCGCGAAGAAGTGCTCGGCGCAACGGATGCCGATTTCGAGACGCTGGCGCGAGCGCTGGATGATGTGGCGCGGCACGGCAAGGTCGTGGTGCTGGGCTCGGAGCCCGCGATCAAGGCGGCGAACGAGGAGCGGTCGGGGTTTTTGACGGTGACGCGGGTGATCTGAGGGGGCGGTAGCTTTGCTACGTCGCTGCGGCTCCTAGCGGCGCTACCTCCCCCGCGATGGGGGGAGGTGCCTGAGTGCCTGGCTTTGCTACTTTGCTGCTTCGGCGATGAGTTCGAAGGAGCGGAGGCGGGCCTGATGGTCGTAGACATCCGACACGATGATCAGTTCATCGGCCTGCGTTTCCTCAACCAGTGCGGCGATGCCGGTGCGGACGGTTTCGACCGAGCCGATGATCGTGCGGGAGAGCATGCGCATGGCCTGCGCTTTCTCGGCTTCGGTCCAGTAGGTCTCGATGTCGTCGATGGGCGGCTGGGAGAGGCCGCGGGCGCCGCGGAAGATGTTGGCCCAGCTCATCTGCTGCGTGGTGGCGAGGCGCTTGGCCTCGGCGTCGGTTTCGGCGGCGATGATGTTCACGCCGACCATCGCATAGGGTTTCTGCAACTGCTCCGATGGCTCGAAACCGGCGCGGTAGAGCTGCAGGGCGGGCAGCAGCAGGTCGGGCGCGAAGTGCGAGGCGAAGGCGTAGGGCAGGCCGAGCTGCGCCGCGAGCTGCGCGCCATAGGTCGATGACCCGAGTATCCAGATCGGCACTTCGGCCCCGGCGGCAGGGACGGCCTGCAGGCGCTGGCCAGGCTGCGCGGGCTCAAAGTAGGCCTGGATTTCGAGGATGGCGCGCGGGAAATCGTCGGGGTCGCTGAGGCCACGGCGGAGGGCCTGCACGGCCAGCCCGTCGGTGCCCGGGGCGCGACCGAGGCCGAGATCGATGCGGCCGGGGAACAGCCGGGCGAGGGTGCCGAACTGCTCGGCGACGATGATCGGCGCGTGGTTGGGCAGCATGATGCCGCCGGCGCCGACGCGGATGGTCTTCGTACCGGCCGCGACGTGCTGGATCACCAGCGCGGTGGCGGCGCTGGCGATACCCGGCATGTTGTGGTGCTCGGCCAGCCAGAACCGGGTGTACCCCCAGTTCTCGGCGTGGGCGGCAAGGTCGCGGGCGTTGTCGAGCGCGGCGCGGGCATCGCTGCCCTCAACGACGCGGGCGAGATCGAGAATGGAGATGGCGGGCATGGCGAGTCCTTCGATGGACTCCGGATATAGGCCCGCGCCGCTCTATCGGCAATCGACGATGGAGACTATTCGCGCGAGCCGCCGTTGCCGCCGCTGAACAGGTCGTCGCGTGTCAGCGCGACATACTCCGCGTTGTCGGCGGGCAGGTGAAGCGTCGAGAGAATGCGCGACAGCAGGCCCTGTTCACTCTTGCCCTTATGCTGCGTGGTCAGTTCGACCAGGAGACCGGACGTGGCGTCGAGACGGGTTGCCATGAGCCGGGCGAGGGTCAGCGCCAGCCGGGGATCATGCTCAAGGGCGTCGCGCGCGCCCGCGATGACGTGAACGGTGCTGGCAGTTCCCGCCTTCACGGTGGCACTGCTCGGCCGGTTGAGGATCACGGACATTTCGCCGACCAGCGCCCCGGCCGTGGCGATGCCTGCAATCCTGATGCCGTCGCGTTCGACGACCAGCTCGCCGCTTTCAAGCACGAACAGATCGCCGCGATTGTCGCCCTGCGCGATCAGCACTTCTCCTGAGGCGAGATGACGCGTCGGCTGGCCGCCGGACTGAAGCGTTGTGTTCTGCATCGTCTTTCCCCCGGGCCGGATACGCGGCGCAGCCTATTCGGTTGCGGGATAGCCGCATAGGTCCCTCGGCCGAGTTGAACCTGTCCGGGGTTTTGCCGTTACTGTTCAGTCATGGTGCAGCCGTTTCTCGACCGCGATCTGCGGATCAGGCCAATCAACGTGTTCATCGACCCGCCGCAGCCGCAGCGGCGGGCGATTGTTACGCATGGGCATGCGGACCATGCGCGCAGCGGCCACGGGGCGGTGCTGGCGACGCCGGATACGATCGCCATCATGAAGGTGCGCTATGGCGAGGACTGTGCGGGCGAGTTCCAGGCGCTGGACTATGGCACGCCGCTCGATGTCGATGGGGTGACAGTGACGTTCTTTCCGGCCGGGCACATCCTCGGTTCGGCGCAGGTGCTGATGGAGTATCAGGGGCAGCGGATCGTCGTTACCGGCGACTATAAGCGCGGGCCGGACGCGACGGCGCAGCCGTTCGAGCTGGTGCCGTGCGACCTCTTGGTGACCGAGGCGACGTTCGGGCTACCGGTGTTCCAGCATCCAGATCCGCAGAGCGAGACGATGCGGCTGCTACGGTCGGTGCGGGAGCATCCGGAGCGTGCGCATGTCATCGGCTGCTATGCGCTGGGCAAGGCGCAGCGGATGATCGGGCTGTTGCGGCAAGCGGGGTACGACGCGCCGATTTACCTGCATGGCGCGATGCTGCGGCTGTGCGGGCTCTATGAGGAACTGGGCGTTCCGCTGGGCGAGCTGCGGCATTCGCTGGATGTTCCGAAGGAGCAGTTGAAGGGCCAGATTGTCGTCGCGCCACCCTCGGCGATCAAGGATCGCTGGAGCCGGCGGTTGCCCGATCCGGTGCTGGCGGTGGCGTCGGGGTGGATGAGCGTCAAGCAGCGGGCGCGGCAATCGGGCGTCGAACTGCCGCTGGTGATCTCCGACCATGTCGACTGGAACGAGTTGCGGCAGACGATCGTCGAGACTGGCGCGGAGACCGTGTGGGTCACGCATGGGCGCGAGGATGCGATTGTCTACTGGTGCCGGCAGCAGGGGCTGATCGCCGAGCCGCTGCGCATCGTTGCCTATGAGGAAGACGGGGAGGACGAGGATTGAAGCGGTTCGCGCAGCTTCTCGAACTGCTCGCGCTGACGCCCTCGCGCAATCGCAAGATCGAGGCGCTGCGCGACTATTTTCGCGCGACGCCCGATCCGGACCGCGGCTTTGCGCTCGCGATCCTAACCGGGGCGCTGACGTTCAAGAATGTGAAGCCGGCGATTTTGCGCGATGTGGTGGAGCGCGAGGTCGATCCATACCTGTTCCGGCTGAGCCACGACTATGTCGGCGATCTCGGCGAGACGATTGCGCTGATCTGGCCGCATCATCTCAGCGAGGGAGATGAACTGCCCTCGCTCACCGATCTCGTCGAGCTGTTCAACACCACCAGCAAGTCGGACCTGCCCGATGTGATTGCGGCGCTGCTGACGCGGGCGGAAATCAACGAGCGCTGGGCGCTGGTGAAGCTTGCAACCGGGGCGTTGCGGATCGGGCTCTCGGCGCGGCTGGCGAAGACCGCGCTGGCAGAGATGAGCGGGGTGCCGCTGCAGGAGATCGAGGAAGTCTGGCACGGCATGGTGCTGCCCTACACGGCGCTGTTCGCCTGGCTCGATGGCAGGGCCGCGCGGCCGGATATCGACCATGCGGCGAGGTTTCATCCGCTGATGCTGTCGAACCCGATAGATGAGGAAAAGGACATCGGAAAGCTCGATCCCGCCGACTTCTCGGCCGAGTGGAAATGGGACGGCATCCGGGTGCAGATCATTGCCAGCCAGGGCCGGGTGTCGATGTTCTCGCGCACCGGCGACGATATTGCCGCGGCGTTTCCCGATGTGGTCGAGAACGTGTTCGGTGATGCGGTGCTCGATGGCGAACTGCTGGTGGGACACGACTTTTCGCCGGCGCCGTTCAACGACCTGCAGCAGCGGCTCAACCGCAAGGTGGCCATCCCCAAGCAGGTCGAGCAGCTGCCCGCGTTCGTGCGCGTCTATGACATGCTGTTCGATGGCAATGAGGACATTCGCGCGCTGCCGTGGACGGAGCGGCGGGCGCGGCTCGAAGCGTGGTTTGCGGCGCATCCGCAGGTGCGGCTTGATCTCAGCGAAGTGCTGCCCTTCGGCTCGTGGGAGGAACTCGCCGAACTGCGGCGCAGGGGGGCGGCCGAGCAGGGGCACGAGGGGGTGATGGTGAAGCTGCGCACCTCGCC
>DAORUH010000029.1:0-24160 GCA_035433065.1 Devosia sp. | reverse complement strand
GCTGTCGGTGGTGGTGCAGTTGGTGGTGGGCGCGGGGGTGGGGGTGATCATCGGGCAGCCGTTCGCCTCGGGGATTCTGGCTAAGGGGCCGGTTGAGGGGGCGCGCTACAAGTATCAACCGGCGCCGCCCAAAATCCTCGAAAAGGTGAGGCAGATCAAGGCGGTGTGCGACCGGTACGGGGTGCCGCTGCCGGCCGCGGCGCTGCAGTTCGTGCTGGCGCATCCGCTGGTCGCGTCGGTCATCCCGGGTGCTTACACGCCGGACGAGGTGGCTTCGAACGTCAGGCTGATCGGGCACGAGATTCCCGGCGAGCTGTGGGCCGAGCTGAAGCGCGACGGGCTGCTGCGCGCCGATGCGCCGACCGAAAGCCGAGCATAGTCAGCAACTTGCCGGGATATCCACCGGGACGGGTCCCCCCGCTTGTCGTCTTCGGCGGTTTCCGGTAACGTTCCCGGAAGTTGCAGTCGTAGATTTTTTTCTGTGCTTTGAGCGGTCGTTGGCAGAAGCCGTAGAATAACGGTGCCGGCGCATGGGAGGATAGATATGAAGCGGGGCGAACGCCGGCCGACGATTATCGATGTGGCGAAGCTCGCCGAGGTGAGCAAGAGCACGGCGGCGCGCGCGCTGTCGGGCGCCACCGACATCAGCGAGGACACGCGGGCGCGGGTGGTGAAGGCGGCGCGGGCCGCAGGCTACGAGCGCAATCATCTTGCGGTGGGCATGCGGTCGGGGCGGAGCGGCATGCTCGGCCTGATCGTGCCGGATATCGCCAACCCCTTCTGGGCCGAAGCGGCGCGCGGCGCGCAGGACCGCGCGGCGGAAGAGGGCGCATCGCTCATCGTGTTTTCGTCTGACTGGGACCCGGAGCGCGAGGCGCGGCACGTGCGGGCGCTGCGGCAGGCGCGGGTCGAGGGCGCGGTGGTCAATCCGATCTCCGACAATGCCGATGAATTCAGCCGGTTCGGCCTGCCGTTCGTCTTGATCGGCTCGAGCGCGGAGCGGTTTCCGGACCATGCTTCGGTCGGCTCCGACATTGCCCAGGCCGTCCGGCTGGGGCTCGATCACCTTGTTTCCAAAGGCCATCCGGCCCCGGCGCTGATCCTCGGGCCGAAGAACCGGCTGGCGCGCGCGCGGTTTTTGCGGACCGTGCATGAGCATTCGGTGGCGCGCGATATCGACCCGCAGACGCTGCTGACCGAGGACTGCGATTACTCGGTTGAAGGCGGCTACGCGGCAATGCAGCGGCTGCTGGAACGCCAGCAGATCGGGCACATTGCGGTGTTTGCGGCGAACGACCTGATGGCGCTCGGGGCGATGATGGCGGTGCGCGATGCCGGGCGGTCGTGCCCCGTTGACGTGTCGATCCTCGGGTTCGACGGCATTCCGGCCGGGGCCTTTTCGTGGCCGGGGCTGACGACGATCGAAAAGCCGGCGCGCGAACTGGGCTACCGGGCGACGAGCGAGCTGATCGGCGAGATCGGCGGGCGGGCGGGGATCGAGCGGACGTATCTGCCGTGCCGGCTGGTGGAGCGCGGGTCGGTCGCAGATGTGGCGGCGGATCGGCGTCAGGCCGTGGGGGTTCGGTGAAAATGATGAGCCCTGAGCGTGGGATTGCACCGAATATGATTGCCGCAGCGCCCGTTGCAGACTGGGAGGCGGCAAGGCCGGGACGCGCATGACCCAAGCCCGATCCGAACAGATTTTACCGCAGTCCGGGAACGTTCCCAGATCGCAGGCGATGAAGCAGGGCTGGGCGCGCTGGTGGCCGTATTACGCGATGATGGCCCCGGGGCTGATCTACTTTGTCATCTGGCACTATGTGCCGATCTACGAGGCACGGATCGCCTTCGAGCAGGTGCGCATCATTCCGCCCAATATCTGGGTGGGGCTGAAGCACTTCCAGACGCTCTTCACCTCGCCAGTGTTCTGGCAGGTGCTGGCCAACACGCTGATCATTTCGGGGATGAAGTTCGTCTTCGTGCTGCCGATCCCGATCGGGGTGGCGCTGCTGCTCAACGAGGTGCGCCACGGGGCGCTGCGCAAGACCGTGCAATCGGCGATCTACCTGCCGCACTTTCTGAGCTGGGTGGTGATCGCCGGCATCTTCATCGCCATCCTGTCGCCGACCGACGGGGCGGTGAACCAGATCATCACCGGCATGGGGTTCAAGCCGGTCAGCTTCATGACCGATACCGGGGTCATCCGCTGGGTGCTGGTGTTTTCCGAAATCTGGCGCTCGGCCGGGTGGGACAGCCTGCTGTATCTGGCAGCCATCCTCGCCATCGATCCGCAGCTCTATGACGCCGCCGAGATGGACGGCGCCAACCGCTGGCAGAAGGTGCGCGACATCACGCTGCCGGGAATCGCGCCGACCATTGCGACGCTATTCATCCTCAATGCCGGCCTGTTCCTGTCGGCCGACCTCAACCAGGTCATCAACATGCAGAACGACGTGAACCTGAGGACCATCGATATCCTCGACACCTACGTCTACCGCATCGGCCTGCAGACCGGTGAGTACTCGCTGGCGACCGCGGCGGGCTTGTTCAAGGCGGTGTTCGGCATGGTGCTGATCATGGCGTCGCACTTCGTCGCCAAGCGCCTGACCGGCAAGGGAGTGTGGTGATGGCCGAAGTGACCGCCGCCCGCGCCGTGCCGATGATGCGCGAGATGCGCATCAAGCGCTCGCCGCTCGAACGGCTCGAATACATCATCATCGTCTCGACGCTGCTGCTGCTGGTCGTCGTGACGGTGCAGCCGATCCTCAACCTGCTGGCCATCTCGTTTTCGCAGCCGAGCCGCGTGCCGGGGATGAGCGGCCTCGCCGTCGTGCCGGACGGCTTCTCGCTCGAGGTGTGGCAACTGCTGCTGCAGCATCCGCTGGTGCAGCGCGGGCTGCTCAACTCGATCTGGATTACGGCCGCCAGCACGCTGCTCGGCGTGCTCGGCACGGCGCTGATGGCCTGGGGCCTGTCGCGGCCCAACCTGCCGGGGCGGCGCCTGCTGTTCATCTTCGTGCTCGTCACCATCGTGTTCGAGCCCGGCATCATCCCCGACTACTTCCTGATGAAGCGGATGGGGCTGCTCAACGACCAGTGGTCGGTGATCCTCTTCAAGGTCATCAACGCCTGGTACCTCATCATCCTCGTGCGGTTCTTCGAGGAGATCCCCAACGAGTTGCTGGAGGCCGCCGAACTCGACGGGGCCAACCCGTTCCAGGTGTTCTTCACCATCGTGCTGCCGCTGGCGAAGCCGGCGCTGGCGACGATCGCGCTGTTTTACCTTGTGTTCCGCTGGAACGAGTTCTTCCGCGGCATGATCTACCTCACCGACCAGGGCAAGTGGCCGCTGCAGGTGGTGCTGCGCCAGTTCGTGGTCGAGGGCGACAAGCTGGCGATCGTGGGCGCAGAGAACGCCGCCAACAATGTCGGCGTGGCGCAGATCAACCTGCGCTCGCTGAAGGCGGGGATGATCCTCCTCACCATCGTGCCGATCCTCGCGATCTACCCGCTGATTTTGAAGTTCTTCACCAAGGGCACGATGTCGGGAGCGCTGAAGGGATGATGGCGCGGGTGGGATTGGCGGAGGCTGCGGTGCGCGGCGCCATGCGTGGCCCACAACCACCGCGTCATTCCGGCGAAGGCCGGAATCCACGGCTCCGTGCCCTCCCATGCGCGGCCGGTGCGGGCCACCGGGTGCTCGGTCCGGGCGGCCGTGCCGCCGGCGGTTCCGGTGCACTGGATTCCGGCCTTCGCCGGAATGACGCCGGGGGTGGGGTGACACACAGTTTCCATGAGATTTCGGGCGGCCCCGATGCGCCGTCCCAGAACTACCTCGCGGCGGAAAGCCGCGAGCGTACGAGCCCCACCTGGGGCCACCGCCGCTGCCTGTCCCAGCCCCCCAGTATGGACGGTGGCGGCGGTGGAACAGGTCGAAAAAAATTCACGCACTAACGGAGGAGAACCCATGTTCAAGAAACTACTGCTCGCCTCGACCGCCATCGCCCTGAGCATTGCGCTCGGTGCGGGCGTTGCGATGGCCGATCCGGTCAAGATCCGGATCGTGTCCAAGGACTTGTTGACCACCAACCCGCCCGACGTGGCGCACATCAAGCGCATCGAAGACGCGCTGCGCGCCAAGGGCACCGATCTCGATATCGAAATCGTCGACCTGCCGTCTTCGGGCTATGCCGATGCGCTGGGCGTGATGCTGCTGGGCGGGGACATTCCCGACATCATCTATTTCCAGGGTGGAGACGCGAAGATGGCCGAGCAGGGCATCCTCGAAGACCTCAACCCCTGGATCGAGAAATCGCCCAACCTCAAGGCGGCGCTGTGGCCGCACAATGTGGAGCGGCTGAAGCACTATCCGTACCTGCTGTACATCTATCCGCCGCGTGCGCCGCAGCCGGTGATCCGGCAGGACTGGCTCGACAAGCTGGGCATCGCCGCGCCGACGACCGTCGATGAATACACCAAGTTCTTCCAGGCCATCCACGATGCCGATCTCGATGGCGACGGCACGCCGGGCAACACCTTTGGCGTGACCACGGCCGACAACACCAACGAACTCGACTCGATCTTCAACCAGGCCTTCGGCATCACCGGCACCTGGATGAAGGACGCCTCGGGCGCGTGGGTCAGCGCGCGCATCACCGACCAGGAAAAGGCCAAGCTTGCCTGGTATGCCGAACTGGCCGCCAAGGGGCTCTACGACAAGGAATATGTCACCTCGAAATTCGATGTGAAGGAAGACAAGTTCTACACCGGCAAGGCAGCGGTGATCTTCGGCTCGTCGGCGGAAGTCATCGACATCTATGGCGGCAAGATGCGCCAGGCGCATCCGGATGCGGACATCAAGCTGGCGCTGCTGCCGATCCCGTCGGGACCGGGCGGGCAGGGCCTCGCTGCGGTGGACGTGAGCAAGGAATCGCGCGGCTTTGCGCTGGCGACCACGTCGCAGCACAAGGAAGAGGCGATGAAGCTCCTGGACTTCATGGCGTCGACCGAAGGCCAGATGATGGACCGGATGGGCTTTGAGGGCGAGGAATATACCAAGACCGGCGACACCTATGCGGTGACCGACAAGATGGCCACCTGGTATGCCCGCTTCTTCGCCGCCGCCAACTTCGTGCCGCCGGTGGAATGGAAATCGGAAGCGGCGCAGCAGTCGCTGAAGAACATTCAGCAGTACTTCAAGCCCGACAACGCTTTCGTGTGGCCGGCCGACTATGCCGCCGACCTCGACGCGACGGAAAACGTCTACCGCTCGTGGGTCTACAAGTTCATCTCGGGTGAAGCCGGCATGGACCAGTGGGACCAGTACGTCACCGAATGGCGCGCGGCGGGCGGCGACCGGCTGATGGAGTACGCGCGGACGCAGCTTGGGGCGTGATGTGCCGTCGAAGCCAGATGAGTGGGCTCCACCCTCATCCGCCCCGGGCCAAGCCCGGGGCACCTTCCCCCATCGAGGGGGAAGGCGGCGACTGAATCATCGGTTCTCGGGCCTTCTCCCTTGATGGGAGAAGGTGCCCGAAGGGCGGATGAGGGTGGGGCAGGCATAGAGGCAGTTGAAGTGAACGACGTGAGTATCAAGGGCGCGGTGGCGCCGTCGCTGAAGAGCCGGGTGCGCGGGATGCTGCACGGGATTGCGCTCGGCGATGCGCTGGGGGCGCCGGTGGAAAAACTGTCGGCGGCGGAGATCCGCGCGAAATACGGGCGGGTCAGCGCGCTCGATACGCGCTGGCACCGCATGGACGGGCCGGAAGCGGCGCGCAACGGGCGGGTGCGCGGCAACGGCATCGTCACCGACGACACGCTGATGACGCTGTGCCTGATGGATATTTTCCGCGACACGCGCCGCCACCTCGACGCCTGGGACATGGCTGAGGGCATGGTGAAGCAGATCGCCTGGACGCCGCGCTGGATCCCCGAAATGCAGCGCGAGGCGATGCTGATCGAGCGGTTGTTCTACCCGGAAAAATGGATCTACACGCGGCACCAACTCGCCGGATGCGACCCGCGGCAGGGCGGCATCGGCAACATGGTGAACTGCGGCGCGGCCATGTACATCGCGCCCGTCGGCGTGGTGAACGCGTGCGACCCGGTCGCGGCCTATGACGAGGCCATCGCCTTTGCCTCCGGCCACCAGCAGAGTTTTGGGCTCGAAGCGGCGGGCGTGATGGCGGCGGCGGTGGCGGCGGCCTTCGTGCCGGGCGCCAATGTGGAAACGATCATCGATGCGGCGCTGGGCGTCGCCAAGGACGGCACGAAGCGAGCCATCGACGCGGTGGTGGGACGCGCGCTGGAACTGCGCGCCGCGGGGGCGGGGTATGACGAGGTGGTCGACAGCTTCCACCGCATCATCGCGGCCTATTCGCCGATGGGCGACGACGTGACTCACGGGCCGGCGAAGGCCGGGGTCGCGACCGACGCCTACCAGCCGAGCCGCCTGCACGCGATAGAGGAACTGCCGCTGGCGTTGGGGTTTATCGTCATGAGCGATGGCGATTTCCGCCGCGCGATCGAGGACGGCATCAATTCGGGCCGCGACACCGACTCCATCGGCGTGATGACCGGCGCCATCCTTGGCGCGCTGTACGGCGAGGCGGTGGTGGAAGCGGGCGATGCGCGGCAGCTCGATGTTGCCAACCGGCTCGATCTCAATGCCGCGGCCGACCGCTTCACCGAGACGGCCGTCTCAATACTCGATGCCGACCGCAAGCGGCGGGCGGCGACCGACGCCGGCCGCGCGCTGCTCCTCCATTCCTGAGATCCCACATGCTTTCGACCACCTTCATCTTCGACCGCATCTATGCGGGCTTTCTCGGCAAGGCCATCGGCGTGCGCCTCGGCGCGCCGGTCGAACCGACGATCTGGAGCTACGAGCGGGTGCGCGACACCTATGGCGAGGTGACGCAGTACCTGCGCGACTTCCAGAATTTTGCCGCCGACGACGACACCAACGGGCCGGTGTATTTCATCCGGGCGCTGCGAGACTACGGTCTCACCGCGACGGCGGAGGACGTGGGCCGGACCTGGCTCAACTACGCCGCCGAAGAGCACGGCATGTACTGGTGGGGCGGCTTCGGGGTTTCGACCGAACACACAGCCTATCGGAACCTGCGCGCGGGCATTCCGGCGCCGCTGTCGGGCGCGATCGCGACCAACGGCACGACGGTGGCCGAGCAGATCGGCGGGCAGATCTTTATCGACAGCTGGGGCTGGGTGAACCCGGGCAACCCCAAGCGCGCGGCCGAGATGTCGGCGATGGCGGCGTCGGTGGCGCATGACGGCGAGGGTCTCAACGGCGCGCGCTTCTGCGCCGCGGCGATCGCGCAGGCGTTCGTTTCGAGCGACATCGATGAGGTGATCGAGACGGGGCTGAGCCAGATCGATCCGGGCTCGCTCTATGCCGGGGTGGCGCGGGCGGTGATCGATTTCCACAGGGCGCATCCCGACGACTGGCGGGCCTGCCGCGAGATGCTGAACGCCGAGTGGGGCTACGATCGCTATCCGGGCGTGTGCCACATCATTCCCAATGCCGGCGTGACGGTGATGGCGCTCTGCTACGGGCGCGGCGAGCTGTGCCGCACCGTCGAGATCGCCACCATGGCGAGCTGGGATACGGACTGCAACGCGGGCAATGCCGGCGCCATCGTCGGCACCATGCAGGGCGTGCAGCCGGAGTGGGAGAAGTATCGCAAACCCATAGGCGACTTCGTGGTCGCTTCGGGCGTGCTCGGCACGGTGAACGTGGTCGACGTGCCATCGTTTGCGCGCGAGCTGACGGTGCTGGCCTTGCAGCTGCGCGGTGAGCAGCCGCCGGCGCAGTGGGTGGAGGACTTCACCCGCCGTGGGGTGCGGTTCGACTTCGACGCGCCGGGCGCAACGCACGGGTTCCGGACCAAGCCGTTCAACCAGATTGCGGGGAAGGCATCGGGCGAGCGGCACGGGCCGGAGTCGCGCGGCGCGCTTGAAGTGCTGCTCGACCGGCTGGAGCGCGGGCAGGGCGGGCGCGTGTTCTGGAAGCCGTTCTACCGGCGTTCGGATTTCGACGACGAGCGCTATCGCCCGATGCTCACCCCGCTGGCCGATGACGGGCAGGTGGTGAAATTCAAGCTGTGGCTCGACCCGTGGAACGGCGACGGCAACCTCCGGGTTGCGCCTTACGTGCGCCGCGCGATGAGCGAGCGCATCGAGGAAACCGGCGCCTGGCACGTGCCCTCGTCCGAGGGCTGGCAGGACTACGAATTCACCATCCCCGATGGCGGCGGCGAGGCGGTCGACGAGATCGGCGTGCTGGTCGAGTACTTCGGGCGGCTGAAGTTCCTCGGCCGGATGTTCCTCGCCGATTTCTCGGTGAGCGGACCGGGCCGGGTGGTGATCGATCCGAAGGTCGAGAAGCAGGAGTGGGGCGGCATCACGCGCTTCACCTGGAACCGCGGGCACTGGACGATTGCCGATGGCGTCATTCATGCGCACACCGCTGGCGATGCCGATGCGTGGACCGGCAATGCGTATCTGCGCGATGTGACGGTGACGGCCGAACTGACGCCGCTCGCGGGCGCGTCTCATCTCGTTTCGGCGCGGGTGCAGGGGACGAGCCGGTTCTATGCGGCGGGGTTCGAGGGCGACGAGGTTGTCATCGTGCGCGAGGACCACGGAACGACGGTGCTGGCGCGCGCATCGTTCGGGCGGGAGCTGGGGCGGGCCTATAGCGTGGCGCTGACGGTGAACGGTGATGCGCTGTCGCTGAGCGTTGATGGCCGCGAGGTGTTGACGGCGACGGACGCGACGTTTGCCTATGGGCAGGCGGGGCTGCGGATGGCGTCGGCGGGGCGGATGACAATCGGGCGGCTGGTGATCGAGGAGCGCGCGTGAAACGGTTCGACGCCAGCGCCAAAGGTCCGCTCGACGGCATTCGCGTGGTCGATCTCAGCCGGCTGGTGGCGGGGAATATGCTGTCGTTGCAACTGGGGGACTTTGGTGCGGATGTCATCAAGGTCGAGCCGCCGCAGGGCGATCCGCTGCGCGACTGGAAGGACGACGGGCACTCGCTGTACTGGAAGACCTATGGGCGCAACAAACGCTCGATCGCGCTGAACCTGCGCGAAGCCAAGGACATGGAGGCGCTGAAGGCGCTGCTCGATACGGCCGATGTGTTCATCGAGAATTTTCGGCCGGGGACGCTGGAGCAGATGGGGCTGGCGCCGGATGAGCTGCTGAAGCGCAATGGAAACCTGCTGATCGTGCGGATTTCGGGGTTCGGGCAGACCGGGCCCTATGCGCACCTGCCGGGGTTCGGCACCATTGTCGAGGGCATGAGCGGCTTTGCCTATCGCACGGGCTTCCCCGATCGCGAACCGGTGCTGCCGCCGCTGGCGCTGGCCGACATGATCGCCGGCGTCTATGGCGCGAATGCGGTGGTGACGGCGCTGTTCGCGCGCGAGCGCGGGCTGGGCAAGGGGCAGGTGATCGACCTGTCGCTGCTGGAACCCATGTACTCGGTGCTGGGGCCGGAGGCGGCGATCTACAAGGTGACCGGCAAGGTGAAGGAGCGCTCGGGCAGCGCCAGCAATACCGCCTCGCCGCGCAATGTCTATAAGTGCGCCGATGGCCAGTATGTGGCGTTGTCGGGATCGACGCCGCAGGTGGCGCGGCGCATTTTCGAGGTGATCGGCAGGGCCGAGATGAACGACGACCCGCGCTTTGCGACCAACTCCGACCGGGTGAAGCACCGCACGCTGGTGGATGCGGCGATCGGGGAGTGGTTTGCGCGGCACGCGCACGACGAGGCGCTGCGCATCATGCGCGAGGCGGGGGCGACGGTTGGGCCGATCTACTCGATCGCCGACATCGCGAAAGATGCGCACTTCATCGAGCGCGCGATCATCACCGATGTCGAGGATGCCGAACTCGGCGCGCTGCCCATGCACAACATCGTGCCGCGGCTGTCGGGCACGCCGGGCGTGTGGCGGCGGCCTGCGCCGGAGATCGGCGAGCACACTGACGAGATTTTGCGCGAGATCGGGAGGGCGTGATGCGGTCGCTGCTCTACATCCCCGCGCACAACGAGCGGTTCGTGGCCAAGGCGCGTGAACGCGGGGCGGATGCGATCATTCTCGATCTCGAGGATGGCGTGCCGCCGGAGCACAAGGACGCCGCGCGCAACGCGCTGGCGGCCGCGGTGCGTTCGGTGGGGCTGGGCGGGGCGAAGGTGTTGGTGCGCGTGAACACCGATGCGCGGCAGGCGGGCGACATTGCCGCGGTAATGGCGGCGGGTGCGTTTGGGTTCGTGGTGCCGAAGGCGCATGACCCGCAGGCGCTCGATGCGTTCGAGCTGCCGATTTACGCGCTGATCGAGACGCCGGGTGCGGTGCTCGATGCGCGGGCGGTGGCGCGGCATCCGAGGGTGATGGCGCTGGGGATTGGCAGCGAGGATCTGACGGCGGTGCTTGGCGCGACGCCGACCCAGGACGTGCTGCGGTTTCCGAGCCTGATGGTGCATTACGCGGCGAAGGCCGAAGGAAGACTGTCGTTCGGGCTGATGCAGTCGATTGCGGATTTCGCCGATGTCGAGGCGCTGCGGCGGGCGGCGCTGGTGGCGCGCTCGCACGGGTTCGATGGCGCGTCGTGCGTGCATCCCTCGGCTGTGCCGGTGCTGAATGAGGCGTTCGCGCCGTCGGCCGAGGAGATTGCGTGGGCCCGGCGCGTGCTGGCTGCGGACGACGGTCGCGGGGTGTTCGTGGTGGACGGCAAGATGGTCGACGCGCCGGTGGTGGCGCGGGCGCGGCGGGTGCTGGGGGAGTAGGGGCGGGTGTGCCCTGCGGGGCGTGTTTCGGCGCGTGGTCGGAGATCGAGTGGATGGCCGGGTCACGCCCGGCCATGACGACCGAGAGGTTTGAGTTTGACCGGGTGCCCCTCCCGCCCGGGTGTCATTCCCGCGAAAGCGGGCGGATGAGGGGTCAGGCAGTCAGCACGGACGGATGCAGTGCGGCCTTATACCCCGCGGCCAGTGTCGCGGTGATGGATGGCGGCGTCAGCATGCCGTCGATTGTCCCCGGCAAGTCGGTGCGGGTGTAACCTGAAAAATCCCAGAGCCAGGTGTGGCCGTTGGCGATGAGGTAGGCGCGGTCGCTGGCCGCCAGCATCGTGCCATCGGGCAAGGTTTGCGGGACCGGGTGCAGGCGCTTGTGCTTTCCGTCGAGGCGTTCGGCGTGGAGGGTTAAGTCCATTTCGGGAGCCGATGGGATGGCGGTGTGGTTGCCCAGCGCCCAGTGGTCGCGGAAGCGGAGGGCGTCGGGGCGGCGGCAGGTGAAGCAGGGGCGGTGGCCGGCGGCCAGCGCGGTCGCTTCATCGAGGAAGAAGAGTTCGGTCCAGACGTTCTTCGTCCAGATCGGGGAGCGGTTACGGCCCTTGTAGTCGCATGTGCAGGCGATCCACGCTTTGTTGGACCAGCGGCGGGTCAGCAACGTGCGGGTTGCCAGATCGTGGATGATGCCGCGATTGCCGGTGAGGGTGGCCGCCTTGCTCGGGTGGGCGACGAGGGCGCCGAAGGGGGTGACGCGGGATGCGAGGGGCATTGTACGCTCCGCGGTTGGGCTTCGCAGCGTTGGGGAGCCCGTTCTTCGTGGTTCCCCCGCTTTCGCGGGGGCAGGCTGGCTCACCATGAAGAACTCAGGGCCTCCGGAGCAAGTTGCACCATTCTGACAGTAGCCTTCCTGGTGAGCTTGTCGAACCCCGGGGGCGTGGCTGGATGGCGTCGTTGGGGCTCCACCCTCATCCGGCCTTCGGCCACCTTCTCCCATCAAGGGAGAAGGCGCTGGTGGGGAGCTCCGTGGTGGGGGCCGCCCCCTCCACCGGCTTCGCCGGTCCCCCTCCCCCGCCTTGCGGGAGAGGAGTCCTGACTGCTGGTGCCGTTTGTTTGGGCTCTGTCCCTAGCGTCCTTGCGGCCGCGAGGGACAACCGCTTTACGTCGCGGCGCCGATTTGGGCGGCGGGGATGGCTTCGTCGGGGATGTCGTCGAAGCTGGCGTAGTTCATGTTGTAGAGGCGGGCGTAGAAGCCGCGCTTCTGCATCAGGTGGTCGTGGTTGCCCTGCTCGATGATCTCGCCGTTCTGCAACACGATGATGCGGTCGGCGTTGCGGATGGTGGCGAGGCGGTGGGCGATGACGAGGCCGGTGCGGCCCTGCAGCAGCACGTGCAGCGCCTGCTGGATCAGCATCTCGGTGTAGCTGTCGATGTTGGCCGTGGCCTCGTCGAGCACCAGGATTTTCGCATCGGCGACGAGCGCGCGGGCGAAGCTGATGAGCTGGCGCTGGCCGAGCGACAGGTTGCCGCCGCGCTGCTCGACCTTGGTCTTGTAACCCTCGGGCAGCTTCATGATGAAATCATGCGCGCCAACGGCCTTGGCGGCGCGGATCACCTGATCCTCGGTGGCTTCCAGCTTGTGGTAGCGGATGTTCTCGATGATGGTGCCGGTGAACAGGAACGGCTCCTGCAGCACCATCGCCACCTCGCGACCGAGCGAATCCTGCGTGACGTCGCGCACGTCCTTGCCGCCGACCTGCACCGAGCCTTCCCACACGTCATAGAAGCGGTGGACGAGGGCCATGGACGAGGTCTTGCCGGAACCGGTGGGGCCGACAAGGGCGACGGTTTCGCCGGGGTTCACCTTGAAGCTGACGTTCTTCAGAACCGGCTGATCCTTGCGGTAGCCGAAGGTGACGTTCTGGAACTCGACCGAGCCGTCCATGTCGCGCGGCAGATCGACGGCGCCGGGCTTGTCGGTGACATCAAGCGGCACGTCGAGCACTTCGGTGATGCGCTGGCCGGAGGCCATGGCGCGCTGCATCACCGAGTACTGCATGGTGAGCGAGCGGATCGGGTCGAAGAAGCGCTGGATGTAGAACAGGAACGCCACCATGACGCCGACATCGAGATGGCCGTTGAGCGCCATCTGGCCGCCCACGACGACGACGGTCGCCATCGAGATGCCGGTGAGGGTGTCGACGATCGGCACCATCACCTGCGAGTAGCGAGCGGCGACGAGGTGCGAGCGCAGGTTCTCGAAGGCCTTGTCGTCATAGAGCTGGAAGTTGACGCGCTGGCGATCGAGGCTCTGCACGGTGCGCACGCCGTTGATGCCTTCGGCGAGCGCGCCGTTGGCGATCGAGTTGGTCTCGTGCGCATACATGAAGGCGCGCTTGGCCGGCGGCAGCCAGAAGATGCGCACGATGAACAGGATCGGCATGGTGGCCATGGTCAAGAGGCCAAGCTTCCAGTCGAGCGTGCACAGGACGACGACGATACCGAACAGCAGCACGATGTCGCCGACCGAGGTGATCGAGGTTTCGAGGAACTCCTGCATGGAGTTCACGTCGCCCTGCAGGCGGCTCATCAGGCGGCCGACTTCGGTCTTGTCCATGAAGTTCAGCGACACCTTCTGCAGGTGCGCGAACATGGCGCGGCGCATGTTGAACAGGACGTGCTCGGCAACGCGGCCGATCACCAGTTCCTGCACGTAGTTGGCAGCGTAGTTGATGAGGATCACGGCGGCGAACAGGCCGACGGTCCAGGCGAGGACGGAACTGTCGAGACCGTCCACCTTCATGCCGTGGTCGATGGCGAAGCGGATGATCAGCGGGATGGCGAGCTGGCTGAGGGTGAAGACCAGCACGGCGGTGACGCTGATCGCGACCTGGCCGCGATAGGGGCTGACGAAGGCCCAGATGCGGCGCACGATCTTGGGATCATAGGCCTTGCCGAAGACTTCCTCGTCGGGCCGGTGCGAACCGACGACGGCGCGGGGCGGGCGCTTGCCCTTGTGGACTTCGTCTTCCTCGAGAGCTGCGTCGGTCATTGGGCGGCCTCCGTCGGCGTCGAGTCATCGGAGGGGCGAACCTGCAGATCGTAGAGGGCGCGGTAGCGGCCGCCCTTGGCGAGCAGTTCCTCGTGGGTTCCCCGTTCGACGATTTCTCCGCCTTCGACGAAGAGGATCTGGTCGGCGTGCATCAATGAACTCAGGCGATGGGCGATGATGAGGGTGACGCGCTCGGCGGAGAATTTCTTCATCGCCGAACGGATGCGCTGCTCGGTGCCGGCGTCGATGGCGGCGGTCGAGTCGTCGAACACGAGGATGTCGGGCCGCAGGACCAGGCTGCGGGCGATCGACATGCGCTGGCGCTGGCCGCCGGAGAGCGACACGCCGCGTTCGCCGACGATGGTGTGGTACCCGGCGGGCAGGCCCGCGATGTAGTTGTGCAGCTGCGCGTATTCGGCGGCGCGCTCGATGCGCTGCTCCTTGGCCCACGGATTGCCGTAGGCGATGTTGTTCTCGATCGTGGTGGTGAACAGGAACTGGTCCTGCGCCACGACGCTCACGGCCTTGCGCAGCGACTTGAGCGTGACCTTGGAAATGTCCTGCCCGTCGATGGTGATGGTGCCGCCCGAGACGTCGTAGAAGCGGGGGATGAGGTGCGCGAGGGTCGACTTGCCGCTGCCCGGGGGGCCGACGATGCCGATGGTCTCGCCGCGCCTGGCGGTGAAGCTGATGCCCGAGAGCACGAGGTTGTCGTTGGCGCCGGGGTAGCGGAAGGCGACGTTGTCGAACTTCAGCGTGCCTTCGGTAACCGTCAGGTCCTTGGCGCCCGGCGCGTCCTTGATGGCGAGTTCAAGGTCGAGCAGGTTGAACAGGCGCGAGCCGCAGGTGGCGGCGCGGGCGAAGGAGTTGACGAGTAGGCCGAGTTGGCGGACCGGCATCTGCAGGATGGTCATGAAGGTGAGGAACGCGGTGAGCGTGCCGACGGTGATCTCGCCGGCCATCACCTTGTGGCCGCCGAACCAGAGCACGAGGCCCATGGAGACGAAGAACGAGAAGTTCATCGCGGCGGTGTTGGTGACGCGCGTCTTGACCCGTTCATGGGCGAGCCCGAGCGCGTGCTGGCTCGAGCGGTCGAATTTGTCGAGCTCGTGCTGGCTGGCTGAGAAGGCGCGGACGACACGGGTGCCGCCGAGGTTCTCTTCCATGACGCGCGACAGGTGCGACATGCGGTCCTGCAGGTCGAGCCAGGTCTTGCGCAGGCTGAGCTGGGTCACCGACGAGGCCCATGCGACGTAGGGCACGAAGGAGAGGCTGAGGAGGCCGAGCAGCAGGTCGGTCGAGATCAGGAGGTAGGCGCCGATGCCGATCAGCGTGCCGAGCAGGACGAAGCGCACGAGGCCGGTGGCGAAGAACATGCGCACGCCGTCGATGTCGATGATCCCGAGCATGATGAGATCGCCCGAGTGCACCCGGTCGTGGAACGAGAAGCTCAGATGCTGGAGCTTTTCGTAGCAGGCGAGGCGCAGCTCGTAGGCGGCGTGGTGGCCGACGGCTTCGGAATAGTAGTTCTGGGCGAGCGTGAAGAGGCCACGCAGAATCTGGACGCCCAGGATGATGAGGGCGGTGGTCCACAGTGCGCTGAGCGCTGCCTGTGCCCCGGCGCCGCCGCCGACAAGCGGCTGCGCCTGATCGACCGCCGCACCGAGCAGGCGCGGCATGGCCAGCTGGAACCCGGACGCGATGAGCGTCGCGACGATCGCGGCGGTCACCTTCCACGGGTGCCTCAGGTTGAGCAGGATGATGCGGTAGATCGTGCCGAGGCTGCTGTGCTTCTGAGCGGCGGCAAGATGATCAATGGGATTGTTGCGCGTGGGCGCGCTATCAACCCGAGGCGTGTTCACGGGATTATCCAGACAAAGCAGTGGGGCGCCCGGACGGGCCGAACCAGAGGCTCGAAGGGGCAGGGAGGACTCGCGAACAGTATTAATGCGCCTTTTATCCACGCGTTCAAGCACTAAGATGGCCAAAACGGCGCCGGAATACTGCAGAACCGCCAACATGTGGGAATGCCGCGGGGAGGGAGCGGGGTCAGGACGGGCGCGCGTTCCGCATCGTGGAATCGGCGTGCCCCGCGGGGGTCGGGGTGAGCCTGCGCGGAGCGCGGGTGATTCGCGGCGGCGTCAGCGTGCGGTCCAGCCGCCGTCGATCAGGAGGGTCTGGCCGGTGATCATCGCGGCGGCGTCGGAGGCGAGGAAGGCGACGGCGCCCGACACCTCGTGCGGCTCGCCGATGCGATGCAGCGCCGCGATCCGCTCGATGACGTCGGCTTTGAAGGCCGGGTCGGCGAGCGCTTCGGCGGTGCCGTCGGTGCGAAAGAAGGTCGGCGCCACGCAGTTGACCCGCACATTGTGCTTTCCCCACTCGACCGCGAAGCACTTGGTCATGTGGGAGACGGCGGCCTTGCTGAGGCAGTAGATGGCCTCACCAGGGAGGGCGACCGCGCCGGCCTGGCTGCCGATGTTGATGATGGCGCCGGAGCGCCGGGCGATCATATGCCGGCCGACATGCTGGCTGAGAAAGAAGGTCGACTTGACGACGAAATCGAGGGTCCAGTCGAACTCCTGTTCGGTGAAGTTCTCGATCGGTGCCTCGGTGCCGCCGCCGGCATTGTTGACGAGAATGTCGAGTTTGCCGAAGTGGGCGATGGCCTCGTCGGCTGCGGCGCGCGCGCCGTCGAGGTTCATCACGTCGAGCTCAAGCGGCAGGGCGCGGCGTCCCATCGACTCGATTTCGGCGACCAGATCGGCGGCGGACTCTTTGTCGCGGAGGCCCAGGGCGACGTCTGCGCCGTTGTGGGCAAGAGCCAGCGCAATCGCGCGGCCCAGGCCCCGCCGCGCGCCGGTCACCAGGGCGGTTTTTCCGCTAAGATCGAAGCTCGGCAACGACGTCATGTTTCCCCTCCGTTTTGCCTTGCGTGTTAACCCATTCGCCTTCGGGCCGCCACGATACGCCTTATAGGATGACCACATGAGCACAGATCGACTCGCTGCCGCACGGCTGAAGATGCGCGAAGCAGGAACGGCCAGCGAGGCCGTGCACGTTTCCCGACTGGTGGAGGAGGCGGGGCTCGATCGGGAGGCGCGGGCCGCCATTTCGCAGACGGCGGAACGGCTGGTCGAAGGGGTGCGGGACACCGGCTCCGGCGGCATGCTCGAGGGCTTCCTCGCCGAATATTCGCTGTCGACGCATGAGGGCATCGCGCTCATGTGCCTCGCCGAGGCGCTGCTGCGCGTGCCGGACACCCCGACGATCGACGACCTGATCGAGGACAAGATCGGCTCGGCGCGCTGGCTCGAACATTTCGATCCCGGCAATCCGGCGCTGGTCAACGTCTCGACGCTGATGCTGACGCTGACCGGCGAAGTGCTGAAGGACGCGGGCGCCGGCATTGCCGGGACCATCAAGACCTTCGTGCAGCGGCTGGGCGAGCCGGTGATCCGCGCCGCCGTGCTGCAGGCGATGAAGATCCTCGGCAGCCAGTTCGTGCTGGGTCGCGATATCACCGAGGCCACGCATGTGGCGCGCAAGGCGGAAGCGGCGGGCTTTGCCTATTCCTATGACATGCTCGGCGAAGCGGCGCGCACCGCCGCCGACGCGGACCGCTATCGCGCCGCCTATGCCGAGGCGATCGCCGTGGTTGCGGCGCGCTGCACGGCGCAGAGCGTGCGCGACAATCCGGGGGTTTCGGTCAAGCTCTCGGCGCTGCATCCGCGCTATGAGTTCGCCAAACGGGCGCGGGTGATGGATGAGCTGGTGGAGCGCGCGCTGGCGCTGGCGCTGATGGCGCGCGGCGCCAATATGGGCTTCAACATCGACGCCGAGGAAGCCGACCGGCTCGATATCTCGCTCGACGTGATCGCCGCCGTGCTGAGCGATCCGCGGCTGGCCGGCTGGGACGGGTTCGGCGTCGTGGTGCAGGCCTATGGGCCGCGCGCCGGGTACGTCATCGACTGGGTCGAGGCGCTGGCCGAGCAGCTCGATCGCAAGGTGATGATCAGGCTGGTCAAGGGCGCCTACTGGGACGCCGAGATCAAGCGCGCGCAGGTGCTGGGGCTCGACGGCTTCCCGGTGTTCGCGCGCAAGGCCGCGACCGATGTCAGCTATGTCGCCAACGCGAAAAAGCTGCTGAGCAAGCGGGCGCGCATCTATCCGCAGTTCGCGACGCACAACGCGCACTCGGTGTCCGCCGTGCTGCACCTTGCGGCCACGCTGGGCGTGCGCAAGGACGAGTTCGAGTTCCAGCGCCTGCACGGCATGGGCGAGCGGTTGCACCAGATGCTGCGCAACGAAGCCGGGACCAAGACGCGCATCTATGCGCCGGTGGGACGGCACTCCGACCTGCTGGCCTATCTGGTGCGCCGGCTGCTCGAGAACGGCGCCAACGGCTCGTTCGTCAACATGATCGCCGACCGCGACGTGCCGCCGTCCGAGGTGGTGCGCGACCCGTTCGAACTGGTCGAGCAGCAGGTGGTCGATGCGCGGGTGAAGCAGCCCGATGCGCTGTTCGCGCCAAAGCGCCGCAACTCGCGCGGCCTCGAAATCACCAACCCCGTGGAACTGGCGGCGCTCGATGCCGAGCGCGGCGTGTTTGCCGACCGGCGCTGGTCCGCCGCGCCCGGCGCGCATGTGGGTGACGATGAGGGCGAGCGGTTCGACATCCTGAGCCCGGCGCTTGGCGCGCCGGTGGGCGAGGCGATGGGGGCAGGGCCGGCGACTGTTGCCGCCGCCATTTCCAACGCCGTCGAGGCGGCGCCCGGCTGGGCGGCGTATCCGGTGGCCGAACGCGCCGCGATCCTGCGCCGCGCCGCCGATCTCTACGAGGCCAATGCCGCCGAGTTCTACGTGCTGTGCGCGCGTGAAGCGGGCAAGACACTGGCGGACGGCGTTGCCGAGGTGCGCGAGGCGGTGGACTTCCTGCGTTACTACGCTGACGAGGCCGAAGCGCTTGGCGAGCGCCAGCCGCTCGGCGTGTTCACCTGTATCTCGCCGTGGAATTTCCCGCTCGCCATCTTCACCGGGCAGGTTGCGGCAGCGCTGGTTGCCGGCAACGCCGTGCTCGCGAAGCCGGCCGAAACGACGCCGCTGATTGCGGCGCGGGCGGTGGAACTGCTGCACGAGGCCGGGGTGCCGCTCGATGCCCTGCAACTGATGCCGGGCAGCGGCGCGGTGGTGGGCCGGGCGCTCACCTCTGATCCGCGGATTTCGGGCGTCTGCTTCACTGGCTCGCTGCCGACGGCGAAGGCCATCGACAACGCCATGGCCGATCACCTGTCGGCGCATGCGCCGCTGATCGCGGAAACCGGCGGGCTGAACGCGATGATCGTCGACTCCACCGCATTGCCCGAGCAGGCGGTGCGCGACATTCTCGCCTCGGCGTTCCAGAGTGCGGGACAGCGCTGTTCGGCGCTGCGCATCCTTTATGTGCAGGAAGAGACGGCGCAACGCGTCGTCGAAATGCTGCTGGGAGCGATGGACGAATTGCAGCTCGGCGACCCGGAGACGCTGGCGACCGATATCGGTCCGGTGATCGATGCCAAGGCCAAGGCAAAGATCGATGCGCATATCGCGGCCTTCGCCGAGCGCGGCGCGGTGCTGCGGCAACTGGCGGTGCCGGCGGGCGGCACGTTCGTTGGCCCGGCCGTGCTGGCGGTCGGCGGCATCGCCGATCTCAAGGAAGAAATCTTCGGGCCGGTGCTGCATGTGGCGATGTTCAAATCGGGCGATCTCGACCAGGTCGTCGCGCAGATCAACGCGGCGGGCTACGGGCTGACCTTCGGGCTGCACACGCGCATCGACTCGCGCGTCGAGCATGTGACGAGCCGGGTGAAGGCGGGCAATATCTACGTCAACCGCAACCAGATCGGCGCGGTGGTCGGCTCGCAGCCGTTCGGCGGCGAGGGCATGTCGGGCACCGGGCCCAAGGCGGGCGGGCCGAACTACCTGCCGCGCTTCTCGCGCCCGCTCGATGTGGCGCCGCATGTGCACGGCGTGAACCCGCTGTCGGGCCTGTCGATCGGCTTTGCCATCGCGGCCGTCGAGAAGGTGCGCGGCGCTTTCGAGAAGGTGGCGCGCCAGCCGGTGCGGATCGACATGCCGGGACCGACGGGCGAGTCCAACGTGCTCGAAATCCATCCGCGCGGCATGGTGCTCTGTCTCGGGCCGGACGAGGCCTCGGCCCGGGTGCAGGCCCGGATGGCGCTGGCGCATGGCAATGCGGTTGTTGTCGTGGCGCCGGGCGCGACGCGGATTGCCGACGAACTCGGGATCGACGGCGCCACCATCGGCGGCGTCGACAAGAAGCTGGCCCCGGCGGCCATCGAGGCCGGGCTGATGGTCGATGCGATCTGCAACTTTGGCGACGACGAGATGCTGAAGCCGTGGCGGCAGGCGCTGGCGCGGCGGGAGGGCGCGATCATCCCGCTGATCGGCAGCGCGGCGGATGCCGGGCGGCTGGTCGTCGAGCGTCTCATCTGTATCGACACCACCGCATCGGGCGGCAATGCCGAGCTTCTGGCCCGGCCCGACGGACACTAAGTGGTTGCGAGGGGGCTTTGACGGCGGGTGGCGCGGGGCTAGAATAGGCACATGCGTCACCTTTTCCTGCTGCTTGCCGGCCTGCTTTTGTGCGTTCAATCGGCGCAGGCGGCCGATGCCGACAACCTCATGGAGGCCAAGCGGATCAGGATCGGCGTGTGCCTTGCCGCCGAGCCGGTGGGCTTCCGCGACACGAACGGACAGCCGCGTGGCTACGATGTCGACGTTGCCACGCTGCTGGCGGAATCTCTCGGTGCCGAACTCGAACTGGTCGAGACGACGGTCCCCACCCGCATCCCGGACCTGCTGGGCGGCCAGTTCGACGTGATCGGCTGCAACCTCACGGCGACGCCGGAGCGGGGACGCAGCGTCGATTTATCGTTCCCGTACCTGCGGACCGGCCTCAAGCTGATCGTCCGCCGTGACTCGGGGGTAGCGGGGTTCGACGATCTCGGTGCCGGCAAGCGCATCGCCGTCGGCCGCGGGACAACCGGCGAACGGCTGGCAGAGGAGCGCGCGCCAAAGGCGGAGCTCGTCTACATCACGTCGCCCGGTGATGCGCTGCTGCTGATGCGGCAGGGGCGCGCCGACGCCTATGTCAACGACAGCCTGATCGTCGACTACATGGCCAAGGCCAATCCCGATCCGGTCGTCGTGCTCGACGGGATCTATACGGTGGATGCCATCGCCTTCGGGGTGCGCAAGGGCAATCCGGAGTTTCTGCGCTGGCTCGATCTTTTCGCTTCGACCTATGTGTCGTCCGGGCAATACGCCAGGACCTACGCCAAGTGGTGGGGCGGCGCGCCGCCGCCGCTGCAGCCGATCTGGTAGACCGCACGGGTTCAACATCTGGGGAAGACACATGCCAAAGGACTTCAAGGACAAGGTCGCGATCGTCACGGGAGCCGGGTCCGGCATTGGCGAGGCGGTGGCACACCTGCTCGCCAAGCGCGGGGCCAAGGTGGTGGTCGCCGATATCAACGCCGCCCATGCGAAGGCGGTCGCCAAGGCGATCGAGGCGGCCGGCGGCACGGCGCGGCCCTTCGTGGGCGATGTCGCCGATCCGGCGTCGGCGGAAAAGCTCGTCGCCGACGCGCGCAAGGCCTATGGGGCGCTGCACCTCGCGGTGAACAATGCCGGTATCGGCGGGCCGATCGCGCCGACGGGCGAGTACCCGATCGATGGCTGGCAGAAGGTCATCGGCATCAACCTCAGCGGCGTGTTCTACGGGCTGCGCTACGAAATCCCGGCGATGCTGGAAGCAGGCGGCGGGGCCATCGTCAACGTCGCGTCGATCCTCGGCAGCGTCGGGACTTCGGGATCGCCGGCCTATGTGGCGGCCAAGCACGGCGTGGTCGGGCTGACCAAGGCTGCGGCTATCGAATATGCGCCGAAGGGCATCCGCATCAACTCGGTGGGGCCCGGCTATATCGATACGCCGCTGCTTTCGGCTATCGACGACGGGACGAAGGGCTATCTGGTCAGCCTGCATCCGGCGGGGCGGCTCGGTACCTCCGAGGAGGTGGCGGCGCTGGTGGCGTTTCTTTTGTCAAAGGAAGCCTCGTTCATCACCGGCAGCTATCACCTCGTCGACGGCGGCTACGTCGCGCGCTAGCCGGAAACCGGCATCGGCGGGCTTGACCGGGCGCGCCCGTCGCGGTGCAGTCGGGGCGGAGGGAATATCATGCACATTCTCATTATCGGGGCGGCCGGCATGGTCGGCCGCAAGCTCACCGCCGCGCTGGTCAAATCCGGGCGGCTCGGGGGCAAGGACATCGCGAAGCTGACGCTGGCGGACGTGGTGCCGCCCGAGGCGGTGGCGTTCGGCGGCGCGGTGGTGACGAAGACCATCGACCTGCCTGAGCCGGGCGTCGCGGCGGCACTGGTCGCTGACCGGCCGGATGTGATCTTCCATCTCGCCGCAGTGGTGTCGGGCGAGGCCGAGCAGAATTTCGACAAGGGCTACCGCATCAACCTCGACGGCACGCGGCTGCTGCTCGAAGCGATCCGCCAGGAGGGCATCAAGAACGGCGCCTATGTGCCGCGGCTGGTGTTCACCTCCTCGATCGCGGTGTTCGGCGCACCGTTCCCCGAGGCCATCGAGGACGAGTTCCTGTCGGCTCCGCTGACCAGCTACGGCACGCAGAAGGCGATCGGCG
Source organism: Devosia sp. (assembly GCA_035433065.1). GTDB lineage: Bacteria > Pseudomonadota > Alphaproteobacteria > Rhizobiales > Devosiaceae > Devosia_A. The sequence goes on along the minus strand of DAORUH010000029.1, from coordinate 1,581 downwards.
AACTGCTGCTCAACGACTATTCGCGCAAGGGCTTTGTCGATGGCATCGGCATTCGCCTGCCGACCATCGTGGTGCGGCCGGGCAAACCGAACCTTGCGGCGTCGGGGTTCTTCTCGAACATCCTGCGCGAGCCGCTCAGCGGCAAGGAAGCGGTGCTGCCGGTGAGCCGCGACGTGCGGCACTGGTTCGCGAGCCCGCGCGCGGCGGTCGGGTTCCTGCTGCGTGCGGCGGAAATCGACACGCAGAAGCTTGGCTGGCGGCGGACGATTTCCGCGCCGGGCCTCTCCACCACGGTGGGCGAGGAGATCGAGGCGCTGCGGCGGGTGGCGGGCGACCGGATCGCCGGGCTGATCCGCGAAGTGCCGGACGAGGCGATCATCAAGATTGTTTCGGGATGGCCGCGGAATTTTTCGACCAAGCGCGCCGAGGGTCTCGGCTTCGTTGCTGAGAAGAGCTTTGACGACATCATCCGCTTCCACATCGAGGATGAACTCGGCGGCAGGATCGGCGGGTAGGCGAGACGCTCAACGCTCGCCGCGGTTCATGCTAGGATCGCGGCGGGGCGAAGCGAGGCGCGAATGGCGGGCCGGGGTAGAATTGCTGTCGTCCTGATCCACGGGATCGGCGAGCCGCGGCCGATGGCAGCGATCCGCTCCTTCGTGGATGCGATCGCCGTCGATGACGACAACGCGAAAATCGGCTCGTGGTCGAAGCCCGATGCCGACGCCGATCTCTACGACCTGCGCTACATCTCGATGGCCGGCAGCCGGACGCGGCCGGTGGTGGATTTCTACGAGTTCTACTGGGCGCACCTGCTGCAGGGCACGTCGCTGGGGCAAATCTTCCGCTGGGCCTGGGACATCGTTTCGCGCCGGCTGGAGACGGTGCCGAAATCGCTGCGCTGGGTCTATGCGGGCGGGCGGCTGCTCATCGGGCTGGTGGCGCTGACCATCGCGCTGGCCATCTGGTGGCTGCTGCCGAGCAGCGACCTGCCGGGCTGGATGCCGATCGTTTCGGCGGTGGTCACGGCGGTGTATTTCTTTGCGAGCTATCCGCTGCTTGGCACGCTGGGCGATCCGGCGCGCTATCTCGATACGCGCCCCGACAATGTGCAGGCACGCAACGAAATCCAGAAGGCGGGTGTGCGGCTGCTTGAGCGGCTGCACGAGGCGCGGCGCGGCTATACGCGGATCATCGTCGTGGGCCATAGCCTCGGCTCGATGATCGGCTATGACGTGCTGCAGCGCGCCTGGTTCCCGACCTCGAAACGCTACACCGAAAGCGAGGGGCGCAAGCGCGGCGGGATCATGGCGCTGTGGGCGGCGGTGAAAGCGGGCGTCACCGATCCGGCCGCCTATCGCAAGCTGCACCTGTTTCGCTTGATGGCGGAGGATCAATACCTCCAGCCTGGCGCAAGCGGTGTGGTGGTGGATACGCCCTGGGGTAAGATGGGGCTGGCTATCTGCTATGACCTGCGATTTCCTGAATTGTTTCGCCGCTATGCGTTGGAAGGTGCGCGGTTGATGCTGGCGCCGGCGGGATGGCCGCATCCGCGGCGTGAGCACTGGCGCACTCTGCTGC
>DAORUH010000028.1:0-25259 GCA_035433065.1 Devosia sp. | reverse complement strand
CCAGATGCGCATCGCGCGTGAGGAAATCTTCGGGCCGGTGGCGGCGGTGATCCGGGTGAAGGACTATGACGAGGCGCTGGCGACCGCGAACGACACCGAGTTCGGGTTGTCGTCGGGCATTGTCACCACGTCGCTGAAATATGCGACGCACTACAAGCGCAACGCGCAGGCCGGCATGGTGATGGTGAACCTGCCGACGGCGGGCGTCGATTTCCATGTGCCGTTCGGTGGCACCAAGGCATCGAGCTACGGTCCGCGCGAGCAGGGCAAGTACGCGGCCGAGTTCTTCACGACGATCAAGGTCGCCTATACGGCGGCGGGCTGAAGGAGCGGGGCGCCTCAAGGGGCGCCCCAATCGTTTCAGCCGAAGTGGCCGCGGCGGATGCGGCGGATGGCAATCCAGACCAGCAGCACGGCGAACGGCGCGGCGATCGACAGCGCCACCGGCTTGTTGATGTGGAACTGCTCGAGCAGGCCGCCGAGCATGTAGCCGAGGATACCCAGCAGGTAGTAGCTGATGGCGATGACCGAGAGGCCTTCGACCGTCGCCTGCAGCCGGTACTGGCTCTGCGCGGTCGAGGCGATGGTGTCGAGCACCGCGCTCTGCTGGGTCTGCATGTCGAGCCCGATCCTGACATTGAGCAGGTCGATGACCTTGGCGATCTTGTTGGTGAGCGAGCCGAGCCGCTTTTCAAAGGCGGCGCAGGTGCGCAGCGCCGGATCGACGCGGTTGGCAACGAACCGGCCGATCGAGGAGCCGCGCGTGGTCGGGCCCTCGCGCAGCGCGTCGATGCGGGCGTGGATGATGTCGCCATAGGCCTTGGAGCCGGAGAGCCGGTAATCGAGCCGCTCCGACAGGCGCGAGGACTGGATCGACAGCCGGTGCAGCGTATCGAGCGCCATCTTGATGCGGTCGGACGTGTTGGCGTCGCCCAGCGTTTCGATGAGCTGTTCGAGGTCGTGTTCGGCGGCGCCGAGGTCCGGCGAGGCGCGGCGTACGGCGGGCAGCGCCAGGAGCGCCATGCAGCGATAGGTCTCCATTTCGAGGACGCGGCGCACCTGCACCGAGCGGCGCAGCACTGACAGGCGCCCCGCGGCGAGCATCAGCACGGTGAAGCCGTCGGCATCGGGAATGTAGTCCGAGGCCAGCTCGGCGTTGCCGTCTTCGATGGTCGAGGCGCAGCGGCTGGCGAGGTTGAGCTTGTCGAGCCAGGCATCCGGCACGGTGGCGTCGTCGGTGACGTCGAGCAGGGTCGAGGCGATCAGGTCGGAGCCTTCGAGCACGTCGAGGCCGATGCCGTCAGGCCAGACGACGGTGTCGTTGGGCGGGGCCTGCCAGGTGACGGTGACGAACTCGGTGTGAAATTCCCACGTGACGCGCAACGCGCCGGTCGAAAAACTGATCTGGCGCAGGTGCGGGCCGAGATCGACGCCCTGCGCGGCGCAGAAGGCGCGGAAGCGCCGGTGCAGCGCCTCAAGCTCGGCGGGCTTGCTGGGAGTGACGAAGACCAGACGCCGGATGCGCTCGGGCCCCTCGACGATCTCCATCGGGCGCGCGTGGAGTTCCGCCGTGATGGCCTGGCGGTCGGGATGGTCGCGGGGAGGCAGCATGGTCACGTCGGGGCTCTGATTGGGAGGGGAGCTTAGCAGGTGCCCGGCAGATGTCAGGGAGGCGCGCCGACGCAGGGGCAAGTTTTTTCCTATGACATCCATAGATAGGAGTCGGGGTGCCTTTGCCGATAGAAAACACGCAGTCTTCGGAGGAACTCATGACTATCTCAATGAAAAGCGCGTTCAGGGGTCTGCTGGCTGGCGGCCTGGCGCTGGCAATGGCGGGCGCCGCCGTGGCGCAGGAGCCGCTGAAGCTGACGCTGGCGCTGCAGGCGACCGGTACCGCCAAGTGGGAGCTGGCCGCCATGCAGGCGCTCGGCCTCGACAAGAAGCACAATGTCGAACTCACCGTGCAGGACGTTGCCGACAGCGCCGCCGGGCAGATCGCCCTGCAGGCCAAGCAGGCCGACGTGATCCTGTCGGATTTCGTGTGGGTCGCGCTGCAGCGGCATGAAGGCAACATGGTCACCTATGTGCCGCACTCGCTGACCGTGGGTGGGCTGATCGTCGATCCGAAGGCGGGAATCACCAAGCTCGCCGATCTCAAGGGCAAGACGCTCGCGGTGTCGGGCAGCCCGGTCGACAAGAGCTTCGTGGTGCTCGCGGCGACCTACAACAAGGAGACCGGCGGCACGCTGGTCGACGACGCAGAGACCCGCTTCGGTGCTCCGCCGCTGATCAACGAGCTGATCACCGGCGGCCAGGCGCAGGCGGCGCTGAACCTGTGGAACTGGAACTCGCGGGCCAAACTCGCCGGCAGCACGGAACTGGTTTCGGTGGCTGCGATGCTGAAGGAACTGGGCGTCAGCGAGACCCCGCCGCTGCTCGGCTGGGCCTTCTTCGACGAGACCGCTGCGCAGAAGCCCGAGGCGATCAAGGCGTTTGCCGATGCCTCGTTCGAGACCAAGGCCGCGCTGCTCACCGACGACGGGCTGTGGGACACGATCCGTCCGGCGATGAACGTCAAGGAAGACGATGCGCTGTTCGCGCAGCTGCGCGACGACTATCGCCACGGCATCGTCAAGGCGTTCACCGCGCAGTCGGTTGCGGCGGCCAAGGAAGCGTTCGCGATCATGGCGAAGTTCGGCGGCAAGGATGTCGTCGGCGATATCACCGAGATCCCCGAGGGCACGTTCTACACGGCGCTGCAGACCCAGTAAGCAGACAGGTCTCCCAACCTCTGCTCGGGCGGTCCGGCTGCATGGCCGGGCCGCCTGTCTTATTGCCGGTCAGGCGGCGGGCGCGAGGCTCGCCTGCTCGCGGTGGATGTGCTCGACGATGGCTGCGAGATCGGCCGGGGTGCGGGACTCGCGCGGGGTGGGGAAGGTGATGTCGGCCACGGTGCGGACCGGACGGCCCGCCAACACGACGGCGCGGTCGGCGAGGATCGCGGCATCCTCGGCGAGGTGCGTGACCAGCAGGACGGTCGGCTCGTGCAGCGTGATCAGCTGGCGCAGCACGGACTGGATCTCGCGCACCAGCGTGCGGTCGAGGGACACGAAGGGCTCATCGAGCAGCAGCAGGCGTGGGTTCACCGAGACGGCGCGGGCCAGCGCCACGCGGCGCTGCATGCCGCCCGACAGCTGGTGCGGATAGGCGTCCTCGAAACTGGCGAGCCCGACACGATGCAGGATGGCGACGGCCTCCTCGCGCGTGGTTTCGGCGCGTACGGCGCGGATGTTGTCCACTGCGCTCAGCCACGGCAGGAGCCGGGCATCCTGGAACACGAAGCCGGCAGGCGGTGCGTCGCGCGCCGGCACGCCGTCGATCTCGATGTGGCCGTCATAGGCGGTATCGATGCCGGCGACGAGGCGGAGCAGGGTGGACTTGCCGACGCCGCTGGGGCCGACCAGCGCGACGACGCTCGACGGCGCCACTTCCAGCGAAAAATCGCTGAACAGTGGCGCATGCGCCGGATCGAAGCGCTTGGCGCCGATGGAGATGTTCAGGACTGGTCCGCGCGCCATCTGAGGACCCGTCCTTCCAGCGGGCGCAAGACGAGGTATTCGAAGATGAACACCACGATGATGAAAGCGATTGTGTAAGCGAAGATGGAAGTGATGTCGAAGAACTGGAAGAAGGTCTGGATGCGGAAGCCGATGCCGCCGTCGCTGCCCAGAACCTCGAACACGAGGACGATCTTCCAGATCAGCGACAGGCCGGTGCGCGCCGCCGCGAGGACGAAGGGCATCAGCTGCGGCGCTGTGATCAGGCGGAGGCGGCGCCAGGCAGACATGCGGAAAGCGACGGCAAGCTCGTCGAAATCACGCGAGAAGCTGCGCACGCCTTCGCGAATGGTGGCGATCACCACCGGAACCTTGTTGAGGGTCACGGCGAGGATCAGCGCGAACTCGGTGAGGCCGAGCCAGATATAAAGCACGATGGCGATGACGATCGCCGGGATGTTGAGGCCGATCACCACCCAGGTCGAGAACAGCCGGTCGAGCACGCGGTTGCGGCCGAAGGCGATGCCGATGATGGTGCCGAGCACCATTGCCACCGTGAAGGCGATGGCCGTGCGGGTCAGCGTCTTGGCCATGTCGGACACAAGGCGGCCGTTGATCAGCAGGTCCCACATTTCGGTGACGACGCGGACCGGGGTGGGGAACAGGCGCGATGGAAAGATCGTCGCCGCGATCTGCCAGACAACTACGAGCAGGACGAGGCTCGCGACCTCCAGCGAGATGCCGAAAGGTCGCCGTTCTCTAGCGGCGCGGGTTGGTGTTCCTGCGCCCGGAATCGTGGCCGGCTCGGTCATGGTTCAGGCGGCCCGGACGTGGCGCGGGCAATGGCGTTTCAGTGGGCCTGACAAATATCGACTCGCCTTCGTGGCCAATGGGGACGGCATCGCGTGGGCGGGCCTGATGAATTCTCTCACCGGCGCAATTTGGCATCGCTGCGGTGGACTATCAATGACAAAGCGGTGCCTGCGACGCTCAAGAAGCCGATACCGCGTTTTCTTCGTGGCCAACTCACCCTAGTAGTGTGGCAGGGAGTACGGGATGCATACGTTCCTGCAGCGCGCGTTCGAAACCGGAAATGCCACGCGGCGGCTCAAGGCTGGGGCCGTGCTTGCCGCCAGCCTGCTCGTCATGGCCGTGCCCGTGCAGGCGCAGGTGAGCGGCCGCGCGAGCGCGACCGGGAGCGACAGCCTGTCGCTGAACGGGCAGAATTTTCAGCTGTTCGGCATCGAGGGCCTGGCGTTCAACCAGAGCTGCTTTGTCGATGGCCAGCCGTTCGCCTGCGGCGCGTCGGCGACGCGTGCGCTGCAGACACTGCTCGATCCGGCGGCGGTGAGCTGTGAGCCGAAGGGCGTCTCGGCGTCGGGCGCGACGCTCGCCGCCTGCACCGGGCACGATGGCGACGTGGCGCAGAAAATGGTGGAGCTGGGCTGGGCGTTTGCCGACCCGGCGGTGCCGGACGCCGCCTATGCGGCCGCTGAAGCGGCGGCGCGCGATGGCAGGGCGGGCGCGTGGCGCGGTACGTTCCTGATGCCGCCGGCCTATCGCGCGCAGATCGCTGCGATCGAGGCGCGCTATGCGGCGCGGGCTGGGACTGCGGCGCAGATCGAGGCCGAGGCGGCCATCGTCGCGGGGGCGATCGATCTGCGCGGACTCAGTGAGGTGGCGCTGGAGCCGGTCGAGGCGGGCGCCAGCGCGCCGCCGCTCGAGGTGTACGAGGTTCACTTCGGCGCATTCCGGCCCGGCTTCATCAGTGCGGCGATCGAGCCGCCCGCGGTGTTCGACTGGCAGGCCGTGGCCGGGGTGCTCGACGGCACGCGGCGGGAGGGCGTCGCCGAGGTGGAAGCGGGTGTCGCGGAGGCCATCTGGGATGAGCTGGCCGCCCGGCCCGCGCAGACGATCGACACGCGAAACGCCGATGGATTTTACGCGGCGCTGAAGAGCAGGTCGGCGGCGTGGCTGGCCGCCGGCCGGCAGCCGATCCTCTATGTGATGGCGCCGGACCTGCCGAACTGGGTGCGGGGCTGGTTCGCGGGGCAGGCGCCGGTGGGGGCCGAGGTCTCGCGGCGCGAGGACCGCGCCGATCCGGCCTATCTGGGGACGATCGACGGGGTCGATGTCTATATCGGGCCGGGGCGGCAACGCGCGGCGCTACTGGTGCCGTCGGACATTCTGTCGGCGGTGAGTTACCGGACGGATGCCGATGGCCGGGTGCTGGCGCTCTCGGTGGATGCCGCGACCAACGCGTGGGTGGTGCGGTACGGAATGGCGCTGCGCTGGGGGGACGACATGCTGACCTGGCTGGCATTTCCGCAGATGGCGTCGCCGACGCCGGATGCCATGTGACCGGCATGTCGCGTCACCACAGCATGAAAAGTGCCCAGTCATGAACCGTATCCTTGCCGTGATCGTGGGCCTTGCCTTCGTTGCGCTGATCGCCTTCGGCGTCGTGGTGTTCACCAGCGGCGGCCCGCCGGCGCAGGTGGTTCAACCGGCCGCGCTGCCGCAGGCCGAGGCCGCGGCGGAGCAGAATGCGCAGCCGGTCGTTGCACCTCAATCGCCGGCCGCGATGGAGCCGCAGACCCCGGAGGCGGCGGCACGGTTTGACGCCTGGGCGAAGCCGCTGCGCGAGGGCGGACTCACCGTGACGGCCGGGCGGGTGGCGGTCGCGGGGGAGACGGTTAGCGTGGCGGACCTGACGATCGCCGGACCGGCAGAATTTCCGGGCTGGCGCTGGTCGGCCGAGCGGGCCTCGCTCTATGACCGCGAACTGTTCCACCTGCAGGCGGCGGGCAAGACGGCCTTCGTCTTCGTCGAAGCGGAGGGCAAGGAGACGGTGTGGTCCGGCACCGCAGAGGCCATCGGCGTCGCCATCACCACCGATGTGCGCGACAAGCTCGGCAAGACCGCGGTGGTGCGGATCAACGGCCTGTCGCTGGCCCGGGAGGGTGATGCGGCGCCGCTCACGCTGGCCGACGGGCAATTGCGCATCCTCCTCAAGGGCGGGACCGGCATCCTGCCGCAGGGCACGGACCTGACGCTGCGGCTGACCGACATGACGTTGCCGCAGGCCGCGGGCGCGGTGGTGGGGAGCAAGCTCAAGTCGTTCACCACCGAGTTCGCCATTGACCGTTCGATCACCGCCTACTCGCTGCAGCAGGTGGCGGACTTCTTCCGGCGGGGCGTGACCGCCAATGTCGAGCTTGGCGCGATTGCCCTCGACTGGGGAGCGCTGCATGTCATCGGCAATGGGGCGTTCGGATTCAGCCCGGCGGGCGCGGCGCGCGGGCGGCTCGAGGTGAAGGTCACCGAGCCGGTGGCGCTGCTCGACGCGATCGCGGCGGCGGGCGGCGTGGCCAGCGACGCGCTGGCGGATCAGGTTGCGGCGCTGCTGCTGCAGATGGGCGAGGCGCCGAACGAGACCGCGGTGCCGATGGCCATTGTCATCACCGACGGGACCGTCGTCCTCGAAGGTCCGGGCGGGGAGAGCGCGCTGGGCACGCTGCCGCAGCTTTCGGGTGGCGCGGTCCCCCCGGCGGCCGTGCGGTAGATCAATTTGGTGGCAGCCGGTGTTGCACCGGCGTATGCTTCGGATGTGCCCCGATACGGGCATCTGGGTGACGATTGTGCTGGAGGTTCCGCAGAGCCTCCGGAAAGGATGTTTTGATGATTTCCCGTCGCAACGTTCTTGTGGGCATGGCCGCGACCGCCGCCGTGCTTCCGGCGCAGCAGGTTCTCGCCAACGACCCGCAGCGGATGTTCTTTTATGATCTCTACGTGAAGGGCACGACCACGCTGTCCGAGAAGGCGCTGGCCCGCAACGGCATGCCGGTGGAAATCGTGGGCTTCATGGCGCCGCCCCTCAAGGCGGAATCGCCGTTCTTCGTTCTGACCGATATCCCGATGGAGACGTGCCCGTTCTGCAACGACATCGCGCTGTGGCCGGACAACATCATCTATGTGACCAGCGACGCCGACCTGCCGATGGTGCCGTTCGACCGGCAGATCAGGGTGAGCGGCAAGCTGGACCTGGGCGAAAAGCTCGACGAAGAGACCGGATTCGTCAGCCTTGTCCGACTGAAGAGCGCGGCGATCATCCGCTCGTAAGTCTCGACTGCGGGAACGCCATATGCTGCTCGCCGAGGGCATAGATTTATCATTCAACGACTCGGGGGGCAGGGCCTTCGTCGTGCTCGACGGCGTGAACTTCGCGCCGGAGCCGGGCAAGATCACGGCGATCAGCGGGCCGTCGGGATCGGGCAAGTCGACGCTGCTCTATGTTCTCGCGGGGCTGCTGCCGCCCGGTAGCGGCAAGGTGAGCTTTGACGGAACAGACCTGTACGCCATGTCCGAGGGGCGCCGCGATGCGTGGCGGCGCGCCGAGATCGGCTTCATCTTCCAGGAATTCCACCTGATCGACGAGCTGTCGCCGCTCGCCAACGCAACGCTGCCGGCGACCTTCGGCCCGGCGCCGGGAGTGCGGGAGCGGGCGACGAAGGTGCTGCAGCGGCTGGGCGTGCCGGCGGAGCGGCGCACCATCGCCGAACTGTCGCGCGGCGAGCGCCAACGTGTGGCGGTGGCGCGGGCGCTGGCCTTCGATCCGCCGGTGGTGCTGGCCGATGAGCCGAGCGCCTCGCTCGACAGCGCGGCAACGGCCGACCTCATCTCGATCCTCGCCGATCTGGCGAGGGAAGGGCGGACCGTGGTGGTGGCGACGCACGACCCGGATATTCTCGCGGCGTCGGATGCGGTGGCGCTGCTGCAACATGGAAGGCTGACCGCCAGGGCGAAGGAAGCTGCGGCGTGATCAACCCGTTTCCACTGGTCTGGGCAATCATGCGGCGGCATGCCGTGGTGTGCGCCACGTTCGTGCTGCTGATCGCGCTGGCGGTGGGAATCGGCGCCGCGATCACGGCGCAGGAACGGGCCCTCAGATCGGGCAGTGCGCGGGCGGCGGACAAGTTCGACCTGATCGTTGGTGCGCCGGGGAGCCAGATCGATCTGCTGCTGCGGGTTGTGTTCCTGCAACGCGGCGCTGTCGAACTGCTGAGCGGGGAGGCGGAGCGCAAGCTGCTCAGCGACACGCGGGCCGAGTTCGTCGCGCCGATCGGCTTTGGCGACAACTACAAGGGCCACCCGATCGTCGGGACGATTCCGCAGCTGGTACTGCACCTGTCGGGCGATCAACTGGCCGAGGGGCGCAACTTCGAGACGCCGTTCGAGGCGGTGGTCGGATCGGGTTCCGGGCTCAAGGTCGGCGAAACCTTCCACGCTGCGCATGGCGCCGAGGAATCTCCTGAGGCCGAGGGGGCGTTGGGCGGCGATCACGGGCACGAGCAGGCCATCACCGTGGTGGGACGCATGGCGCCGACCGGCACGCCGTGGGACCGGGCGGTGCTGACGCCGATCGAGCTGACGTGGATGGTGCATGAGTTGGGGACCGGGCACGGCGCCGAGACCGGCACAAGGATCGGTCCACCCTTCGATCTCGCAACGGTGCCGGGCATTCCGGCCGCGGTGGTGAAACCGGCGACGGTGGCGGCGGCCTACGGGCTGCGCAGCGAGTACCGCGCCACGGATTCGACAGCGTTCTTTCCGGCGGAAGTGCTGGTGCAGCTCTACGGCCTGATCGGTGACGTGCGGGTGGTGATGAGCGCGCTGGCGATTGCCACCGAAGTGTTGCTGGTCGCGGCCATCCTGGCCGGCATCCTGATGCTGATGCGGCTCTATCGGCAGCGCTTTGCCGTATTGCGGGCGCTGGGGGCGTCGCGGACCTATGTGCTGGCGGTGGCCTGGAGCTTCAGTTTCGGGCTGATCGCGCTCGGCAGCGTGCTTGGGCTGGGGGTCGCGGCGGCGCTCGTGGGGGTGGTCTCGGGCCTGTTCAGCGACGCCAGTGGAATCGCCATGACGACGTCGATCGGCTGGCCGGAAGTCTGGCTCGCGCTGGGGCTGGCCGCGATCGGCGCGGTGCTCTCGATTCTGCCTGCGGCGCTGCTCTATCGGCGTCCGGTGGTCGAGGCGCTGCGTTCCGCCTGACGCGACGAGGCCGCGTCGGCGAGGCGCATTTCCTGCCTGTTATTTCGGCATTTCCGAACATCGCCTCCAGACGCGGCAGTTTTGGTTGCCGGTGCGAAAAGCGAATGTATTCATCGTACTAATGCGCGGCAGAATGTCCGCCAAATGGCCGCATTTTCCCGGATATGCGCTTGCTGACTTACAGGGGTGAATACTACTGTTGCACTCCTGTGCCTTGGGAAGAGTCCGCATGGCGGTTCCGCTGGACGGACTTTGCCCCTTTGGGGGCCGGGCGCAGGAAAATTGAATCCATGGGAGATTGCAATGCAAACTGTGAGGTCGACCACTCGGCTGGCGCTGGGATTGGGGACTGCGGTTGCCACACTCTGGATGATGGCTCTACCGGCCAACGCCCAGGTGCAATCCACCTTCAACCTCAACTGGTCAAACGACCGGTTGCTGAAGGCGGATAACGAGCCGAACAACTGGCTCCTGCAGGGTAAGGACGTTCAGAACCACCGGTACTCGCCCCTGACCGAGATCAACCGGGACAACGTGTCCAACCTGAGAATGGTCTGGGCACTGTCGCTGGGTGGCGCGAACGACGTGGCTGGCGCCAACGGTCCGAACATCATGGCGACGCCGATGGTGGACAACGGCATCATGTACACGATCTCCTCGTGGGGCCGTGTGTTCAAGATCGACGTTCGCAACCCGACGGCTGCGGACCTGCTGTGGATCTCCGATCCGGAGATCGAGCACGAAGGCAACGATCCGCAGACCCGCGGTATCGCGCTTTACGGTACGAGCATCATCAACCCGCTGCGTGACGGCCGCCTTGTGGCGCACGATCGCGACAGCGGCGAGATCCTGTGGGACAAGCAGATGGCCGTGACCACCGAATACGGTGGCCAGGAGCGCTTCAACGCATCCCCGCTGTGCATCGAAGACAAGTGCATGGTTGCCAACTCGCAGGGCGACGCCGGTACGCGCGGCTGGCTGGCTGCGGCCGATCCCAAGACGGGTGAGGAACTGTGGCGCACCTACGTGGTTCCGGCACCGGGCGAGCCCGGCTCCGAAACCTGGCAGGACACGGCGCAGACCGCCTGGACCCGTGGTGGCGGCGGCATGTGGACGACCGGTTCGTATGACCCGGTGAACCGCAACATCATCTGGGGCACCGGTAACCCGGTCCCGAGCTATGACCCCGAGTTCCGCCCGGGCGACAACCTCTTCACCAACTCGACCGTCGCCTTCGACATCGATACGGGCAAGATGAAGTGGTACTTCCAGCTGACACCGAACGACGGCTGGGACTATGACGAAAACGGCATCAACTTCGTCTTCGATGGTCCGATCGACGGCGTGATGACCCACCAGATCGGCCACTTCGGCCGCAACGGTTTCTACTACAACTTCAATGCGGCTGACGGCGCGTTCATCAACGGCAATCAGTGGGTCAACGAAGTCACGTGGACCAAGGGTCTCGACCCCAAGACCGGCATGCCGCTCGAGTATGATCCGAACCTCGCGGTTCAGACCTACATCCCCGAGACGCGTGGCCTGCGCGAAGACTTCGGTACCGAAGTCACGACCTGCCCGACCTGGCACGGCGGTACGGCTCACCAGCCCCCGGCGTTCAACCCGGTCAAGTACATCGCGTATACGGTCAGCACCGAAGGCTGCTTCACCCAGGACATGACCAAGGCGACGATCACCGATCCGCCGCCGCCGGCTGGCCAGGGCACGCTGAAGGACGTCAACGGCACGCTCAGCAACCTCTACTACGGTGCCATCACCGCGGTGGACGTGCGTACCGGCAAGGTCGTTGCCAAGGTCAACACCGACGAGGAAATCCGCTCGGGCATGCTGGCCACCGCCGGCGGCCTGGTGTTCACGGCGCTCACCAATGGTGACTTCGTGGCCCTCAATGACGAAACGCTGGAGCAGCTCTGGTCGTTCAACCTCGGCACGCCGCTCAAGGCTCCGCCGATGACCTACTCGGTCAATGGCCGCCAGTACGTTGCCCTGCAGACCTCGGGCCTGCACGTGCACCCGAAGCGGTTCACCGACCTGCAGCACTCGGAGTACCTGTTCGTCTTCGCAGTCGACAAGTAACTCTGCGACACAAGCATCGAGCGGCCGGCTTAGCCTGGCCGCTCTTCTCATTTCTCAGGAATTTGTGCGGACGGTGCCTCACGCAGCCCGCGACGGGCAGGGCGCCGGATCGCAGGAGACGTCGATGTTCGCCTTCCGCCGACAGGCCCTGTTGGCCACGGCCGCCGCAGTTGTCCTGTGCGCCCTGGCCTCGTCTGCTTCCATCGCCCAGCAACCCGACGCCGCGCCGCCTGCCGATGATGGCAAGCGGCTGACGCTCAAAGACCTCAAGCCCGGCACGGCGCTCGACGGCATGCCCGAGTGGCTGGCGTTCCGGAACTATGCCTGTGGCAGCAATGGCGGACCGCCGCTGCGCAAGCTCGCCGGCTGGCAGGAATTCAACCTGTGCAAACCGGATGCCAACGGCCTCTACGAGGTCTATTTCGAATACGACAACGAGGCTGAGTACATCCTGCGCGCGCTCGACGATCCGCGCACGGTGCGGTTCGTGGGGACGACGGAACAGGGGTTCCCGATCATCGCCTCGGCGCTGTTCTCGGAGGATGGCGTGCTGCGCGGCCTGCGCATGGTCACCGATCCGCGGGCCGACTACACGGCAGACCAGTTCTTCGATCTGACGAACCTGCGCAGCCGTAACGATTTCTATCTGCTCGGACCGTTCGTCGGCGGGCAGGTCCACATGAGCCCCACGACCGATTGCGTCAACCTGCCAGCGGCGGAGGGCGAGACACCTGTGGCCGGCCGCTTCGTGAAGATCGATTGCGAGCGGGTCGAGGACGGGCTGCATTACCTCCTCAAGACGCGCTACTTCCGGAAGCCCGGCCAGCACGCGCGCGACCCGCGCACTGGCGAGTTGACCGAGGGCCAGTACGAGAGCTCGACGGTATTCGAGGAATATGAGCTGGGTTACGGCCCGTCCGATGGGGCGGGCAGCACGCCCGCGCCTGCCGCCACGAAGTAGCAGGGGCCGCGCCCCCGAGGCTCAGTTGCCGGTGGGAAAGACCGTCCCGTCGGGGAGTGTGGTCTTTTCGAACAGCGCGTCCTCGGTGGTGGCGCCGGTCATGATCGACTGCATGAGATAGGCCCCGCGCAGATCCGACTTGTTCAGGTCGGCATGCGAGAGATTGGCGCGCAGGAAGTTGGTGCCGGCGAGGTTGGCGCCCGTCAGGTCGACGTTGCGGAACTCCGCCTCCGGCAGCACGGAATAGTAGAGATTGGCGCCGGCAAAGTTCGCGTCCGAAGCGTGGAAGCGATCGGCCTGAACGTAGGCCACGATGGCGTTGCTGAGGTCGGCGCGCGAGGCCCGCGCGAGGCGCAGGTCGGCGTTCTGTAGATTGGCGCCGGGGAGCTTTGCGCCCGTCAGGTCGGCGGTCTGCAGCTTGATCTCGGTCATCACCGCGCCGCTCAGATCGGCGCTGGCAAAGTTGGCGCCGTAGGCGAGGGCCTTGCCCATCTGCGCGCCGGTGAGATTAGCCCGGCGCAGGTCGGCCAGATTGAGATTTGCCCCGGTGAGGATGGCGTGCGCGAGATTGGCGTTCGACAGATTCGCCTCGTGCAGCGTGGCATCGGTCAGGTTGGCGCCTTCGAGATTGGCGCCGGTCAGATCCCGACGCTTCAATGCGGCATGGGTGAGATCGCAGCCGGGACAGTCGGCGGTGCGGCCGGCGAGAAAATCGTCGCGCTGGTCGGCCCATGCCGGAGCGGCAAGGGCCGCGAGCGCGGCGGCGGCTGTGAGGGCGAGTGCAGCAGCCCGTATCGGCTGGATAGACAGCTTAACGAGCTGCGTGCGCATTCGGGCCTCCCTGCTATGGAGCAGGTTCAGTTGGCGAGGGGCGGCAGGACAATGTTCGTCAGTGTCGCCGGATCGCCCGGGAGTTCGGCAGTGCCGGCCGGGACGCGGTTGCGCGACATCAGGTAGGCGGTGATGTCGGCATAGGTCGCGGCATCGAGGGAGCCCGGGGCGCCCTGCGGCATGTTTGACTCGATGTAGGAAACGACGGGCTCGGGCGAGCCAATGAACCAGCGCTCGCGGAAGCCCTTGCCGGCGAGGGCGGGGGTCTCACCGCTGCCGCCAAGCGTGGTGCCGTGGCAGTCTGAGCAGTTCTCGGTATAGAGCTTCTTGCCGCGAACGGCCTGCTCTTCGGTGTAGCTCATGACCGTGCCGGCGGCGACGGTGGCAACTGCCGCAGGGGCGGCTGCTGCGGGCGCCGCGGGAGCTGCTGCGGCGGCAGCGGCCGGTGCTTCGGCGGCGGGGGCGGCCGGAGCCGCGGGCGTTGCTGCGTTCTGTGCGATTGCCAGCGCCGGCGCAAGCACCGCGATAGCGACGACGACCGGCAGGCCGCGGAGCAGTCTCGAGGCCGGTCTACGGCCGTGCAGCGATGCCACTGGATTACGCATATTGGGGGACCTTTTTATCGTGAACTTGATTGCCAACCCGGCAGTCGGGCAGGTTAGCGGTTAGAAAGAATAAGGGCGGAATGATAGGCATTCACCACCTTGCGTCAACACCCACGAGGCCGGATATCGACCAGTCTGACCATGAAAAACATCTGGCCGGCGAAGGGGTTCCAGCAGGGGGCGAAAATGTCCATGGATCGGCGAAACGGAACCGTGATGCACATGGACAGGGCAGTGATTTGGGCCTATTCACGGGCTCCTTGAGTTCGCAGACAGAGCGGGTGGACCGCTCCAGACGGCGACGGAACCTTACCGACCAGTTCGCCGATGACGCCTCTCATTGACGTTCGTTCCCTGCGCAAGCGCTTTGGCGCCGTGTTGGCTGTCGATGACCTGAGTTTCTCGGTCAATCGCGGCGAAGTGCTGGGCTTTCTCGGGCCCAACGGCGCGGGCAAATCCACCACCATGCGGATCATCGCCGGGTTCATTGCACCCACGGCGGGAACGGCGCTGGTCTGCGGCGAAGACATCCAGAGCAATCCGGTCGCTGCAAAGCGCCGCATCGGCTATGTGCCGGAAGGCTCGCCGCTGTACGGCGACATGACGCCAGAGGGCTTTCTCAAGTTCATCTGCGATGTGCGCCAGATGTCGCGCGAGGAGCGCCGCAAGGCGGTGGCCACGGCCATCGACCGGGTGCAACTCGACGAAGTGCTGCACCGGCGGATCGACACGCTGTCGAAGGGGTTCCGCCGCCGTGTCGGGCTGGCGCAGGCGATCATCCATGATCCCGACGTGCTGATCCTCGATGAGCCGACCGATGGGCTTGATCCCAACCAGAAGCATCTGGTGCGCGAACTCATCCGCTCGATGGGCGACACCAAGGCGATCATCGTCTCGACGCATATCCTCGAAGAGGTCGATGCGGTGTGCGATCGCGCCCTCATCATCGATCGGGGCAGGGTCGTTGCCGACGGCACGCCGATGCAGCTGCATGCGCGCTCGCCCGATTTCAACGCGGTGTCGCTCAAGGTCACCAAGGCGGAAACCGATCGTGCGGTGAAGCTGCTGCGGGCCGTGCCGAAGGTTGCGAGCGTCGAGGCGGTGGAGCAGATCCACGGTTCGACCCGGCTGCTGGTGCGGCCGCAGGACGGCGAGTTCATCGCCGAGGCGGTTGGCGCGGCGCTGCATGGTGCGCATCTTGCGACCACCGACATGAACAACGTGGTGGGCACGCTGGACGACGTGTTCCGCTCTGTCACCCTGAACCAAGGCCGCTAGGAGGGCATGCGAACATGCGGGTTACGCTAGCCATCGCCCGGCGCGAACTGTCGGCTTATTTCTCGACGCCGCTCGCCTATGTGTTCCTGGTGGCCTTCGTCGCCTCGACCGGGGCGGCGACGTTCTATTTCGGCAACTTCATGGCGCGCCGGCAGGCCGACCTGACGCCGTTCTTCGATTTCCATCCGTGGCTCTATCTCATCTTCATCCCGGCGGTCGGCATGCGGCTGTGGGCGGAAGAGCGGCGGCAGGGGACGAGCGAGCTGCTGATGACGCTGCCGGTCACGGCCTGGCAGACCGTGCTCGGAAAGTTCGTTGCGGCGTGGACCTTTGTCGGCATCGCGCTGGCGCTGACCTTCCCGATCTGGATTTCGGTCAACTATCTGGGCGACCCCGATAACGGGGTGATCCTCGCGGGCTATGTCGCGAGCCTCTTGATGGCGGGTGCGCTGGTGGCCGTCACCTCGTTCGCCTCGTCGCTGACCAACAGCCAGGTGATCGCCTTCGTGCTCGGCGTGGTTGCGAGCTTCCTCTTGATGATGAGCGGGCTGCAACTGGTGCTCAACCTGTTCAGCGGCTGGGCGCCGCAATATGTGGTCGACCTCGTCGCCTCGTTCTCGCTGCTGACGCATTTCGACGCCATCGCGCGCGGCGTGCTGGAGATGCGTTCGATCGTCTTCTTCGTGATCCTGATCCTGCTGTTTCTCTTCCTCAACCGTCAGGTCGTGGAAGTGTGGAAGATGAGCTGACGCATGTGGAACCGGATCAAGACTGCTGACCGGGCGACGCTGGCCGTGGTGGGCGCGATCCTCGCGATCGTGCTGCTTCTCGCCATCAACCTCGTGGTGTCGCTGGGGCTGGGCGGCGCGCGCGTCGATCTCACCGAGAACAAGATCTACACCGTGTCGCAATCGACCCGCGACGTGCTCGGCTCGCTCGAGGAACCGGTGACGCTGCGGCTCTACATGTCGTCGGGCCTCGTCGAGGAAGCGCCGTCGCTGCGCGTCTATTCCGACCGCGTGCGGCAGCTGCTGAAATCGTATGAGCAGATCGCCGGCGGCAAGCTGCGCGTGGAGCAGACCGACCCCATTCCGTTCTCGTCCGAAGAGGACGAGGCGATGGGCTACAGCCTCGCCGGGTTCAACCTGAGCCAGGCGGGCGAGCAGGGCTATTTCGGCGTCGTCGGCACCAACTCGGTGGATGGCGTTGAAACCATCCCGGCGCTGACGCCGTCGCGCGAAAACTATCTCGAATATGACCTGACGAGGCTGATCGCGCGGCTGGCGCATCCGACTGTGCCCAAGGTCGGCATCATCGACGGGCTGAACCTGATGGGCGATCCGGTTACGCAGCGCCGGCCCGCCGCGGTCATTTCCCGCATCGCTCAGGACTATGAACTGGTGCCGGTCTATCCGGATGCCACGGCCATTCCGGATGGGCTGAGTGCGCTTCTTATCGTGCACCCGTTCAACCTGACGCCTTCGGCGCTCTATGCGATCGACCAGTTCGCGATCCGTGGCGGTGGCGTGCTGGCCTTTCTCGATGCGATCGCCGAGCACGATGTGCGCAACGCGGCGACGCCGACCAATCCGCAGAACCCCGGTTCCAGCCTCGGCCCGCTGATGGCGGCGTGGGGCGTGGCGATGGACCCCACGCAGGTCGCGGGCGATATCAGCATGGCGATCAAGATTCGCGGCCGCGCCGGTGCGCAGGTGGTGGTCGCCGACTATCCGCCGTGGATGATCATCGATCGCGACAACCTCAATCCCGATGACGCGGTGACGGGCCAGCTGACCCTGATGCGCATCGCGACCTCCGGCGCCATCGAGCACATTGCGTCCAGCAAGACCGTGATGACGCCGCTGATCCAGACGACGCCGAACAGCATGATGTTCACGCAGGCCCAGGTCATGCGGCGCGACGATCCGACCGAGCTCACCGCCAACTACGCCCCGTCGGGCGTGCAGCGGGTGCTCGCGGCGCGGCTCACGGGGGAGGTTGACACCGCGTTCCCCGGGGGCGCACCGCCGGCGCCGCCGCCGAGCGAGAACGCCGACGCGCCGCTGCCGCCGCCGGCGCTGGTTACCCACTCGCAAAAGCCGCTCAACGTCATCATCGTTGGCGACACCGACGTGCTGTCGAACGACATGAACGTAGGCCAGTCCGGGCAGCCGACGACGCAGAACGCCGATTTCGTGATCAATGCGCTCGACAGCCTCACCGGCGGCGGCCAGCTGATCGCGCTGCGCGGGCAGGGGCTGTCGTTCCGTCCCTTCACCACGGTCGACCGGATCGAAGCGGCGGCGAACGAGAAGTATCGCGCCACCGAGGACCGGCTGCAGACCGAGCTCAAGGACACGCAGGAAAAGCTCGCGGCGCTGATGGCGCAGAATGGCGGCGCCAGCCAGACGGGCGAGCCGTCGCTCGAAGGGCCGTCGCCGGAGCAGCAGCAGGCGATCACCGAGTTCAACACGCGCCTCGTCGACGTGCGCCAGCAACTGCGCGACGTGCGCGGGGCGCTGCGCTCCGAGATCGATGCGCTGGGCGACCGGCTCCGCCTCATCAACATCCTGGCCGTGCCGTTGCTGATCGTCCTCGCCGGCATCGCTGCCTTCGCCTGGCGGCAGTTGCGGCTGTCGCGCTATCTGCGCCGCCGGTCGGCGGACTGAGGAGCAAGAGCGTGTCACCTCGCGGCTTTATCACCCTGCTGATCGTCACCGTGCTCGCGGTTCTCGGCGCTGTCTTCATGGCCCTGCAGCCGACCATGTCGGGCTCCGATCCGGTCGCCGGCGAGCCGATGTTTCCGAAGCTGAGTCAGGGCCTCGCGGAGGCCAGCAAGGTGACCGTCCAGACGCCGCAATATACCGCCAGCTGGGAATTGCGCGACGGGGTGTGGGTGTCGCCGGAACGTGGCGGCTATCCGTCGCGCGCCGGTACGGCCTCCGATCTGGTCGCGGGCGTGGCGCGCCTGACGAAGGTCGAAGGCAAGACCTCGAACCCCGATTGGTACCAGTATATCCGGGTTGGCGATCCGGCCGCGACACCGCCCACCGGCGTTGCCCATGTCACGGTGGCCACGGCGAATGGCGACGTGCTGGCGGATGCCGTGCTCGGCGCGCGCAGCTTCAGCATCCCCGCCTCGCATACGCGCGGCGGCATGTATGTGCGCATCCCGGCCGAGGCCCAGACCTGGCTGGTCGAGGGCAGCGCCGCAGTGCCGGCCGGGTTGCCCGAATGGTTCGACACGCTCATCGACATTCCGGGCCCGGAGATCACTGGCGTCACCATCCTCGAGGGTGACAAGCCGGTGCTCGAGACGACGAAGACGGACCAGACAACGGGCAACTACGAGATTGCCTATCTCGACCCGGCAGTGGGTGCGGCCGGCGATGTCGCCAACAGCAACAGCATCCGCAGCCTCGCCTCCGGCATCGTCGGCCTGCGGTTCGACGACGTGCGGGCCATCGACAGCTTCGCTCCGGGCGCGACGGCGCGGACCGACCGGTTCACCATGACATCGGGGATGCAGCTCGACGTGACGCTGATCGAGGCCGACGGCGCGCACTGGGCGACGTTCAAGGCGACGGCCCCGCAGGGCAGCGCCGGCGAAGCGGCGGCGGCCGACATCACGGCGCGGACCGGCAAGTGGGCGTTCCGGCTCGATGCCAGCCGGGTGACGCGGCTCAACCAGCCGGTGATCAACCTGATCCAGAAGCCGGGCGCGACTCCGGCGGGAGCAGGCGAGGGCGAGGTTGTGCCGGTGCCGCTCGACCAGAGCGGCAAGCCGGCGTTCGTGCCGCAGGGCGGCAGCGCGCCTGCGCCCGCGCCTCTGCCTCCCGGCGCAACGGTGCTGCCGATGTTCTGAGGTTCAGTTGAGGACGCGCGGCAGGCAGGCGTTCTCGGCTTCGAATTCAGGGTAGCGGTTGCAGTTCCAAAGCGCCGACTCCTCGCCCTTGGCCGTGCGGCCATAGGCAAATTCCTGCGCTTCGAGCTGCGGCGCGCGCACCGGCATGCCGTTGGGCATCGAGAATTCATCAGTCCACACGCCGACGCGGCAGACGTTGAGTCCCTCGCAGATCGGCCGTGCCAGAGCTTCGAGATCGCGCGGGTTGCGGGTCGCTTCGCGGTTGACGAGGGCGGCGCGGTACCAGGAATTGAGCTCGACCAGTTTGAGGATCGGGCCGCCCGCTTCGACGGGCTTTTGCACCGGAGCGGCAGGAGGCGGGGCGGCCTCGCCTTTGCCGGCAGCATTGGGCGGACCGCTGCAGCCGGCGAGCAGCAGCGAGGCTGCAAGCGCGAGCGGCGCCAATGCGATGATGCGCGGGAACATGAGTCCGCCTCCGACAAGTGACCGCGCCTATATCCATGCTGGAGGGCGTTCGCACAACTCACTTCGGCGTCGCTGAAGCGCGCGATGCGCGTCAGTCGATGGGCGGGCCGGAGAACGCCGGGCGGTTGGATTGCGGGCGGATGGGCAGTTCGCGCCACGCGGCAGGGGTCGTGAAGGTGCCCTGCCAGAGGCCGATGCCGGCCACCCTCGCGTCGGCCTGCGCGTCGTTGTAGCGGGCCGTTTCCGCGGGCAGGGCGAGGCCGAAGCCGGATTCGACGAGGCGCTGTCCGATGTCGGCACCATTGCTGGTGCAGGTGGCGATTATCCGGCGGAGCGAGTGCTCTTCGATGACGCTCTCGCAGGTCACCTCGCCTTCGGAGAGAATCGTTTCAAGCTGGCGCTGGGCGGCGGCCCAGCATTCCCAGATCCGGCCGGAGACGGTGCAGGTCTGCTTCGCTTCCACCGAATCAACGCCGAGCAGGAAGACCTCGGTGTCGCCGATGGTGAAGCTGTAGGGTTTCGTGGCCACGGCCGGGCCGCTGATGGTGGCGGCCTCGGCGGAGGGGCTGAGCAGGGTAGCGGCAAGCACGAAGGCGGCGGCGCCGGAAATCTTGAACACGAAAATCCGTCCTGACGGTCAGGCGACGGCGTGGCGTCGCCGGATGAGGCCGCGTTGCGGATCGTAGGCGATGGCTGCCGCGAGAAAGCTGAGCAGGGCCACCGAGCTGACGATCAGCAGCGCGATGCCGTTGAACTTACCGTAGGCGGCATAGCGGACAAGCTCAACCGCGTGGGTAAAGGGGTTGAGCTGCGACAGCCAGAAGATGTAGTCGGCGCCGGATTCGCGCAGCCGCCACAGCGGGTAGAGGGCGGAGGACAGGAAGAACATCGGGAAGATGACGAAGTTCATCGTGCCCGCAAAGTTCTCCACCTGCCTTATGTAGACCGACAGCAGCAGGCCGATGGAGCCGAGCAGGAAGCCGCTGATCAGCAAAGCGGGCAGAATCTGCAGCCAGCCGATGGTGGGGATGGTCACGCCGACCAGCAGCGCCACGAGCAGGAATGCGTAGCACTGGATGACCGAGAGGATGGTGCCGCCGATCAGCTTGCAGAGCAGCAGATACCAGCGCGGCAGCGGCGCCGTCAGCACCAGCCGCATGGTCCCCATCTCGCGGTCATAGACGAGCGACAGCGACGACTGCATGCCGTTGAACAGCAGCACCATGCCGAGCAGACCCGGCACGATGTATTCCTGGTAGGGAATGTAGGTGGAGTAGGGCTCGATCGGCGCGACGCCGAACAGGTTCTGCATCCCCGCCGCGAAGACCACGAGCCAAAGCGCGGGCCGCACGAGAGCGGAGGCGAGGCGACCGTACTGGTGGACGAACTTGAACAGCTCGCGCGAAACGATGCCGCGCAGAGCGCGAAAATAATGTGCCGGACGCGAAATGGGACTTTCGCGTCCGGCTTCCCGGACCTGTGAGGTCGTCGATGGCTGGCGTTCGACTATCAAAACAATAGCTTGTCACTCATCCGGGAAATCTGCACGCTGATTGGGGCTGGTCAACCCCAAGTGTGTCCAGGTCGTTGGTTTGGTGAAGGAATCCGGTGATCGGCGCCTCATCCAGAACGGCATTGGTGGTGGCAAGCGGGATGGCCTGCCGAAGCTGGTGGTCCCACGGTCGGATGCTGAGCGGATTGCCCTTGCCGCCGTCGAGGTTGAGCTTTTCGCCGAACATGTAGGCAAGCAGCGTGGGGTAGTCGCCGTTCTTGGTGCGCAACACCGACTGCACGACCGCCTTGGTGGAAATCCACGCCGCCCAGTCCTGATCGTCCATGTGGCGCGGAACGAGCTGCTCGAAGCGCTGCGTGACTTCGGAGGAGCCGTGCTTCTGGTAGGCCCAGGACCATGCCTTGGGCGTGAGACCGGCGGCGCCGACGATGGGCCGCGGGAGGTTGGTCTCGTACTGCGCGAAGCGGGCAAATTCGCCGTCGCTGTCAGCGATGTAGACGACATCGTAGTCGGTGCCGCCGGTCACCAGCGCCACGTTGCCGCGCTCGCGGTTGGTGGGATCGTTGCTGAGGAGGAACGGGCGAACCTCGACGATGCGCGCGCCGAAGAACTTTGCCGACTGCTGCATGGCATCGACCATCTGCTGGTCGGCGGGCGAGGGGCCCTGCAGGACGAGGATGTTCTTCCAGTGCCGCGACACGAGATACTGCGCCGTCGCGTCGGTCAGCATCCGGAAGCTGGGAATCATGTGGACGACGTTGGCGCGGCAATCGGCGCCGCGCAGGTTGTCCTCGCCGGCAGCGATGTTGAAGATCGTCACCGGCAGGTCGGCGACGGCATCCGACAGGGCGAGAAGCTCCGTTGCCGGCAGGTCGGCGATGACGAAGTTCATGCCTTCGCCGGACCAGCCGCGCACCGTGGCGTTGATGTCGTCGATCGAGTCGCCCAGCTCGCTCTTCAGGCCGAAATCGACGCCGATCACCTTGCCGATGGTCTGCGCGTCGGCGATGCCGAGCTCAGCGCCGGGCAGGGGCGAGCCGAACGGGCGCACCGGCACCATGTAGTAGGCGCGCTCGGGATCGAGCATCGGGTTTTTCGCCAGTTCGACATAGCCGATGTCGATGGGCGTCGTCGGCTTCGCCTCCTGCGCCATCGCCGCGGTGACGGCGAAGGCGGAGACGAGACCGAGCGCCGCGCCGGTGACGGCGCGCAGGATCGAGCTATTTGTCATCGACCAGCACCGTGTGCGGAATGCGTCCGGCAGAGATGGTGCGGATGTTCTTGCGCGTCTCGAGGTCGATGATCGACACGTCATCGCTGAGGCCGTTGGCGACGTAGAGCAGCTTCTCGTCTGGCCCGAGGCGGGTCTCCCAGGCGCGGCTGCCGACGAGGGTGTAATCCTCGATCTCGTGGGTCGCGACATTGACGAAGGCGACGTGGTTGGCGCGGCCGAGGCCGACATAGACCGTGGTGCCGGACTCGTTGATGGTCATGCCCACCGGCGTCACGTCAACCGGGCGGAAGCCGGGCGGCACGAAGGTCAGGGTGTTGATCACCTGATTGGTGGCGCGATCGATGATCGAGACTTCGCCCGACAGCTCGTCCGAGACCCACAGTTCCTTGGCGTCCTTGGTGAGGATGAAGCGGCGGGGGCGGGTGCCGACGATGACGTTATCGACGACGGTGCCGGTGGCGGTGTCGATGACGTGCACCATGTCGGCGACCTCGGAGGTCGCGTAGAGGGTTTTCTCATCTTCGCTGAGGATCACGCCTTCGGGCTCGGCCCCGGTCGGGATCTCGTTGACTATGATCTTGTCCTTCATGGAGATGATCTGGACCGTCGAATTCTCTTCGTTCGACACGTAGAGCTCGGTCTGGTCCTTGTTGAACACGAACATTTCAGGGCTGCGGGCCGTCGGAATCTGGTCGACGATCTCCAGCGTCGCGACGTCGATGACGTCGATCACATCGTCCTCACCGCAGGCCACGTAGAGCAGGGTGTGGTCGTTGTTGAAGTGCATGTCGCGCGGGCGGCGCGAGGTCTTGATGTCCTTGACCACGGCGTAGTCGTTCGCCGGGTCGAACACGAGAATGTTGTTCGAACGTTCGTTGCTGACGAAGAGGTAGCCCGTGCCGGCCGCTTCCGCGGCCCCGACGGTCGCAAGAATGAGCGCCAGGGGGGCGAGCCTCGAAACAAGGCGCTTCAATACTGAGGTGTTCAACATGATCGGCTACCGGCTGGTTGGGTGGAGGGAGCGCGGCCAGAGCCGCGCCCGAAGGGAAGTACTAGCGGACCACGAAGGTGCCGGTGAGGCCTGCCTTCTCGAAGCCCGGGGCGTAGAAGGAATAATTGCCCGGACGGAGTGGCACGAATGAGATCGAAATCATGCCTTCATCGTCGAATTCGATCGACGAGATGGCGCCGTTCACCTTCACTTCAAGATCATCGACAACGAGCTGGTTGATCCAGGAGTTCCGGAACAGTTCCGGCATCATGACGCCGAGTTCCTCGATGCCGTCGCTGGTCACGTCCAGGCGGTAGGGCTTGCCGGTTTCGAGTTCGATCTCGGTCTGCGAGAAGACGAGCTTGGCGGTATCGATGCTGAGCTCGATCGGGGTCGCGTTGGAGGTGAGTGCATCGCCGGTAACCGTGAACTTGCCCGTCATGTTCTCAAAGCCCGGGGCCGAGAACGTGTATTCGCCGGGACGAACGGGGACGAAGCTGACCGAAATGGTGCCGGCTGCGTCGTACTCGAAGCCGTAGAAGGCGCCCGAGGAGTGGATTTCCTTGTCGTTGATGACGACCTGGTTGAACCACGAATTGCGGAACAGTTCGGGCGCCGTGATCAGCGTTTCCTCGATGCCGTCGCTGGTGATTTCCCAGATGTAGTACTTGCCGACTTCGAGCTGGAAGTCGTTGCCTGTCCAGGTCTTGCCCGGACCGTCGATCTTGGTCTCGAGGCGGGTCGGCTGCGAGGCAAGGTTGCCGGCCGCCTGGGCGCCGGTGGCAAGTGCAACGGTCACCACGGCAGCGCCAAGCATTCCGGAAACGTAGTTGTGCATTATGGTTTTCTCCTTGGGTATTTCAACGATGCGAGAACTCTCAGCGCGCCGGACCATCGGGTGATCCGGGCAAAAAATCATGTTGGCCTGTCAAGTTCCTCTCATCGCGCGACATTTGGCGCGGCCCGTATTTTTCGGACACCATATGAAGCGGAGATTTGAGGGGGTTGAGCCTTCGGTTAGAAAATGGAGAGAGTCCCAAATCTAGGGTGTATTTCGCGACGGACCGGCCGCGATCATGTAGCCGACGCCGCGCACCGTCTGGATGAGGGAGTCGGCGCCGGACACGTCGATCTTGGCGCGCAGGTACCGCACATAGACATCGACGATCTTGGTCCCGGGGTCGTAGCCCAGCTGCCAGACAGAGTTGAGCAGCCGTTCCCGGCTGACGACGCGACCGGCGTTCTTCATGAGGTAGCGCAGCAGATCGAACTCGCGCGGCGTCAGCGTCACCGGCATGCCGTCGCGGCTCACCTGATGGCTGGCGGGGTCCAGCTTCAGCGGGCCGGCGGAGAGCACGCTTTCGTGGCTCGCGGCCTCGCGCCGGCGGCCGAGCGCGAAGATGCGGGCCAGCAGTTCGTCAAACGCAAAGGGCTTGGCGAGGTAGTCGTCGGCGCCGCCGCGCAGTCCCTCGATCCGGTCCTCGAGCGATGCCCGCGCCGTCAGCATCATCAGCATGGCGGGGTGCTTTTCGGCGCGCAGCAGGCGGCAGATTTCGAGGCCGTCGACATAGGGCAGCGTGCGATCGACGATGATGAGGTCATAGGCCTCCGCCCGCGCCCGTTCGAGGCCGTCCCGGCCGTCATTCTCCACCGCGACATGGTAGCCTTCGGCGGCGAGACCGCGCTCGAGGAAGGACGCGATGCGGCGATCGTCCTCGATGACGAGAATCTTCATCGGCCGGCCCCTTCGCCGCGGGGCAGGACGATCTCGAACAGCGCACCGCCCTCGGGCCGGTTGCGCACCGCGATGG
>DAORUH010000027.1:0-25591 GCA_035433065.1 Devosia sp. | reverse complement strand
AGTCCACCCTTGAACCAACCCAGGCCAACCCCAGTCCACCCTCGGTCCAAAGGGGGCGCTGCGGCAATAAGATTTGGCTACCCGGCGGGGCCAACAAGCGATTTGGCGACTGCCCGGAGCCCCGCCAATAGATGGCTGGTATCCACGCCGGCCCCGACGAGCGTCACCCCACGCCCCATCCACCGCCTCGCAGCTTCCGGCGTCCCGGCGAAGATGCCCGTGGCCATCCCCTTGCTGTCGCAGGCGGCGATGACCGCCTCGATGGTCGCGATCACCGTCTCGTGCCCCATGTCACCGGGCACGCCCAGCGCATGCGAAAGGTCCATCGGACCAATGAAAATGCCGTCGAGAGCAGGGGTTTCGAGGATCTGCGGCAGCTCGGCGACCCCGCCGGCGCCTTCGATCATCAGCAGCACCGCGACATCGCGGTTGGCCTCGGCAAACCAGGTCGACCGGCCGGAATAGTCGGCCGCGCGGACAAAGGGATTGGCACCCCGATTGCCCTCCGGCGCAAACCGAGCCGCCGCCACCGCGCGCCGCGCCTCCTCGGCCGATCCGATCTGCGGCACGATGATGCCGGCGGCCCCCGCGTCAAGCGCCGCTGCGATGCCCGCCGGCTCGCTGCTACGCACCCGAACCAGCGGATAGATGCCTCGGGCGCGCGCCGCGAGGATCAACGGGCCAAGCGATTCGGACTGATGGGCGCCGTGCTCGATGTCGAGGATGATGCCCTCGAAGCCAGCGAGCGCAACGATTTCAACCACTTCGATCGCCGGAATGATTGAGAATGTTGCCAGAAGTGGCCGCTTCTCCCGCAAACGCTCCCGCAGTGCCACCAGTCCCATGAGCCCCTCCAATGGCCGTTACGACCACGGTGCGGACGCTCTCACGGAACGGCCGGTGGCTCAATGCAGAGGGTGGCAGAACGGCGGGTCTCTGCGCGATCACGGGATTGGGAACCGAGTTTTCCACCTAGCTTAACGCGATCTTAAGCGGATGCCGCAGAATCGTCTCATCGAGCTGCCAATTAACGGCAGGCATTGCGGTCGACGCTCTGCGCTGGCCGCCGTAGTTCTGAGGCCTTCATGTTTCGCAATACCAAGCCCGCCACCCCAGTTGTCTCGCGCCGGTCCCTGCTTGCGGGCGGCGCTGCGCTGTTCGCCGCGTCCTTTGCGGGGCCCGCCTTTGCGGGCAGTGTCTCGACCTTCGTCGACGGGGTCTGGAAGGACGCCAGGGCGCGTGGCGTGTCGCGGAAAGCGTTCGATGCGGCGATGGGCGGGTTTAAGCCCCTCAGCAAGGTGGTCGAGCTCAGCAAGAAGCAGCCGGAATTCGTATCGACGGCGGCTGATTACGTGGGCAAGCGCGTCACCGACAAGCAGTCCGGTACCGGGCAGGCGATGAGCGCGGAATGGGCGCAGACCCTGGCCAAGGTCGAGGGCGGCTGGGGCGTGCAGCCGGAGGCCGTGCTCGGCATCTGGGGCATCGAAACCAACTTTGGCAGCTATATGGGGGGCACCAACAGCGTGCATGCCCTCGCTACGCTGACCTACTCGGGTTATCGCACCAGCTACTTCCGCAGCGAGTTGCTGACGGCCCTGCAGATCGTTTCTGAGGGCCATGTCACGCCCAGCAAGATGGTGGGCTCATGGGCCGGCGCCATGGGGCATCCGCAGTTCATGCCGTCGAGCTTCATGCGGTACGCCGTCGACTTCAAGGGTGATGGACACAAGGACATCTGGGGTTCGGTGCCAGACGCGCTGGCGTCAACCGCGAACTACCTCAAGAATTTCGGATGGCGCGACGGCGAGACCTGGGGCTACGAGGTCAAATTGCCCCCGGATTTCAACTACTCGCACATCTGGGCGCAAACGGAGGCTTCGCTAGGGCAATGGAAGGATGTGGGCGTGCAGCGTGCGAATGGCAAGCCGTTCCCGCGCGCCAGCGATAGCGCCCGCATCTACATGCCGATGGGCGGGCACGGCCCGGTGTTTGCCGTTCTGCCGAACTTCAAGGTCATCAAGCGCTACAACAATTCCGACAGCTACGCGCTCGCCGTCGGGCATCTGGCCGACCGGATCCTTGGCAGCAGGGGGTTTGTGCAGTCGTGGCCGCAGGATACGGCGCTCAACAAGTCACAGCGCACGGAGGTACAGGAACTGCTCCTGCGCAAGGGGTATCAGATCGGTTCGCCGGACGGCGTGATCGGGCCCAAGACGCGCGCCGCCGTCATGGATTGGCAGGGGCGTTCGGGGCTCCTGCCGGACGGTCACGTGTCCGGCAGGCTGCTCAATTCGATGAGCTGACGCGTCAGTCCTTGGCGCGTTCGACGTAGGACGCATCGGCGGTGAGGACGACGACCTTGGTGCCGACGCCGATGTGCGGCGGCACCATCGTCTTGACGCCGTTGCTCAGCACGGCGGTCTTGAACGAGGAAGAGGCCGTCTGACCCTTCACGACCGGCTCGGTCTCGGTGATCTCGAGCGTCACTTTCTGCGGCAGTTCGATCGAAAGCGCCCGGCCGTCAAAGGTCTTGAGGTACACTTCCATGCCGTCGGCGAGGAAGGGCTTCTGGTCACCGATCACGTCGTCGGGGACGGCGATCTGCTCGTAGCTCTGGGGTTCCATGAAGTGGTTCCCCTCGCCGTCGGAGTACAGGTAAGTGTAGGCGCGGTCATCGACTTCCGCCTTTTCCACCATTTCGACGGTGCGCCAGCGGAAGGTCAGCTTGGTGCCGTCCGAGATGCGGCGCATGTCGACCTGGGTCACCGAGTTGCCCTTGCCGGGGTGAACGTTTTCGGCAGTGAGGATCACGTAGAGCTTGCCGTCCTCGTGCTCGACGACGTTGCCTCTGCGGAGCGACGAGGCGATGACCTTGACCATTATTTCTTCCTTGTCCGGGCGGTTTGGGCGGCCTAGAGAGCCGCGTGGCGCGCTGGGTTTGCTGTATCGGTGGGGCCGGATAGCGCAATTTCGCGAAAATCGCCAGTGCTGAGCACGAAAGTCGGAACGTTGGCTGATAACGCCCAGAACGCTGTGGGGTCGCCGTGGTGGACGCCCGCCCGGCATGCCGACCGGCGGCCGATTCTGCTGGCACGGGCGCGGTTTGACCAGGCGATCCGGCGGTATTTCGACGGGGAGAAGTTTTTGCTGGTGGATGTTCCGGGGCTGCAGCGCTCGCCCGGAAATGAGACGCACCTGCATGCCTTTTCGACGAATATGATTGCCGCGGATGGGGCAGTAGACCAAGTCTATCTTCACACATCTCCGGAATTTTCCATGAAGAAGCTGCTCGCGGCCGGCGAGCGGCGGATCGCCAGCATCGGGCATGTCTGGCGCAACCGGGAGCGCAGCGCGCTGCACCATCCCGAGTTCACCATGGTCGAGTGGTACCGGGCGGACGAGCCGGTCGAGGCCGTGGTGCGCGACTGCCTTGAAATGCTGAAGCTGGCGGCGGGCATCACCGGGGCGGAGCGGCTGCGCTACCGGGGGCGCGAGTGCGACCCCAATGACGAGGCCGAGCGGCTGGGCGTGGTCGAGGCGTTCCGGCGTTATGCGGGGATCGATCTGTTCGCAACGATGGACGCGGATGGCGAGACCGATGCGGATGCACTGGCGGCAGCGATGCGCGCCGTCGGGCTGGACGTGCCGCGCGAGTATACGTGGTCGTACCTCTTCAGCCGGATCCTGGTCGAGAAGGTCGAGCCGGAGCTGGGGATGGGCCGGCCGACGGTGCTCGATCATTACCCGGCCGCCGAAGCGGCGCTGGCGCGGCGGGTGGCCAGTGACCGGCGGGTGTCGGAGCGGTTCGAGCTTTATGCGTGCGGCGTGGAGCTCGCGAACGGCTTTGGCGAAATGACCGATCCCGTGGAACAGCGCCGCCGTTTTGCCGCGGAGATGGACGAAAAGCACCGCCTTTACGGCGAGCAGTACCCGATCGACGAGGAATTGCTGGCGGCATTGCCGCTGATGCCCGAGACCAGCGGCGTGGCGCTCGGCTTTGACCGGGTGCTGATGCTGGCCGTCGGCGCGCCGCGGATCGATGACGTGCTGTGGGTGCCGGTGACGGAAGGCGTGAGATGAACCAGGACAGATCGCTGCGCACCGTCGGGCAACTGGTCGAGGCCGGTTTCGTGAGCGATGCCGCGCCGCTGGAGCCCGTGGCCAAGAAATATGCCGTGGCGATCACCCCGGCGATGGCGGCGCTGATCGACCGCAACGACCCGGCCGACCCGATCGCGAAGCAGTTCGTGCCGAGCGCGGCCGAACTGGTGACGCTGCCCGAGGAGCGCGAGGACCCGATCGGGGACAAAGCGCATTCGCCGGTCGAAGGGATCGTGCATCGCTACCCCGACCGGGTGCTGCTGAAGGCCGTGCATGTCTGCCCGGTCTATTGCCGGTTCTGCTTCCGCCGCGAGATGGTGGGCCCGCATGGGCTCGGCACGCTGACGCCGGCCGAGCTCGATGCCGCCATCGGCTATATCGCGGACCATAGCGAAATCTGGGAAGTGATCTTCACCGGCGGCGATCCGCTGGTGCTGTCGCCGCGGCGGCTGAAAGACATCACCACGCGGCTGGCCGCCATCCCGCATGTGAAGATCGTGCGCTTCCACTCGCGCGTGCCGGTGGTTGAGCCCGAGCGGATCGACGCTGCGCTGATCGAGGCCCTCAAGGCCAGCGGCAAGACGGTATATGTGGCGCTCCACGCCAACCATGCCCGCGAGTTCACGCCCGAGGCCCGGGCGGCGATTGCACGGCTGGTGGACGCCGGCATCGTCATGCTCAGCCAGTCGGTGCTTTTGCGCGGCATCAATGACGATGCGGACGTGCTGGCCGAACTGATGCGGACCTTTGTCGAGAACCGCATCAAGCCCTATTACCTGCACCATCCGGACCTTGCGCCGGGGACCAGCCATTTCCGGGTGCCGATTTCCGAGGGCAGGGCGCTGATGCGGGCGCTGCGCGGCCGCGTCTCCGGGCTCTGCCAGCCGACCTATGTGCTCGACATTCCCGGCGGCTACGGCAAATCTCCGCTGACCGCGGAATATGTGAAGGGCGGCGCCGACGGCTGCTACGAGATCATGGATTTCCGCGGGCAGGCGCACGATTACGAAGATTGCTGAGAGCGGCTGTCGATCCGCGCGCCGGCCGTTCGACCAACAGGCAGAACATGCCTCAAGGAGAGCCCGATGCAATACATGCTGCTGGTCCATGTCGACGAAAGCCTGATCGGAAAGCTGACGCCCGAGGAGGGCAAGGCCAACTCGCGCGAATGCTTCGAGTATGACCGCGAGCTTGAGCGGCGTGGCAAGTACGTCGCCTCCAACCCGCTGATGGGGCCGGACACGGCAACGGTGGTGCGCATGCGTGAGGGAAAGCTCTCGATGCATGATGGCCCGCATGTCGAGACCAAGGAGCATCTGGGCGGGTTCATTCTCGTTGAAGCGCGCGACCTCAACGAGGCTCTCGACATCGCCGCGAACTGCCCGATGGCGAAGTTCGGGAGCATCGAAGTGCGCGCCGAGATGTCGCTCGAGGTGGAGGAAAGGGCGCCGTGAAATTCCTGTGTCTCATTCACGCCGAAACCACGGTTCTCGACCGGATGACCCCGGCCGAGCGCGAGGCGTTCGACCGTGACAACCTTGCCTATGCGAGGTGGCTTGACGCCGGTCCCGGCGTGGCAGGCGGGCCGCTCGACCCGCCGGCCACCGCGGCCCTCATCCGCGCGCGGGATGGCCATGTCTCGGTGACGGATGGCCCTTATCCCGAGACCAAGGAGCACATCGCCGGATACATCCTGATCGAGGCGCGCGATCGCGCCGAGGCCATCGAGATCGCTGCGAAGTGCCCGGTTGCAAGGGTCGGCACGATCGAGGTGCGCGTTGCCCATCACATGATTCCGGATGACCGGACAGGTTGACCTCGAAGCGATCTACCGGGCCGAGGCGGGCAGGGTGCGCGCTTCGCTGATCCGGTTGCTCGGCGGCTTCGATGCCGCCGAGGAGGCGCTGCACGACGCCTTCATGGCGGCGGCCGAGCATTGGCCGCGCGACGGCATGCCGGACAACCCGCGGGCCTGGCTGGTGTCCGCCGGGCGTTTCCGGGCGATCGACCGCATCCGCCGCCGGGTGCGCCACGACGCGCTGGTCGAGGAGATCGGGCGCGGCCTCGAAGAAGCGGTGGAGGATGAGCAGATGCAGGCCGAAATCATCGCCGACGACGAGTTGCGGCTGATCTTCACCTGCTGCCACCCGGTGCTGGCGCCTGACCAGCAGGTGGCGCTGGCCCTGCGCGAAATCTGCGGCCTCACCACCGAACAGATTGCCGCGAGCTTTCTCACCACGCCCTCGACGCTGGCGCAGCGCATCGTGCGGGCGAAGAACCGCATCCGCGACGCAGAGGTGCCGTATGCGGTGCCGGAGCGCGACGAACTGCCCAGCCGGCTGGTGGGGGTGCTGCACACGATCTACCTCGTGTTCAACGAGGGTTATTCCGCGCCCGTGGGCGGGGCCGATCTCGCGCATGAGGCCATCCGGCTGGGGCGGCTGCTGGCCGGTCTGCTGCCCGAACCGGATGCGGTCGGGCTTCTGGCGCTGATGCTGCTCAATGAATCGCGGCGGGCGGCGCGGACCGATGGGGCCGGCGATATCGTGCTGCTGGCCGATCAGGACCGTGGCCTGTGGGACCGGGCGATGATCGCCGAGGGCGCGGCGCTGGCGGAGCGCGCCATGTCGGCGCCGGGCGGGTTCGCCATCGAGGCGAAAATCGGGGCGCTGCACGCGCTGTCGCCGGATGCGGCATCGACCGACTGGGCGGCAATTGCCGGCTGGTACGACGTGCTGTTCGAGCTGCGGCCGACGCCTGTCGTGGCGCTCAACCGCGCGGTCGCCATCGCCGAGCGCGACGGGGCCGCGGCGGGGCTGGCGATTGTCGACGGGCTGCTCGCCGGCGGGGCTCTGGCGAACTATCACCTGGCGCATGCAACGCGGGCGGAGTTCTGCCGGCGGCTGGGCGAAATGGCCTTGGCGCGCGAGGCCTATGCGCGGGCGCTGGACCTGGCGCGCGACCCGGCGGATGTGCGGTTCCTGCGGCGGCGGCTGGGGGAGGTGGGGTGACAATCAGGGCCTCAGTGGCCTTCATGGTGAGCTTGTCGAACCATGGGGCGTGGCGGGGCGGTGGCTCTGTCCGAGCGTGCCTCTCCCCCCTCCCCAGCTCTGCTACGGGCCCGCGGCCCTAGCGGCGCTACCCTTCCCGAGATGGGGGAGGGTGAAGGGGGAGCCCGTTCTTCGTGGTTCGACAGGCTCACCATGAAGAACTCAGGAGCGGCTGCGTGGCGGAGTCTTCAGTAGCCTTCGTGGTGAGCTTGTCGAACCATGATGGCGTGGGACGATGGGTGGGCGTCGTTGTGGATTGCACGGTACCGCCTCGCCCCCCACCCAAGCTCTGCCACGTCGCTACGCTCCTGGCGGCGCTACCCTCCCCGCGAGGGGGGAGGGTGAAGAGGGGGCCCATCACGATGTTGTGCGGGGGCGGGCAGTTCCACCGTTTTCGCGGGTTCGCCTCGGCCGCTGCGTGGGGATGGCGGAATTGCAACACTTGGCGGTCGTGTTCCAGAGGTCACAAAATCTTCAGGTTTGGGCGGCATGGGAGGGGCGTCCTGATAACCACCCCCGGACCCATCCGTGATGACACGTCTGCTTCCTGCCGCCGTCTTGCGGCTTGTTTTCGTTTTCTGTCTTTTTGGTTCGGCCGTGGGGCCGGTCGCCGCGCAGGTGACTGTGTGGTCGCCGTTCAATGTGCCGACCGCGGTGGACCAGGGTGTGCGCAAGGATGCGGACGTCGCCTATGCCGACGGGCAGAGGAAGAAACTCGACATCTATCGTCCCGAGAAGATGACCGGGCCGGCGCCGGTGGTGATGTTCGTCTATGGCGGGGCCTGGGCGGCGGGCGAGCGCTGGGAGTATGAATTCGTGGGCCGGGCCTTCGCGGCAGCCGGCTATGTGACGGTGATCCCCGACTATCGGCTGTTCCCCGAAGTCGTCTATCCGGATTTCCTCGAAGACGTCGCGCAGTCGATGAAGTGGGTAGAGGACAACATCGCCCAGTATGGCGGCGACAAGAACCGCTTCTTCATCGCCGGGCATTCGGCGGGCGCCTATAACGCGGTGATGGTGGCGCTCGATCACTCGTTCATGCGCGAGTATGGCGTGACCATGCCGATCCGCGCGGTGGCGGGGATTTCGGGGCCGTATAATTTCTACCCGTTCGAATATGGGCAGGTGAGCGACGCCTTCGGCAAGGCGCCCAATCCGGAAGGCACGCAGCCGGTCAATCTCGTGACCTCGGACGCGCCGCCGATGCTGCTCGCGACGGGCACGTCGGACCCCATCGTGCGCAAGGAAAACACCACCGTGCTGGCCGAGCGGCTGCGGGCGCAGGGCGTGTGGGTGACCGAGAAATACTACGAGGGTTTCGGGCACCTCGAACCGGCGATGGCACTGGGCGCCATGTGGCGCTGGCGCATGCCGATCCTGCAGGACACGCTCGATTTCTTCCAGACCTTCGGGGCCTTCCCCTCGGGCGTGGCGCGCGCCGTCTATACGCCCGAGCCGCCGGTGGACGACAAGATGACGGCGCTCATCAAGAACATGGACGCGGTGCTCAAGCCGATTTCCAACGGCAGCGGCCGCTGATCAGACGTTGACGCGGCCGAGGCGGGTGGCGAGCGCCTCGCCGAAGATGCGCATGCGCTCGGTCACGATCTCGCCCACGGCGTAGGCGGAGACCGCGAACAGCTTCTTGGCCGGTTCTGTCCTCAGGAAATCGAGGTAGGTCTCGATGTCCGCGTCGTTGAGTTCGGCATAGGTATAGAAGGTCAGCGCGCGCTGGGCTTTGGCCAGCTCGGCAGCGAATTGCGGCATCAGTTGCTCGAGCTGCCGCTCCACCTCTTCCCACGGCACCTTGATGTCGCCCTGCTGCCTGTTCATCGCCATGCCGATGAGCAGGCCCCGCATCGACTCGCGCATCATGGCGGCCGAGAGATCGGCGCTGACGAGCTGCAGCGCTTCATCGACCTGCGCGTTGCGGGCCGGGCTGGCCGCGTCGGCGAGGGCCTGTCCGGCCACCTGCGCCGACATCTGATCGGCGGCGGGGAGCATGGTGGCGCGGCGTTCGAGCGCGCTGATGCGCTGGCCGAAGGGCGAGCCATAGAACTGGGCGAAGGCCGCGTAGTCCTCGGGCTCGAACTTGTCCTCGAGCGCCTCGGAGAGCTTGCGGTGCATGAGATCGGCCGAAAACACCTCGCGGGCCGCCGCGCCCCATGCCTTGAGCAGGTCGGCATTGAGCGGCACGGCCTGGGCGCGCGCGGTATCGGTCATGGCCGCGCCGAACTGGCTGAACACGACGTCGAGCGAGGCGGCCTGCATCAGTTCGGCGGTGGACATCCCCGGGGCCGGGGCTTCGGCAGGCGTCTGGAGCTGGGCTTGCGCGAAGGCGGGCGAGACGGTTGCGGGGGCGCAAAGCCCCCCGAGCCCTACAATCGCGGCAAACACGAGTTTCAGCATTGTACCATCCGTCAGTATTGCCCCCTGACGCTAAGCTATGCCCGTTCCGCCCAAATGGCAAAACCGTGGCATGGCGGGCGGGTCCGGCCTGTGGCACCGGGGCGCTTGCAATGGCGGTCGCGTGGGCTAGAACGGGGCCGCGCTTTCGCGAAGTTCAAGGAACGCCCCCGCCTGTGTCCGATATCGCCAGCCCCACCGCTCCGGCGCGCGTAAAACACCTGCTCCTGCTGCAGGTCATTGCCGCGTTCTTCCTCGCCATCAAGCTGGTCTACGTGTTCCGCGTCGGGCCGATCTTCGACGAGGCCTATTACTGGCTCTGGGGGCAGCATCCGGGCCTGAGCTACTTTGACCATCCGCCGTTCCACGCCTGGCTGCTCGGCATTTCCGACGCGATCTTCGGGCGAAGCCTGTGGGGCCTGCGCTGGATGACGCTCGCCTGCATGGCGGGGACGTTCTACATCTACCACATCTGGGCCAAGCGCCTCGCCGGCGCGGACTGGCAGAGCCTGTGGTGGCCGGGCGTGGTCATCTATCTCGCCTCGCCGACGTTCGGGTACTTCATGTCCCTGGCGTTCCACGACTACCTGCTGATCTTCCTCCTCCTGGTGTCGGCGCATTTCTTCCTCAACTACCTGATGGCGGCGGATGCCGGGGAGACGCCGAAAAAGCGCGATCTCTATCTCGCGGCGATCGTGCTCGGCTGTGCGGGGCTGACGAAATACAACGCGGTGTTCCTCGGGCTCGGGGTGTTCTTCTTCATCCTGTGGCGGCCGTCGCTGCGCAAGCTCCTGCGCGACCCGAACCTCTATGTGGCGGCCGCGATCGCCATCGCCATGCAGTTCCCGGTGCTCTACTGGAACGCGCAGGACCACTTCGCCTCGTTCAACTTCCATCTCAACACGCGCCACAAGGGCGGCGGGTGGCTGACCGATTTCAACTGGAACTCGTTCCGCGATTTCCCGCTGGCTTCGGCGTTCCTCGTCGGACCCTTCCTCGTGCCGGTGTTCTGGCGGTTCTTCACGCGCACCCATGCGACGCAGTTCGAGAGCGTCGCCAAGGGCCTCGCCATCTGGACGTTCTGGCTGTCGACGGCGTGCTTCATCTTCGTGTCGCTGTTCGACTGGGTGTTCTGGTGGTGGAACCTCGCGGCCTACGTCATCGTGATGGGCTTTGCGGCGCGTTATATGGGGCGCGGCTGGCTGTTCTACGGGCACGTGGTGTTCGGCGCGCTGGTGCAGCTCTACCTCATCATCTCGGTGACGGTTTTCCCGCTGTCGTTCCTGCAGGGCTGGGCCGATCCGCGCCAGACCAGCACCTATGGCTGGGAAGAGCTGCGCGCGGTGGTGAGCACGGCCCGCGACGAATACAAGCCGGACTTCATCGCCGGCAACGGCCCCGACCTTTCCAGCAACGTGGCGTTCGCGATCGACGACAAGGATGTCGTGGCGCTGACCGACCGCAAGACGCAGTTCACCTACTGGTTCAACCGCGAGGACCTGCGCGGCAAGAACGGGCTGATCGTTACCTTCAAGGACCGCCCGGACGCCTGGCTGGCCGAACAGTTCAAGACCATGACGCTCGTGGGGACAACCGATGTCACGCGCTTCGGCACGATGATCCAGGGCTACGACGTCTATTACGCAGAAGACTACGAACCCGAGACCGTCGAAGGCGTGCAGGGTCTATAAGGAGACGAATATGCAGTACACCCGCCTCGGCAATACCGGCCTCGAAATCTCGCGCCTGTGCGTCGGTTGCATGAGCTTTGGCGAGCCCGATCGCGGCGGCCATAACTGGACCCTGCCGGAGGCGGACAGCCGTCCGATCATGCGCACGGCGTGGGACGCCGGCATCAATTTCTTCGACACGGCCAACGTCTATTCGGACGGCACAAGCGAAGAGATCGTCGGCAAGATCCTCAAGGAATTCGGGCCGCGCGACAGCTACGTGCTGGCCACCAAGGTCAACGGCGAGATGCGCCCGGGCCCGAACGGACGTGGCCTCTCGCGCAAGGCCATCATGTGGCAGATCGATGAATCGCTGAAGCGGCTGGGCACCGACTATGTCGACCTCTACCAGATCCACCGGTTCGATCCGAACACGCCGGTCGAAGAGACACTGGAAGCGCTGCACGACGTGGTGAAGGCGGGCAAGGCGCGCTATCTCGGGGCCTCCTCGATGTGGGCCTGGCAATTCTCGAAACTGCTCCACACGCAGAAGCAGAATGGCTGGGCCAAGTTCGTCTCGATGCAGGACCATCTCAACCTGCTGATGCGCGAAGAAGAGCGCGAGATGATCCCGCTGTGCATCGATCAGGGCGTGGGGCTGATCCCGTGGTCGCCGATGGCGCGCGGCCAGCTCACCCGTCCGTGGGGCGAAATGACCATCCGCGCCGGCAGCGACAACTACGGAAAGACGGTCTACAGCGCCAATGACGCGGCCAACCAGGCCATCAACGAGGCGGTGGCGACTGTCGCCAATGCCCGCGGCGTGCCGATGGCGCGCGTGGCGCTGGCCTGGGTGCTGCAGAAAAAGCCGGTCGCTGCTCCGATCGTCGGCGCGACGAAGATCAGCCACATCACCGATGCGGTGGCGGCGGTGGATTTCGTGCTCGCGCCCGACGAGATCGCGGCGCTCGAGGCGCCGTATCGTCCGGCCTCGAACGTGTTCTAAGGCGGAGCACGCCGTGGCGGCAGCGGGCAGCACAGAACAGAGGGCCGGCGCGACGCTGCCGGTCCGCGTGCTGCAGGCGGTCGTCGCCTACTGGTTCGCGATCAAGGTCGCGGCGCTGTTCTTCGGCGAGCCGCATGCCGACGAGGCGTATTACTGGATCTGGGGACAGCACCTCGCGCTGTCCTATCTCGATCATCCGCCGTTCCATGCCTGGCTGCAGGGCCTCGTAAGCCTGGCGCTGGGCTGGAACCTGTTCGCGCTGCGGTTCCTCTCGGTGGTGACGAGCGCAGCGTGCCTCTGGGTGTTCTGGATCTGGGCGAAGCGGCTTCGGCCGGATGACCCGAGGCCCACATTCTGGCTCACGGCGGCGCTGTTCTATTCGGCGCCGATGCTGATGCTCTACACCACGGTGGCGCTGCACGACCGGGTGCTGGTGCTCTTGGCGCTGCTGTCGATCCACTGCTTTGCGCTGTTCTTCGCGACGTGGACGGAGGGCGCGCGGCGCTACGGGCTGCTCTATGGCGGCGCGATGCTCCTGGGGCTCGCGACGCTGACCAAATACACCGGCGTACTGGTCGGCGTGGCGATCCTCCTGACCATCCTCAGCCGCCGCGACCTGCGGCTGCTGCTGCGCTCACCCCACGTCTATCTCGCGGCGCTGCTCAGCGTCGCCATGCAGGCGCCGGTGATTTACTGGAATCTGACCGAGGGGTTCATCTCGGCGCAATTTCATCTCGCGCGGGGGTTCGAGGGACCGGCGGCGGGGTTCGAGCATGTGGGGCGCATCGTGCTGGAGACGGCGCTGCTGATCGGCCCCTTCGCCATCCTGCCGATCTGGCGGTTCCTGTCGACGCGCGCGGGCGGCGGTTTTCCCGGCATGCTGCACAGTTCGGCCAAGTGGGTGTTCGCGGCGACGGTGGTGGCGGTGACGCTGCTCGCCTTCTTCCGCGAGGCGCTGTTTTACTGGAACATCCTTGCGTTTGCGGCGGTGTTCGCGGCCGGCGCCTGGGCCTTTCGCTCGCGCCTCGAACAGGCGCTGCATATCGGCTGGGGCCTCGTGGTGATGACGGTGCTGTTCGTGCAGCTCGCCCTCGTGCCGTTCCTCGACAGTCCGGATGCCGATCGGCTCTATGGCGAGAGCGAAGTTGCCGCCGCGGTGCAGGCCGCCGAAATGGCGCAGAACGCCGATTTCGCAGCGGCGGGCGACTGGCTGCAGGCCTCGCAGCTCGCCTTCGCGCTCAAGGACAAGGACGTCGCCTCGATCTCGGCGCGCGTCGACGGCTATGATTTCTGGTTCGATGACGAAGCGCATCGGGGCAAGACCGCGATCGTGGTGATCGACCGCAGCGAGCAGCGCGCTTATGTGCGCAGCCGGTTCGAGAGTTTCGAAAAGCTCGGCGAGGTGCCGGTTGAACGGTTCGGCATTCCGCTGTTGACGTATGAGATTTACGTGGGGCGGGGGTATCGGCCGGAGACGCGGTGAGGGGCTCGTTCTTCGTGGTTCGACAAGCTCACCATGAAGAACTCAGGGGCTCCGGTATTGTGGAGCCGATGCTGGGCGCCGGGGTTTCAGCAGCCTTCGTGGTGAGCTTGCCGACCATGAGCGCGTGGCACGGTGGCCATTGCCGTGTGTTGCTCGGATCACGTCTTCCTCACCCCCCACCCCAGCTCTGCCACGTCCCCCGGGTCACGCCCGGGGTCCTGGCGGCGCTACCCTCCCCGCAACGGGGAAGGTAAGGAGGGCGCGGCGCGGGAGAGCTACACCGTGGGGAGGATGTGGAAGCCGGGGGTGACGGGTTCCCAGGTTTCGGTGGCGTGGACGGCGGTGACGTCCGAGGAGGGCGGGCCGTTGTGGCAGTCGGACAGCATGGCGTCGATGGCGGGTTGCGAGCCGGCGAAGACGGCTTCGACGCTGCCGTCGCGGCGATTGCGGACCCAGCCGGAGAGATGGTGGCGGCGCGCGGTGTCGGCGGTCCAGGCGCGGTAGCCGACGCCCTGTACGGTGCCCGATACAATGACGTGGACGCGGCGTTCCGTGGTCATCGTTCAGTAGCCTCCCGGCCAGCCCCCGCCAGACCCGGGCGGAATGCCGGGCGCGCCGAGGGAAATCTTGAAAGCGGGGGTCGAGGGATTGCCGGCCAGGTGACCGGCAACCTTCGAGCCGGAACGTTATTCGGCCTGTTCGGCCGACTTGGCGTTGAGCTGGCCGTACTTTTCGACACCGATGGTGTTGAGCAGCTGCAGCTGGGTCTCGAGGAAATCGATGTGGCCCTCTTCGTCGGCCAGCAGGGCCTCGAACAGGTTCTTGCTGACGTAGTCGCCAACCGACTCGCACAGCTCGCGCGATGCCTTGTAGGCCTTGCGCGCGTCGTACTCGCCGGCGAGATCGGCTTCGAGCACTTCCTTGATGGTCTGGCCGATGCGCAGCGGCGCAACGCGCTGCAGGTTGGGGTGGCCTTCGAGGAAGATGATGCGCTCGATCAGCTTGTCGGCGTGGTGCATCTCTTCGATGGACTCGGCGCGCTCCTTGTCGGCAAGCTTCTGATAGCCCCAGTCGGCCAGCAGGCGATAGTGCACCCAGTACTGGTTGACCGCACCGAGTTCGAGGAACAATGCCTCGTTAAGCCGCTCGATGACCTGAGCTTCGCCTTTCATTCCGACCTCCTGATTGTTTCCGCCGTGGCGCTGGTGGACGCCTTGTAACTTCTGCCGGTGGAGGCGGCAATGCCGCCTGCTGGAGGTGGTATTCTTCGGTGATGGAGGTGATCATGTCCACCACATTCGGCACGCAGCCGGCGCACTTGCACTTTTTACCGAGTTCTCGGTAAACCTTTGCCGGAACAATGATTTCCCACGGATCTTCGCGAAGGAAAGAGAGGATGACCTCCTTGATTTCCCGGTCGCTGATCACGTTGCACTGACAGACGAGCATGGCCCTGAGCGGTAGCTGATACGGGCGCATAAACGCCCCATGAAATGTGAATGTCAATGTCAGAATTGACGCGGGCGGAATCAACCCCGTCGCCTTTCCCGGCCTTGCCCCCCATGCCATAAGGCGGCTCGAAAAGGAGACGCGCCCCGTGACCACAATCGACGCAGCCCCGCCAGCGCCCCTCGCTACGCGGCGGCTGTCGGTGGAGGAGATACTGCTCCTCGCGGTGGTGGTGTATTTCGTCGGGCTGCGCGTTCTCGTGACCGGGTTTGCGCCACCCTTCCTCGATGAGCCTTATTATTGGCTGTGGGGCCGGCATCCGGCGCTGTCCTACTACGATCATCCGCCGCTGCAGGGGTGGATTCAGTGGCTCT
Organism: Devosia sp.; assembly: GCA_035433065.1. Classification (GTDB taxonomy): domain Bacteria; phylum Pseudomonadota; class Alphaproteobacteria; order Rhizobiales; family Devosiaceae; genus Devosia_A. The sequence continues at coordinate 10,052 of DAORUH010000027.1, read as the reverse complement.
CCTACTCGCTGTTCGGGCGCAACACGTTTGCGCTGCGTTGGCCGACCTGGGTGGCGCTGGCGGTGGAGATGTGAATCTTCTACCGCGTGGCGCGGCGGCTCAGCGGCGATCAGTGGCGCGTGGTGTTTTTGCGCAGCGCGGCGGTGTTCCTCGCCTCGCCGATCATGGGCTTCTTCATGGGGCTCGCGTTCCTCGATTACCTGCTGATCGCGCTGGTGATGGCGTCGGGATATCTCTTCCTCGAGTTCCTCTCGGAGGTGGAAGAGGGCAGGCGCGGGCGTACGGCGACGCTGTTTGGCGCGGCGGTGCTGCTGGGGCTCGCGGTGCTCACCAAATACAACGGCGCGCTGCTGGGGATTGCGGTGGCGGGCACGGTGCTGATCCGGCCGAAGCTGCGGCCGCTGCTGCTCGACTGGCGGCTGTGGGCGGCGGCGGCGGTGGCGATTGGCATGCAGGCGCCGGTATTCATCTGGAACTGGCAGCACGGGTTCGAGTCTTTCCTCTATCAGGGCGGCTCGCGGCACGGCACGACCGGGTTCACCGGTTTCGATTTCGACCGCATGAAGGTGGCGCTGGCCAATGGGTTGATCATGGCCTCGCCGTTCATCGTGCCGGTTATCATCCGCTTCTTCTGGGGCAAGCAGAGCCAGCCCTATGAGCGGGTGGGCAAGACGCTGGCGCTGTGGCTGTTCTGGCCGTCGACGCTGCTGCTGCTGTTCATCGCCAATTTCAGCTGGATCATGGTGTGGTGGAACGGCATCGCCTACGTGATGTTCTTCCCGTTCGCCGGGCGCTACACGCGGCCGATCCTGCTCGGCGTGCATATCGCCTATGGCCTGGTCATCAACACCTTCACCTCGATCACTTATTCCATCGTGCCGGTGCTGCTGCTGTTCGGCGCGGCGCCGGGGATGGAAACGGAGTCGATGTATGGCTGGCCGAAAATCGCCGAGCGCGTGATGGAGCTGAAGGCCGAGCATGGCGCCGATTTCATCGCCATGAACTATGCGCAGAATGCCAGCGAACTGGCGTGGGAACTCGACAATCCGGATGTGTTCGCCATCACCTCGCAGCGCAACACGTTCGATGACTGGTCGGACCCCACCCCGCATCTGGGCAAGAGCGCGATCTTTCTCGAGCAGGTGCCGGCGGGTGATGAGTGGCGGGCGAGTTTCGGCAAGGTGACGAAGCTCGAGGACGTGCCCGCGCAGGTGTGGGGCTACACGGTGCGCACCTACGTCGTCTATCTCGCGGAAGATTTCCGCGGGCTGCAGTGATGGGCGCGGCGGTGAAAGGGGCGCCGTTCACGCGCGAGGAAAAGCTGCTGGTTGGGGCGATCGGCTATTTCCTGCTGCTGCGGGCGCTGTACCTCTGCTTCGCGTTCCCGATCGCGGACGAGACGTATTACTGGATGTGGGGGCGGCACTTTGCGCTGTCCTACTACGATCATCCGCCGCTGCAGGGATGGCTGCAGGGGCTGTCCTATGCGGTGTTCGGGCGGAGCTATTTTGGCCTGCGCTGGATGACGATGGCGGCGCTGGCGGGGACGCTGTGGATCTACAGCCTCGTCGCCAAGCGCCTCGCCGGGGATGCGTGGCGGCCGTTCTTCCTGCGCAGCGCGGCGGTGTATCTCGGCGCGCCGCTGTTCGGCTTCTTCAGCACCATCGCCTTCCACGATTACCTGCTGGCGTTCCTCGTCCTCAGTTCGGGCTATCTGTTCATCCGCTATTTCTCGGATGTGGAAGCGGAGGGAGACGGGCGTCTCATTGATCTCTTCGGGGCCGCGGCGCTGCTGGGGCTGGCGGCGCTCACCAAGTACAATGGCGCGTTCCTCGGGCTGGCGGTGGCGCTGACGGTGGTGATCCGTCCGAATCTGAGGCCGCTGCTGCTGCGCTGGCAGCTCTACGCCGCGGCGCTGGTGGCGATGGCGCTGCAGGCGCCGGTGATCATCTGGAATGTTCAGGAGGGCTTTGCGTCCTTCGGCTATCAGATGGGCTCGCGACACGGCACGACGGGGTTCACCGGGATCAACATCGCCGGCATGAAGGCGTTCGCCGGCGAGGCGATGCTGATGATGTCGCCGTTCCTCGTGCCGGTGATCATCAAATTCTTCTGGGCGCGGCAGCAGAACCTGTTCGAGCGGGTGGGCAAGACGCTCGCCATCTGCACCTTCTGGCTGTCGACGCTCGTCTGCCTCTACGTCGCCAATTTCAGCTGGGTGATCTGGTACTGGAACATCGTCGCCTTCGTGCTGATCTTCCCGTTCGCCGGGCGCTACGCACGCGGCTGGCTGCTGGGCCTCCATATCGGCTGGGGGGCGGTGATCAGCACGGTGATGGCGGTGTCGTTCACCATCGTGCCGGTGATGCTGCTGCTTGGCCGTCCGGCGGCGATGGAGACCGAGCGCAGCTACGGCGTCGAGCGCTTGGTCGCGGCGGTGCTGGCGATGAAGGCCGAAACGGGTGCCGATTTCATCGCGTCGAACTACTACATCACGGCAAGCCAGCTCGCCTTCGTGCTCGATGACCCCTCGGTGGCATATCTCGGGGCGCAGCATTTTGCGTTCGACGACTGGGCCGATCACGAGGCGCGGCGCGGCGAGGATGCAATCATCGTGGTCGAACCACATGCCGAGGGTGAATCGTGGAAGACGCGGTTCGCCAGCTTTGAAGCCCTTGGCGAGGTGCAGGCGGAACGCTTCGGCTACCCCATCAACACCTACCGCCTCTACGTCGGGCGCGGGTTTATTCCGCCTTCGGAACCGTGATCGGCCGTATCCTTGCCCGGCATGTGGGGGCGCGGCTAAGCTTCGGCCGGGGCCGGAAGGGGATAGTCGAATGAACAAGATCGGACTGACCGTGTTGGTCCTCGTGGCGCCGCTGGCCTTCGTGGCGAGTGTTGCGCGTGCCGAGGATGCCGCAGGCTGCGCCAAAGAGGCAGCGTCGCAGTGGGAGCCGGGCTACGAGTCCATCGGCAGGGATACGCTGGATATCGACACCGGGGCCGCGATCAAGGCCTGCGTGGCGGCGCTTGAGGCGGAGCCCGACAATGTCGCGGTCAAGGCCTGGCTCGGCCGCGCCTACTATGCCGGCGGCCAGCACGAGCTGGCAGTGCCGCTGTTCGAGGCGGCGTCGGCGATGGGCAGCAATGTGGCGCAGGCGCTCTATGGCGACATGCTGCTCGCTGGCGACGGCGTGACGCAGAATGAGACGCGCGGCGCCGAGATGCTGCGCCGGGCGGCGGATGCCGGGTTCGCCCCGGCGCAGAACAGCCTCGGCCTCTCCTATGATTTCGGCGAGGGCGTCGAGCAGGACTATGTCGAGGCCGTGCGCTGGTATCGCGCCGCGGCGGAGCAGGGGCTGCCGCGCGGCGAAACCAACCTCGGGCTCATGTATCGGGAGGGCCTCGGCACGCCGCGCGACTTTGTGGCAGCGTGGGCGTGGCTGTCGCGCGGGGCCGAGCATGGCGACCTGCTCGGCATCTACAACCTCGGCAAGCTCTACGAGGACGGCCAGGGCGTCGCGCAGGATTACGATCGCGCCGCCGAGCTCTACCAGCAGGCGGCCGACGCGGGCGACAAGTATGCCCAGACCAGCCTCGGATTTCTCTACGAGACCGGAGCCGGGGTGACGGCCGACCTGGCAAAGGCGGCCGAGTACTACCATCTCGCCGCCGCGCAGGATTATCCGCAGGCCCAGCAGAACCTCGGGGTTCTCTATGAGGACGGGCGGGGTGTGACGCAGGATTTTGCCCACGCGCTCGAGCTTTATCTCAAGGCCGCCAACGCCGGAAATATGGATGCGGCGGTCAACGCGGGCCTGCTCTATTTTGACGGCAAGGGCACGGCGGCCGACCCCACCGAGGGTCTGCGCTGGACGCAGCTGGCGGCCGATGCCGGCAACGAGGTCGGGCTCAACAACATGGGCCACGTCTACGAGAACGGCATTGGCGTGACCGCCGATCGCGAGCTGGCGATGCAATACTACCAGCAGGCGGCCGACCTTGGGTATCAGCTCGCCGCCGACAATCTTGCCGCTCTAAGGGACAGGCCGGCAACGCCCGACTCGGGGGCAGAGCCGGCGGCCCCTGCGGTCATTGCGCCGATCAGCCCGACGCAGCCGGAGCCGATGGTGACGAAGCCCGACAAGCTCAAGAACTAGCGCGGTCCGCAGACGCGGTTCAGAGCCCGGAGGAGCGGTCCGCCCCTTCGGGCTTTCGGCTTTCCGCCGCGGGTTTTTCGCGCCGGCTGGCGATGACTGTGACTGAGGCCGCGAGGCGGTGGGCGGGGGAGAAGAACTCACGCACGATGATGAAGCTCACCATCACGAGGCTGATGACGATGGCCAGCCAGTTGGCGAAGAACCAGGCGACCATCGGCACGGCGAAGTAGAAGCCGCGAATGCCGTTGTTAAAATTCTTCGCCGCCATGGTGTTGAGCTGCGCGATGGCGGTGATCTCGTCCTCGCTCGTGTCGGTCGAATGATCGATGGCGCCGAGCATGATGCAGAAGTGGTTGAACTGGCGCAGCGACAGCGTGAACGAGAAGAACGACAGCACGAAGATCGCCACCAGCGCGGCGAGGTGCAGCTGCACATCGTGCATATCGTAGCCCGCGCCGAAGCCGACGGTTTTCAACGAATCCATCACCGCCGGAATTTGACCGAACGCGGCGAAGATCGCGAGCACCAGCAGCACCGAGGTGGAGGCAAGGAAACTCACCGAGCCCATGAGGTTGCCGGAGAGGATGGCGTCGAGCGGACTTTCGCGCCGCGTCGCATTGGCCACCCAGCGGCGCCGTTGCATCGACATGATCACCGACAGCGACGGTGTGCGCCGTTCGACGAACGGTACGCCGTAGTTATAGGCCAGCCAGCAGGCCAGCGGGAAAAGCGAGGTGATCAGGGTCATCGTGCGGGTCCGGCGTCGCGATGGCGAAGTACATCACGCGCGCGGAATCGCGACCAGCGGGATTTGCGCGGGGCTGGGTTGCGGGCGGGGCGGGGGGCCGTTCCTCGTGGTTCCTCCGCGTTTGGGCAGGCTTGCTCACCATGAAGAACTCTGGTGCGCGGCGCTTCCAGCAGCCTTCGTGGTGAGCTTGTCGAACCATGAGGGCGTGGCGGGGGGCGTGGCGGATTCCGCGCTTGCTTCGCCCCCCACCCCCCGGATCAAGTCCGGGGGGCAGGCTCCGCTCTGCTACAGGGCTTCGGCCCTAGCGGCGCTACCCTCCCCGCGAGGGGGGAGGGTGTGGGGCGCGGCGGCATGTGATGGGCTGCGGAGGTTCCCCAACCACCGCGTCATCCCCGGGCTTGACCCGGGGAGCCAGTGGAGGGGGGCCTTGGTCGCGGAAGGCCCGGCTGGGTGGCCGGGTCGAGCCCGGCCATGACGACTGAGAGTCTGGGGCGGTGGCGTGAGGATCGAGCTCTGTGTGCCCGTTCTTTGTGGTTCGACAGGCTCACGGGTAAAGGAGAGCTTCAGAGGGTGCGGGGGTAGCGGAGGAAGATCTGGTGGATGCCGTCGAGGACGGCGGGGGTGAGCGTCAAGCTGGCGGCGGCGATGTCGGTTTTCAGCTGGTTCATGGTGGTGGCGCCGATGATCACTGAGGTCATGAAGGGTTTCGTCAGGCAGAAGGCGATGGCCATCTGGTTGATGTCGAGGCCGTGCTGCTTCGCAAGCTCGATATAGGCGCGGATCGCGGGCTCGGTGAGTTCGTTGCTGCGGTAGTTGCCGGGCGGGTTCGACACCGAACCGCGCGAGCCCGGCGGGATGATGCCGCCGAGATATTTTCCCGAGATCGCTCCCGCCGCGAGCGGGGAGTAGGCGAGGAGGCCGACATCCTCGTGGAAGGCCAGCTCGGCGAGGTCGAGATCGTAGTAGCGGCGCAAGAGGTTGTATTCGTTCTGGATGGTCTGCACGCGCGGCAGGCCGAGCTCGGTGGACAGCTTGAGGTACTGCATGGTGCCCCATGCGGTCTCGTTGGAGAGGCCGAACCAGCGGATCTTGCCCTCGCGCACCAGCTTGCCCATTTCGGCATGCACTTCGAGCATGCTGGGGAGCACCGTGTCGCGGTCCTGCCGGAAGGGGTCGTAGGTCCACGAGCCTTCCCAGTGATAGTGCCCGCGGTTCGGCCAGTGGATCTGGTAGAGGTCGATGACATCGGTCTGGAGACGCCTGAGGCTCGCGTCGACCGCTTCACGCACGCTCGGGCCGTCAATGCCCTTGCCGCCGCGCACCCAGGGGCGGCCGCCGCCGGCGACCTTGCTCGCGAGAATTACCTTGTCGCGGTTGCCGGTCTTCTTGAACCAGGTGCCGATGATCTCCTCGGTCTTGCCGTAGGTCGAGGCCGAGGCGGGCACGGCGTACATTTCGGCGGTGTCGAAGAAGTTGATTCCCTGTTCCAGCGCATAGTCCATCTGCGCGTGGCCATCAGATTCGGTGTTCTGCAGTCCCCAGGTCATGGTGCCGAGGCAGATTTCGGACACCATCGCGTCGGTGCGGCCCAGCTTCTTCATCTTCATCGACATGCATCCCGGCGGAAAAAACCGCGCGACCCTAGGGCCCGGGGCCCGCATCGGCAAGGGTGCGGCAGGGTGCGTCAAGAAACTGTCACGCGATGGCGCTTTAGGGGTTGAGGCGAACGGCGCGACTATCTATATACCCCCTTGCGCCCGGCAGCTTCGGCCTCCGGCGCAACCCAGATTGGCGCGGGATGGAGCAGCCCGGTAGCTCGTCAGGCTCATAACCTGAAGGTCGCAGGTTCAAATCCTGCTCCCGCAACCAATCTACAAATCGAAAAGAGCCCGTCCACCATCCGGTGGCGGGCTCTTTCGCTTTTAGGTGCCGTCAGGCCTCGCCGGTGCCGCCATCGCTGCAGCCTTCGGGCGAAATCGAAAGGTGCCGCCGCCGGGAGTCTTGCGTTGCGCGGGCGACACATGGGGGAGATGAAGTCGCGCATGTAGATAGAATCCCGGATTGCGCCCCGGGTTCGTTGACTTCAATTGAGCCCATCTTTGACTGGAGGCTCGGATGAAGCGCATTTCGACTGCATTGGTACTTATACTGGCGTCGGCATCCATAGTGAATGCTGCCGATCTACTTGTCGTGGAGGAAGATCAGGTCTTCGCCCCGACATCCGTCTATGACTGGTCTGGTTTTTACGCCGGTATCAATGCCGGCTACGGTGGCGGGACGTTTGCGCACCCGCTGGTGATCGAGGGGTTCGGTGAGCCGATTTCCGGCTCGCTCGACGTCACGGCGGGTGGTTTCCTTGGCGGCGGTCAGGTGGGCTTCAATCACCAGTTCGACAATTTCGTCATTGGTCTCGAGGCCGACCTTCAGGGCTCGACCATCGACGGCCGCCTGTCTGCGACGCTTGCCGGCGAAGTTGCCGGCATCAGCGCCGATGTGGGAACGCGGCTCGACTGGTTCGGCACCCTGCGCGGCCGTGCCGGCGTGGCGTTCGAACGGGCCCTGGTCTACGGGACGGCGGGTCTCGCCTACGGGCACACGACAAGCTCGGTCAACGCCTCGGGCGAGGTGCTTGCGGAGCCGTTCTCGGATGGCGTCGATCACAACCGCTGGGGTTACGCGGTGGGCGCGGGCATCGAATACGCCCTCACCGACAACCTGACGTTCAAGACCGAATACCTCTACACCAACCTTGGGTCGGCCGAGGTCTTCCACTTCGATGCGGGAGAGCTTGGTTCGCTGACGCTGGACAGCGCGGTGGCCTTCCACGCCGTACGCGGCGGCCTCAACTACCGCTTCTGATCAAGGCCCGGATACCCCGGCCAGGCAAAATGCAGGTCCCGGTCTCGCAGCGAGGCCGGGACCTCGTTTTCAGAGTCAGGACGTGTGAGCTAGCCGACGTTCACGGTGTTCTTGCCGGAGCGCTTCGAGGCATAGAGGGCGCGGTCGGCGTTGCGGACCGAATCCCAGAAGCTCTCGGCCGGATCGAAGCTGGCGACGCCAAGGCTGGCGGTGACGGTGAGAACCTTGCCATCGACCGTGATGGGAGTATCGGCGATGGCGAGGCGCAGCCGGTCCGCGAGCAGCCGCGCTTCGTCCACCGTGCCGGGGGTGAGGCACACGAACTCTTCGCCGCCGATGCGCGCGACCAGATCGCCCTTGCGGACATTGTGCTTCAGACGTCCCGCGACGGCCCGGAGGACGGCATCGCCTGCGGCGTGGCCGTTGGCATCGTTGATGGCCTTGAAGTCATCGAGGTCGGCGATCATCACGCTGAGCGGGCTGGCGCGGTTTGGCGCGGGGAGCGCCTCGACGGCCTGCTCCAGTCCCCGCCGGTTCAGCACGCCGGTCAGCAGATCGGTGTCGCGCTCGCGCCGAAGGGCGGTGATGATGTCGAAGCCGGTGACGGCCACGAGCACCAGTGCGCCGACCGTGGCGAACAGCGCCAGCGCATATTGCAGCACGATCCAGAACGGGGTGGTGCTGTAGTTCGCGCCGGCGCCGGCGAGGCTGCTCGCGGTCATCACGGTGCGCGGGAAGAAGTGCAGGCCGACAACGACAAAGGTCCAGAACAGCAGCCGGTCGGCGATGGTGCCGCGGACCAGTGCCCGGCCGCGCCAGGCGGCGCAGAGCAGGATGAAGCCGAAGCCGAAGCTGAGGATGTAGGTGCGCGCGATCGTGTCACGCGAGACGAACAGGAACCACGCCGTCGCCAGGATGAGCGCGGTGAAGGTGAACAGGTGGAAGGCGCGGCCCATGCTCTGGCCGGAGCGGCGCAGGCCGCCTTCAGCAAACAGCAGGGCGCCGCTCACATACATGCCCGTGGCCAGCAGCGGGTTGGCATTGATGTCGGGGGGAAGCCAGGTCACCTGTATGGCAATGCCGATCCCGCATGCGAGGAAGGCCAGCGCGAAGAAGCGCAGGTAGGACAGCGCCGGCAGCATGCGCGCGAGAATGCCGAAGGTGCCGGCAAAAACGGCGAACAGCGTGATGACGATGTAACTCATCGGGGTGACGCGGCCTCGATCTGGATCGCCCCTTTATGTCGTTTATTCTCCGCGGCGCAACGCTGGAGCGATCCTGAAGGACACTAAGTAGTGGCACCGGGGGCTGTCGCCGGCGTTGCGGCTGGTGGCGCGGCGGCCGGGTCCTTGACCAGCAAGGCCTCGAGCAGGGAGACCGCGAAGGCGCCGACGATCGCGCCGATGGTGGTGAGGACGACACGTTGCACGAACGTGAACCACGGCTCGGAGGTCATCAGCGCGCTGCCCACGGTCGAGATCATCACCGAGGCGCCGTACTGGTAGAACATCGCCGACAGCCGGCCGGTCAGCATCTTCTGGCAGAACCAGAGCGTCGCGAGGAAGACGAGAATGACCAGCACTTCGATATGCGCCGAGATGGTCATCAGCCACAGGATGGCGAGCGCGACGACGCCGCCGAGCAGTGTCGAGAACGAGCGCTCCAGCGCTTCGGACCACAGCGTCTCGCGAGTCGGGAAAACGACGACGAACATGGCGCCGACCGCGAGCATCATGTTGGAGGAGTCGAGGATCGTATAGAGATAGCCCGACAGCAGCAGCAGGACGAAGGCGCGGATGGCCGACTTGATCACACGACCGTTCTCGTCGGCGGGGACGTAGACGTCGACGGCAAGCTCCTTAGTCGTGGTTGGCAGCAGCCAGTAGAGAAGCGGCGCGAGGAACGCGGTGGCGAACGACGCCTTGGTCATCTCGACGCGCAGGTAATCCATGCTCACGTAGCTGGAAATGCCCATGACGCTCATCATGACGGCGGCGGCGATGATCAGCATGCCCATCGAATTACCTGTCCGCTGGATCCTGTAGCAGGCGAGGAAATAGAACAGGGCGAGGATGGCGACGAGCATCGCCGGGACGCCCTGGAACATCAGCACGACGAAGGACATGAGCCAGATCATGCCGGAGAACATCACCGGCGCGGCGACGACGCGGACGAGGTTGAACGCCTTGCGGTTGCTGGCCATGAGGCCGAACATCATCGTGGGATAGAGCACCGCCAGCGGCGAGCGCAGCCCCAGGCCCAGCAGCAGGCCGGCGACGGGCACG
>DAORUH010000026.1:0-26293 GCA_035433065.1 Devosia sp. | reverse complement strand
TCCACCCCGAGGGCATGAAGGCGGTCGGCCGCGCCGCCGAGGCCGCCGGAATCAAGCAGATGGTGCCGGTCGCCGCTGCCCATTCGCTCGAGGAAGTGCAGGACGCCTCGTCCGTTGCGGTGATGTTCCAGATGACATTCGGTGGCGAGGAGTCGCAGGTCCTCGACATGATCCACCGCGCCAAGGCCGCCGGCTACCAGCAGATCATCGCGACCTTCTCGCCGATCCGCCAGTGGCGCGAGCGGATGATGGAAGATCGCTTCGCCCCGCCCGCCCCCCGCTCCAACTTTGGCCCCGGCAAGTCGGACATGGCAATGATCGACGAGTTGCTGAGCTTCCACCGCCCCCGCTGGACCTGGGAACAGGCCGCGCGGGTCATCACGGCCTCGCCCCTGCCCTGCCTCGTCAAGGGCATCGACAGCCGCCACGAGGCATGCGCCGCGCTCGACGCCGGGGCCGCCGGCCTCTACGTCTCCAACTATGGCGGGCGCACCATCGACCGGCAGCCGGCCGCGATCACCACGCTGGCCGAAGTGCGCGCCGAGGCGGGGCCAGATACTCCGATCGTCTTCGACTCGGGCATCCGCCGCGGCAGCGATATTGCCATCGCGCTGGCGCTCGGGGCCAACGCCGTGGCGCTCGGCCGCATCGCCGCACTTGGCCTTGCGGCCGATGGCGAGGCGGGCGTGCTGCGGACCCTCGAACTGCTGCGCGACGAGTTCTGGTCCACCATGGGCCACCTCGGCTGCTCCAGCGTCGCCGAACTCAGCCCGGCGATCTTCCGCAGCCAGCCGTGAGGGATGGGCAGGTCTTGCGACCTGCCCGCTTACGGGTGCACGGGCGCGGCGCTCTGCGCCGCCCCATCGCGCGGTATGAGCATCCCTAGGCCCGCGCAGACCGCCGCCGCGACAAGGCCCATGGCGAAGACGATCGTGAACGACCCGGCGCTCCCCGAGCCCGCCGAGGCGGCGAGGATGGAGCCCACCAGCGCCGCGGCGACCGTCGTGCCCAGCGAGCGCATGAGCGTGTTGAGCCCGTTCGCCGCCGCCGTCTCGCTGCGCGGCACGGCGTTCATGATCAAGGCGGGCATGGCCGCATAGCCGAGCCCGATGCCGATCCCGATCACGCCATTGGCAAAGCCGATGTGGAACGCGCCGAGCGGCATGAACACGCAGACCGAATAGGCCGTCGCGATCACCAGCGCCCCCGCAACCAGCAGCGGCCGCGGGCCAACCGTACGGGACACCCGCCCCGCAATCGGCGACATGGCAAGCATGGCGAGGCCGGCTGGCATGAGGAAGAGGCTCGCCGACAAAAGGTCGAGCCCCATGCCGCCCGAGGCGACGGGCAGTTGCAGCAGTTGCGGGAAGGCGACGCTGGACGAGAACAGCGCAAAGCCCATCGCGACCGAGGCGAGATTGGTCATCAGCACCGCCGGCTTGACGCTGACCCTGAGGTCGACCAGCGGGTTGGTGACGCGCAGTTCGTACAAGGTCCACAGCACCAGCGTGACGAGGCCGACGGCGAGGCAGATGAGGGTGGGCGTCGAGGTCCAGCCCCACGAATTGCCACGCGAGATGGCGAGCAGCAGACCGGTGAGGGTGATGGCGAGGCCGATGGCGCCCACGATATCGACCCGGCCGCCGGTCTTGACGGGCGACTTCGGCACCACGGCCACAATGAAGAGCAGCGCCAGTGTCGACAGCACCGAGGCGAAGACGAACAGCATGTGCCATTCGAGGTTCTGCACGACGAGCGCGCTGACCGGCAAGCCCATTGCACCGCCAACGCCGAGCGTGGCGCTGACCAGTGCCACCGACGTGCCAAGGCGGCGCGAGTCGACGATATCGCGCAGCATCGAGATGCCGAGCGGAATGACGCCGGTGCCCATGCCCTGCAGCCCGCGGCCGATGATCAGCGGCACGAGGCCCTGCGACATGGCGCAGACCAGTGAGCCGGTGATCATGATGGCCATCAGGATGATGGCGACGAGGCGCTTGCCGAACATGTCGCCAAGCTTGCCCACGATGGGCGTCGAGACGGCGGCGACGAGCAGTGTCACGGTGATGACCCAGGCCGTATCCTCGGGCGCGGCGTCCAGCAGGTTTGGCAGCGCGCCCTGAATGGGCATGAGGATGGTCTGCATGAACGACGACCCCATGCCGGCAAAGGCAAGTGCAGCGACGGTCAGGTTCTGCCGGGTGCGGCTGTAGGGTGAAACGGATGCGGCGGGGGCGGTCGGCATAAGGTCTCGCTATGTGCGATTGAATCTGATATTTGAGACTGCGTATCACGTCCGTGTACGGAGTGGGAAATTGAATCTTCGGGAACGGACCGCCGAAGTCATGCGGGCGGAAATCGCCAACGCCGCGTTCGAGGTGATGCTCGATCACGGATATGACGCGCTGACCGTCGAGGAACTGGCGAAGGCCGTCGGCATCTCCCGCGCGACCTTCTTTCGCTATTTCGGCTCGAAAGATGAGGTGATCACCGCCGCGATGCTGGAGCCTGCCGACGTGTTCGAGCAGGCGCTCGCCGCCACCCCGCCCGCGCCGGGGGAGACGAAATGGCAGCGGCTGCGCGTGGCGCTCGAGCCCTCGGTGCCGCGCACCGAAAAGCAGGCGCAGCGGCGAAGGGAGCAGATCCGGCTGGTGCAAGCGCAACCGCTGCTTGGCGCCCGGCTGCGCCGGGGCCGGTTCCCGCAGATCGAACGGCTGGCCGAGGCGCTCGTTGGCGAGGGGCTGACGCCGATGGAGGCGAGTACGCTGGCGACCGCCGCCATCGCGGTGCTCGACCACTCGCTGTCGCAATGGGCGCGGCAGGAGCGGGCCTCGTTCCGCCGCATCCTCGACGACGCCTTCCGCTGCCTCGCTGCCGCGTCGGAAACCTGATGGCAGGACGCCGCCCGTGACTTGTTGTCTCTCCGATTGCGTCTTCGTGTGCACGGCTTTGCTCCGCACGGGAAAATCCCTGCGGGTTTGAAGTAGGCGGCCCCCGGGACGCATGTGCCCTGAGGTATGGAATAGTGGGCGCAGGCGCCCCGGGGGTGCCCGGATTTCTTACGCGCGGAACGCGAAACTCCGGATTTTGGCCGGTGCCTCGTCCGCCACGCACAGGGCATGGTGCGACCACCTACCCCTCCGGACTGCCCCACCGCCGCATTCGTCGTACGTTCCGCCTGTGCGGTGAGGTGGGGGGATTATGGGATGGGCGATTGGGGTGGGGGATAAGATTTTTTGGGGGACGGTGTTTCATCACCGGCGTCATACCGGCGAACGCCGGTATCCAGAGCACCGGATGTTGGTGGGACTCGGTGCATCGGGCCCGGCCGAGGTGGTGGACCGGATGGGTCCGCGTGGGGGGATCGGTTCGAGCAGTGGATACCGGCGTTCGCCGGTATGACGGCGGTGGGTGGGGTGGGGGGGCGTGGGGCGGGATTGGGTGCCAGCTACCAACTCCTGCTTCACTTATCCCCCCTCGCCCCGCCCTGCCCCACACTGCCCTGCAAATGGCGAGGAGCAGATGGCGGATCATATTACGGCGGCGATGGCCGATACACATGAGGGGCTCTATCTGAGCGTGAGTGCGCTGGCGAAGCACGCGCAGGCGATCGCGGGGCGGCGGGGGGATGCCGGGCTGCCGGACGAGACGCGGCGGCTGGCAGAAGATCTGTTGTTCGAGGTGCGGCCGTTCCTTGCAGGGAAGGGACCCAACCGGCTGCCGGCGGCGGCGCCGGGTTATGCAGGGCTGGCGGCGCAGTTGGGGGAGGCATTGGCGGCGCTCGATGCGTGGGAGACGCGGCATTCGGACTGGTCGGGGGAGCACAAGTGCTTTGTCTGGCGGGTCGGGGACGGGATCGTGCTGGCGGTGCGGCGATTGCGCCCGCAGCCGCCGAAGGCGCTTCCGGTGAACCCCAACACGAAAGAGGTGTCGAAGATCAAGGACTTGCTGATCCAGCGCATCGCCCAGAAATGGGATCACGGCTATGACCGAGGCTATCGCGACGCGACGGCCGGGCGGCCGAACGAACTCGACGTCAAGGCGGGCAAGTGAGCCCCTTTCCGTCATGCGGCACAACCGGCTAAGCTTGGGCACGATCGAACACGCGCAGGGGAGCACGCCGTGGCCAACCTTCTGACCCTCACCAAGTCACAGCCCGTTCGCACGCTCAAGGCGGGCGAACCGCTGGTTACCGCCGGCGATGCGGGTGGCGATCTCTATGTGCTGCAATCAGGCAAGCTGAAGGTCGAGCGCGCGGGGCTGCGGATCGCCACGATCAGCCAGCCGGGATCGCTGATCGGAGAGATGAGCGTGCTGCTCGGCGACGATCACAGCGCCAGCGTTACCGCGATTACGCCGGTCGAGGTGCGGGTGGTGGAGAACGCCATGGCGTTCCTCGAATCCACCCCGCTGGTGGCGTTGCAGGTGGCGACCATTGCCTGCCAGCGGCTTGAGGATACCTCGGCGCTGCTGGTGCGGATCAAGCAGGAAGCTGACGCCGGCAAGGGCGAGCAGAGCTTCCTGGAGCGCATCTTCGGGGCCGTCACCGGCACCGGGACGGAACCTGCGGCGTCGCGCTAGCGGGTGTTGTGCAGCATGCCCTGGAAGGCGCGGTAGCTGCCCTTGGGGGTGCGGATCTGCGTGTCGTAATCGACATGCACAATGCCGAAGCGTGACTGGTAGCCCTCGGCCCATTCGTAATTGTCGAGCAGCGACCAGGCGAAGAAGCCGCGCACATCGGCGTCCTGCGCCTGCGCCTGCGCCACGGCCTTGAGGTGATCGTCGTAGAACTGCACGCGGCGGGCGTCGTCGGCTTCGCTCATGCCGGTTTCGGTGATGTAGAGCGGCAGCTTGGTGTACTCGCGGCTGACGCGGACCAGCAGGTCTTCGAGGCCCTGCGGGTAGATTTCCCAGCCGAGGTCGGACTTCGGCAGGTCGCCCTTCTGCTGCGCGATGCCGAGCAGCGGTACGGACTTGTCCTCCCGGTAGAGGCCGCGGGTGTAGTAGTTGATGCCGAGCCAATCGAGCGGGCGGGAGACGATCTCCATGTCGCGCTCAAAACCATCGGGAAGATAGCGCGCAAGGAGCTTTGTGAGTTCCTCCGGGTACTCGCCCTTGAACAGGCCGCCGAGATACCAGCGGTTGAAGATGGCATCGCCGAGGTTCTGCGCTTCCCGGTCGGCGGCGCTGTCGCTGGCGGCTTCGGACTTTTCGAGGTTGAGGACGATGCCCAGGTTTTTCGCCCCTTCGGCGCGCAGCGCATCGATGGCCGTGCCGTGCGCGAGGAGGACGTGGTGCATGGCGCGGGACGCGGCGCGCACGTCGCGGTAGCCGGGGGCGTGGACGCCGAGGAAATGGCTGAGCCAGGCGACGCACCACGGCTCATTGATGGTGGCGGTGGCGGCAAGGCGATCGCCGAAATTGCGGGCAACGAGCGCCGCGTAGTCGGCGAACCAGTTCGCGATGTCGCGGTTCATCCAGCCGCCCTTGTCCTGCAGCGCGCTGGGGAGATCCCAGTGGTAGAGCGTCGCGAAGGGTTTCAGGCCGCGTTCGAGCATGCCGTCGATGAGGCGGTCGTAAAAGTCGAGGCCGGGCTGGTTGATGGCGCCGGTGCCTTCGGGAATGAGGCGCGGCCAGGCGATGGAAAAGCGGTAGGCATCGAACCCGGCGTCGCGGATCAGGTCGAGATCGGCCGGCCAGCGGTTGTAGTGGTCGGTCGCGGTGGTGCCGTCATCGGCGCGCTTCACGTTGCCGGGGGTTTTGGCAAAGGTGTCCCAGATGGCGGAACCGCGTCCCTCGCCCTGCCCGCCTTCGATCTGGTAGGCGGCGGTGGCGGTGCCGAAGACGAAGCCGGGCCCGAAATCGCTGCGGCTGACACTGAACATGGGATTCTCCGGGCTTCGTGCAATCGATTACATCGACTTAGCAGCGGAGGAGCGGGCTGTCACCCCGTGGCGGCAGGGCTAGCGTTTGCGGCGCAGCTCCGGGTGATCTGTGAGGATGCGGGCGGCGAGGGCGCGGAAGGCTTTGGCCTCGGGGCCATCGGGGCTGGTGGCGACGACGGGGCGACCGGCGTCGGAGGTTTCGCGGATCTTCATCACCAGCGGGATTTCGCCGAGGAAGGGCAGGCCCAGCGGGGTGGCCGCGGCCTGCGCGCCGCCGTGGCCAAAAATGTCGTAGCGGGCGCCGGTATCGGGGGCGATGAAATAGCTCATGTTCTCGACGAGGCCGTACAGCGGCACGTTGGTGCGGCGCAGCATGTCGATGGCTTTCTTGGCATCGATGAGCGCGAGATCCTGCGGGGTCGAGACGATGACGGCGCCGGCGAGCGGCACCTGCTGGACGAGCGAAATCTGGATGTCGCCGGTGCCGGGCGGCAGATCGACGACGAGCACGTCGAGCTCGCCCCAGTTGCTCTCGCGCAGCAGCTGGCGGAGGGCCGAGGTGGCCATCGGGCCGCGCCACACCACCGCCTGGTCGGCGGCCAGCATGGGGCCGATCGACATGGCCTTGAGGCCGAAGGCCTGCTGCGGCTCGAAAATGCCGTCATTGCGGACGGCGGGCTTGCCTTCGAGGCCGAGGAGGCGCGGCACGGAGGGGCCGTAGAGATCGGCGTCGAGCAGGCCGGTGCGGAGGCCCTCGGCGGCGAAGGCGAGCGCGAGGTTGACGGCGACGGTGGATTTGCCGACGCCGCCCTTGCCCGAGCCGACAGCGATGATGTGGCGGATGCCGGGCACCGCCTCGCGCTGCGGTGGGCCGGGGCGCTGCTGCGGGGCCTTGGCGGCGCCCGGCGCGGGGATGCCTTCGCGGCCGGAGGTGAGCGAGACCATGACCTTGCGGCCGCCGGCGACCTTTTCTGCCGCCTGCTGCGCGGCGGCGCGGGCGGGGCCGAAGGCGGTCTCCATGCCCGGCGCGACCGCGATGGCGAAGGCCACGGCGCCGGCGGTGACGATGATTTCGCTCAGGCCGCCGTAGCCGGCGAGATCGCCGCCGCCGGGGATTTCGACCGCCGCGAGGGCGGACTTGATGCGGGCGGCGAGTTCGGTATCAGCCATCAGTGGTCCCGGCGGTGTGCCCGCCAAGCGGGACTCTCTGTTTGCTGTGCGGGCCGCGCGATCGAAACGGAGATTCCCGCTTTCGCGGGAATGGCACCGTGGGTTGGAAACGAGCGGCGCGAGCCTCGCTCGTCCTAGAGGATCGACTGGCCGGTGGCCTTCCAGTCCTTCACGAACTGCTCGAGGCCCGACTTGGTCAGCGGGTGATCGGCCAGCTTGTAGATGACGGCGGGCGGAATGGTCGCGACGTCGGCACCGGCGAGCGCCGCCTGCGTCACGTGGTTGGGCGAGCGGATCGAGGCGGCCAGAATTTCGGTCGCGTAGGCATAGTTGTCGTAGATCTGGCGGATCTGCTCGATCAGTTCCATGCCTTCGAGGTTGATGTCGTCCAGCCGGCCGATGAACGGCGAGATGTAGGTCGCGCCGACCTTGGCCGCGAGCAGCGCCTGGTTGGGCGAAAAGCACAGCGTGACGTTGGTCTTGATGCCTTCGTTGGAGAAGTGCTTGGTGGCGCGCAGGCCATCGATGGTCAGCGGCACCTTCACCACGACATTGTCGGCGATCCTGGCGAGCTTGGTGCCCTCCTTGACCATGCCGTCATACTCGGTGGAGGCGACCTCGGCGGAGACGGGGCCGGGGACGGTTTTGCAGATTTCGGCGATCACTTCGAGGAAGTTGCGGCCGGATTTGGCCACCAGTGAGGGATTGGTCGTGACACCGTCGAGAAGCCCGGTCTCGTAGAGCTTCTTGATGTCCTCGATTTCCGCCGTGTCGACGAAGAACTTCATCTCAATTCCCTCCAGGAATTAGGTGCGTGTCTTGTAGATAGGGCATGCGGGGCGCGGCGAAAAGGGAAGGCCGCGCGCCCTGCCCCGGTTCTATTTGGTCGCGGCGAGGATGAAGTCGGCGAGTTCGCCGACGCGATCCTCCGGAATGCCCGCGACGTTGATGCGGCTGTCATTGATCATGTAGACGCCGTCCTTGACCTTGAGCGACGTCACCACGTTCTCGGGCAGGCCGAGCAGCGAAAACATGCCGGTATGTTCGGCGATGAAATCGAAATCGGCCGAGTTCGAGCGTGCCTTGATCGCTTCCGCCAGTTTGACGCGCAGGCGCTTCATGCGTTCCCGCATTTCGGTGAGTTCGGCTTCCCACTCGGCGCGCAGGTCCTTGTCGTTCAGGATGATCTGGACGATCTCGGCGCCGTGATCGGGCGTCTGGCTGATCGAGGCGCGGATGACGTTCTGCATCTGCGAGGAAACGACGTCGGCGCGCTCCGAATCGTGGGCGATGGCGATGGCGACGCCGGCGCGCTCGCGGTAGAGGCCAAAATTCTTGGAGGCGGAGAAGGCCACCATCGACTCGGGCACCGCCGCGACGACCTTGCGGACCCCGTAGGCATCCTCCTCGAGGCCGTCACCGAAGCCGAGATAGGCGAGGTCGACCAGCGGGAAGGCGCCGGTTTTCTTGAGGCTTTCGGCCACCCGGTCCCACTGCGCATTGGTGAGGCTGGCGCCGGTCGGATTGTGGCAGCAGCCGTGCAGCAGGACGATGTCGTCCGGCCCGAGGCCGTCGAGCGCCTTGATCATCGCATCGAAATCGACGCGGCGGGTCTTGGGGTCGAAATACGGGTAGTAGACCGGGGTCAGCCCGGCCATTTCGCAGAGCGGCCAGTGGTTGGGCCAGCTCGGATCGGAAATGAAGATGCGGCCCTTGGGACGGGCGCGGCCGAGCACATGGGCGAGGATCATCAGCGCGCCGGTGCCGCCGTTGCCGTTCACGGTGCGGACGCGCGACTTGTCGACGGTGTTACCCAGCGCCAGCTCGACGATGCCGGCCGAGAACTCCTTGTTGCCGACCACGCCCTTGTAGGTCTTGGTCTTGGCGGTGTCGTTGATGCGTTTCTCGGCTTTCCGGACCGCCGACATGATCGGGGTATTGCCGGTCGGGTCCTTGTAGACGCCGACCCCGAGGTCGATCTTGCCGTCGCGCGGATCGGCAGCGTACTCGGCCATGAGCACGAAAATCTTGTCGAGCGTGGCCTTGTTGAGTGTTTCGAACATGGTCTGGTCCGGGTGGAAAGATGCGGGCCGAGTTATAGGGGGCATGGGCGGATTTGCAACGGTGGAGTGCCCGTTTCGCGTGGTTCGGCGGGCTCACGTGGGGGAAGTCGGGACATTCGGTGCCGCCCGCGGGGGGTGGAAGGTTGGTGGGGCACGATCGGCGCGGACCTCTCCCCCACCCCAGCTCTGCTACGGGCCTTTGGCCCTGGCGGCGCTACCCTCCCCGCGACGGGGGAGGGAGAAGGGGCGCCGGTGTTGTGCCGGGCGGAACGGGGGCGGCTTGACGGGACGGCGGGGCGAACGGCAAGAAAGGACGCTGAAAAACCGAGACAATCATGCCCATCATCAATCGCGTCGCGGACTTCCACTCCGAAATCACCGGGTGGCGCCGTGAGCTTCACCAGATTCCCGAGATCAGTTTCGACGTGCCGAAGACGGCGGCAAGGGTTGCCGACCTGCTGAAGTCGTTTGGCGTCGACGAAGTCGTGACCGGCATGGCCAAGAATGGCGTCGTCGGCGTCATCAAGGGGCGCGGGCCGGGCAAGACCATCGGGCTCCGTTCCGACATGGACGCGCTGCCGATCAACGAGCGCACCGGCAAGCCCTATGCCAGCCAGACGCCGGGCAAGATGCACGCCTGCGGGCATGACGGGCACATGGCGATGCTGCTGGGCGCGGCAAAATACCTGGCCGAAACCCGCAACTTCGACGGCACCGCCGTGGTGATTTTCCAGCCGGCGGAAGAAGGCGACGAAGGCGGCCGTGTGATGGTCGAAGAAGGCCTCATGGAGCGCTTCGGCATCGAGGAAGTCTATGGCATGCACAACATGCCGGACCTCGCAGCGGGCTCGTTCCAGATCCGCGCCGGCGGCTTCATGGCGTCGAGCGACTATTTCACCATCGAGATCGAAGGCGCCGGCGGGCATGCGGCCAAGCCCCACAAGGGCGTCGATCCGGTGCTGATCGCGGCACAGACGATCACGGCGCTGCAGTCGATTGCCTCACGCAACGTCAACCCGCTGCGCTCGGCCGTCGTCTCGGTGACGATGATCAAGGCGGGTGATGCGTTCAACGTCATTCCGCAGAAGGTGACGCTGACGGGGACGGCCCGGGCACTCGACGAAGCGGTTCGCGGCACCATCGAGAGCCGGATTTCCGAGATCGCCAGGGGCATTGCCGGGGCGATGGGCGGCACGGCGGATGTCTACTACCGGCGCGGCTGCCCGGTGACGACGAACACGGTGCGTGAGACGGCATTCGCGGCATCGATCGCGCGCGGGGTGTCGGGCGGCGACCGGGTCGAGGACAATGCCGATGCCTCGATGGGCGCCGAGGACTTTTCGTTCATGCTGCAGGCCCGGCCGGGCGCCATGATCTTCCTCGGCAACGGGCCGACGGCGGGCCTGCATGCCGACACCTACGACTTCAACGACGAGATCATCCCCACTGGCGTCTCTTACTGGGTGAAGCTGATGGAGGGCGCATCGGCGGCGGAATGACGACCTTCCTTCGTGCGCTGCTGACCATTGCGATCTCGATCGCGGGGGGCTTTCTCGTCAATCTCACCGGCCTACCGGCGGGATGGCTGATGGGCGGTGCGCTGGCCGTTGCCGCCGCCGCCATTTCGGGCCTGCCGGTATCGTTTCCCGGCTGGGTGCGGGATGCGACCTTCGTGTTCGCCGGCATGTCGATGGGCGCGAGCGTTACCCGCGACAGCTTTGCGCTCATCTTCCAATGGCCCGTCACGCTGGCGGCGCTGGTGGTCGAACTGGTGCTGATCGTCACGGTGACCGGCTACATGCTGCGCAAGCTGTTCGGGCTCGACCGCGGCACGGCCTATCTCAGCTCGTTCCCCGGGCACCTCGCCTTCGTCATGGGCATTGCGGCGGCTGGCGTGGGCGACCCGCGCCAGATCACCATCATCCAGGTCATCCGCATCCTGATGCTGACCACCGCCGTACCGATCGGGGCGCTGTTCCTGCCGGTGGGACCTGACATAGCGCTGGCGGCGAGCCAGGCGCCCGCGGGCTGGCTCAACCTTGCGCTGATCCTTGTCATCTGCGCGGCGACGGGCCTGGTGTTTCAGCGGCTACGGGTGCCGGCTGCCTTCGCCATGGGGGCCATGGCGGCGTCGCTGACCGCCAAGTTCACCGGGATATTCGAAGGTGCGATGCCGCAGGAATTGCTGATCGCCATCTATGTGATGATCGGCGGGCTGATCGGCTCGCGTTTTGCGGGGATTACAGTGGCGGAATTCCGCGCGGCGGCGACCGGCGGGCTGATCGCCACGGCGCTGACCATCGCGATCGTTACGATTGTGTCTTACGGGGCCTCTACGCTCGTCGACATGCCGTTCGGGCAGATCTGGCTGGGTCTGTCGCCGGGTGCGCTGGAAGGCATGGGAATCCTCGGCATTGCGCTGGGATTCGACACGGCGTTTATCGCTGCGCATCATGTCGCCAGATTGTTGATGCTGACTGTGGCGATTCCGGTCGTGGCGCTGCTCGTGCGCGAGACGGATGAGGTCAAGGAGTAGAACATGAAGAAGGCGATCGTGGTCGCGGCACTGCTGGCCGCAACGGCGACACCGGTCCTCGCGGACCCCAACTGCCAGACCGGCGGCGGCGGCGCGAACTTCCGCTTCGAGGTCGGCATCGGCAAGTTCACCGAAAAGGACCAGATGGAGTTCGACCTGATCCGCGCGCGGCGCGCCGGCATCAACGCCGAAACCGCCGAGCGCACGTGGCTCGGGTGCCTGAAGATCACGCGGCGCGGGCCGAACGGCTGGATCACCGAATACTACGATCCCGACACGTTCCAGTTGAAGCCGCTGGACCTGCGTCTGCCGGGGTAAGCGATCAGGCCGTCGCCCGTTTCGGGCGGCGGGTGAATTTGACGCCAATCTGGCCGCCGGATTCGGCGATGAAGGCGTAGCCGTTGGGCCCGAGGACGAGCCGGTTGGCGGTCAGCGTTGCGGCCTCGGACACCGGCTCCGGCACTGTCCCCGCCGGCGCGTTGTCGATGGCGATGCGCACCGGATCGGGGCCCAGATTGAAGATGCAGAGCAGGTTGCCGCCGGGGCTGGTGCGCCGGAAAGCGAGCACCGGCTCGCCGGTCTTGATGAACTCGATGCCGCCATCGACCAGCACGCCGTGGTCGCGGCGGAAGGCGAGCATTCTGCGGTAGGCATTGAGGGTCGAGGCCGGGTCGGCGTTCTGCACCGCCACGTTGTGTGCCGACTGTGCCTGCTTGACCGGCAGCCAGGGCGTGCCGGTGGTAAAGCCGTTGGGCGCCTCGCCCTCCTCCCACGGGATCGGCGTGCGGCAACCGTCGCGGCCCTTGTATTCGGGCCAGAAGCGGATGCCCGGCGGATCGGTCAGTTCCTCGAACAAGAGGTCGGTTTCGGGGAGACCGAGTTCCTCGCCCTGATAGAGGCAGACCGAGCCACGGAAGCTGCAGAGCATCGCGACGGCCTGCCGGGCGAGGGCCTGCGGATCGATTGAGTAGGCGGCCCAGCGGGTCGCGTGACGGCGGACGTCGTGGTTGGAAAAGGCCCAGCACGGCCAGCCATTGGG
Organism: Devosia sp.; assembly: GCA_035433065.1. GTDB lineage: Bacteria > Pseudomonadota > Alphaproteobacteria > Rhizobiales > Devosiaceae > Devosia_A. The sequence goes on along the minus strand of DAORUH010000026.1, from coordinate 13,600 downwards.
GGCGCCGGTGAAGAATTTTTCGATCTTCGTACGGAAATGGGCGGCGGTGAACTCATCGCCCAGCATGTCAAAGGTGTAGGCCATGTGCAGCTTGTCGCGGCCGGAGGTGTATTCCTCCATCAGCTGCAGGCCCTTGTGGCTGTCGCCGATCTCACCGACGGTCGTGGTGCCCGGGAACTGGTCGAGCAGTTTTCGCACGCGCCTGAGGAAGGCGACGTTTTCGGGCTGGCTCTTGCCGTAGCGGTGCTCCTGCATGTCGTAGGGGTTCACGGCATAAGGCAGATGCTTTGGCCGGCGGGAGGCGGGATTGTTCCTGAGCTGCGTGTCGTGGAAGTAGTAGTTCACGGTATCGAGCCGAAAACCGTCGACGCCGCGCTCGAGCCAGAAGCGCAGGATGTCGAGGATGGCGTCCTGGACCTCCGCGTTGTGGAAGTTGAGATCGGGCTGCTCGCCGAGGAAATTGTGGAAGTAGTATTGCCCGCGGCTGGGGTTCCATTCCCACGCCCGGCCGCCGAAGACCGACGGCCAGTTGTTGGGCGGCGAGCCATCGCGCTTGGGGTCGGCCCAGACGTACCAGTCGGCGCGCGAATTGGTGCGGCTCAGCTTGCTTTCACGGAACCAGGGGTGCTCGGACGAGGTGTGTGAGAGCACCTGGTCCATGATGACCTTGAGCCCCAGCGCGTGGGCGCGTTCGATCAGCGAGTCAAAGTCGTTGAGGGTGCCGAACAGGCGGTCGACTTCCGTGTAGTCGGAAACGTCGTACCCCATGTCGGCCTGCGGCGACTGCTGGATAGGCGAGAGCCAGATGCAATCGACACCGAGCGAGGCGATGTAGTCGAGCCGGCGCATGATGCCGGCGAGATCGCCGATGCCGTCGCCGTTGCTGTCCTGAAAGGACCGCGGGTAGACCTGATAGATCACCCCGCCACGCCACCATTCGTGCATCGCCGTCTCCGCTGCTTCGTCGCGCGCAGTGTTGCAGCGCCGCGCGAAAAATCAAACCGGAATGCGAACGGGCGACGCGCGGGAGGGTTCCGGCGGTGCCGCCTGCCCCTCCCCCGCGTGGTCAGACCACGCGCGAGATCAGCGGCTTGCCGGCGAAGTGGGCTTCGAGATTGTCGATGACCAGCTGGCCCATCTTGTCGCGCGTCTGCTGCGTGGCGCTGCCGATATGCGGGGCGAGGACGACGTTGTCGAGGGCGTAGAGTTCCTCGGGCACCGTCGGCTCGCTGGCGAACACATCGAGCGCCGCGCCGCCGAGCGCGCCGCTCTTCAGCATCTCGACCAGCACCGGCTCATCGACGAGCGAGCCGCGGGCGATGTTCATGAGGTAACCCTCGGGGCCGAGCGCTTCGAGCACCTTGCGGTCAACGAGCTTCGCGGTGTCCTTGCCGCCCGGGGCGATGATCACCAGCCAATCGCTGTCGCGGGCCATGTCGACGAGGTTGTCGTAGTAGACGTAGGGCTCGTCCATCTGCTGGCGGCGGCCGTGATAGACGACGCGCATGCGCATGGCCTGCAGCCGCGTCGCGATCTCCTTGCCGATGCGGCCGAGCCCGAGGATGCCGACGGTCTTGCCGTTGAGCTCCTGGGCGAAGGGGAAGCCGTAGGTGACCTTCCACTTGCCGTCGCGGATGTACTTGTCGGCGACGACGATCTGGCGGGCGAGCGCGAGCATCATACCGACGGTCAGTTCGGCCACCGCGTTGGTGAGGACATCCGGGGTGTTGGTGACGGCAACGCCGCGCGCCTTGGCGGCTTCGGTATCGACCGAGTCATAGCCGACGCCGAAATGGGCGACGATTTCGAGTTTGGGCAGCGCGTTGATGACGCTGGCGGGGGCCGGGCCGCTCACCACGGCGCGAACGCGGTCGGCGACGCTTTTCAGCAGCGCTTCCGGATCGGCGGCTTCGTGGAGCTTGTGCACGGTGTAGCGCTCGGCCAGCGCCTTCTCGCAGGACTCGAGCAGCTTGGTGGTCTGGACGATTTCGATGGGCATGTCTCGGCACTCCTCAAGTTCCGCGCGACTCATAGGTGCAAACGCCCGTCGATAGAAGGGCGGGAACGGCGCGAGGCGTCCGCTTCCCATCCCGATTTTCACCCGCAATCGAGGGGATAGACGGCCAACGGGAAACGTGTAGCAATGGCAATGCAGTGGAAGCCGTAAGCCCAGCGGGAGTAATGAACTCGACCACCCCGTTTGACGAAATGCACAATGCGGATGGGACCATCCGCGACCCTTACCTCGTTCTCGACGCGTGGCTGAAGGAACAACCGGCACAGGCAATGAGCCTGATGTCGGCCGACGCGGAGGGCATCTTCCGAAGGCTTGGCATCACCTTCGCGGTCTACGGATCGGAAGAAGGGGTCGAAAAGCTCATTCCCTTCGACGTCATCCCCCGCATCATCGCGGCGCAGGAGTGGCGCAGGCTCTCGAAGGCCATCGAGCAGCGGGTGCGGGCGCTCAACGCCTTCCTTTACGACATCTATCACCGGCAGGAGATTTTGCGGGCCGGGCGGGTGCCGGAAAAGCTGATCCTGCAGAATTCGGCCTTCTGCCCGGAAATGATGGGGCTCGATCCGCCGCGCGGCGTCTATTCGCACATCATCGGCGTCGACATCGTGCGGGTGGGGCCGGAAGACTGGTACGTGCTGGAAGACAACCTGCGCACCCCGTCGGGTGTCAGCTACATGCTGGAAGACCGCGAGGCGATGCTGCAGCTGGCGCCGGAACTGTTCCAGCGCATGAAGGTGGCGCCGGTCGAGAGCTATCCGGAAAACCTGCGGCGGACGATGGAGAGCGTCGCGCCCGCCAATTCGGGCTCATCGCCCAACCTCGTGGTGCTGACGCCGGGCATCTACAACTCGGCCTATTTCGAGCACTCGTTCCTTGCCGACCAGATGGGGGCGACGCTGTGTGAGGGCCAGGACCTCTATGTCGAGGGCGGCAAGGTGTTCATGCGGACGACGACCGGCCCGGAGCGGGTGGACGTCATTTATCGCCGCATCGACGACGATTTCCTCGACCCCCTCACCTTCCGGCCGGATTCGATGCTGGGCGTGCCGGGGCTGTTCGACGCCTACCGGTCGGGCAATGTCACGCTGGTCAATGCGCCGGGCACGGGCATTGCCGACGACAAGGCGGTCTATACCTTCGTGCCGGAGATCATCGAATTCTACCTCGGCGAGAAGCCGCTCTTGAAGAACGTGCCGACCTACAACTGCACCAACGATGTCGAGCGGGCCTACGTGCTCGAGCACCTCGAGGAACTGGTGGTGAAGGAGGTGCACGGCTCGGGCGGCTACGGCATGCTGGTGGGGCCGGCCTCCACCCGGGCGCAGCGCGATGAGTTCCGGAAAAAGATCATCGCGCGGCCGGACAATTACATCGTGCAGCCGACGCTGGCGCTGTCGACGTGCCCGACGTTCGTGAAGAACGGCATTGCGCCGCGGCATGTGGACCTGCGTCCGTATGTGCTGGTGGGCGACGAGGTGCGGATCACCCCCGGCGGGCTGACCCGCGTGGCGCTGAAGAAGGGATCGCTGGTGGTGAACTCGTCGCAGGGCGGGGGAACCAAGGATACGTGGGTGCTGGAGGATTGAGCGCAGTGTTTGTTGCCCCACCCTCATCCGCCCTTCAGGCACCTTCTCCCATCAAGGGAGAAGGCGATCGAGCCGAGATTTCTCAGTCACGCCTTCTCCCTCGATGGGAGAAGGTGGGCGAAGCCCGGATGAGGGTGGGGCCGCTTGCTCCGGAGCTGTCCCATGCTCGGTAGAACGGCACAAAACCTGTTCTGGCTTTCCCGCTATGTCGAGCGGGCGGAGAATATGGCTCGGTTGCTGGAGGTGGGGTATCGGATGAGCCTTACGTCGCGGCGTGAGGGCGGGGCGAGCGAGCATCTGGTTTCGATGATGCAGGCGGCCGAGGTGGAGGAGGAGTTCGCCAAGAAGTACAAGGTGGCCGATGTCGCGGCGGTGAGCCACTTCATGCTGTTCGACGAGGACAACCCGTCGTCGGTGAAGACCTGCCTTACGGCGGCGCGGACCAATGCGCGGTCGGTGCGCACGGCGCTGACGTCGGACGTGTGGGAGACGATCAACAGCGCGTATCTGGAGTTCAGCCAGCTGCGGCCGCGCGATGTCACCGGCGGCAAGCTGACGGAACTGCTGCAATGGGTGAAGCAGGTTTCGCACCAGTATCGGGGCGCCATGCTCTCCACCATCCTGCGCGATGATGGCTATGCGTTCAGCCAGATGGGCAATTTTGTCGAGCGCGCCGACAACACCGCGCGCATCCTCGACATGAAGTATTATGTGCTGCTGCCGCGGGCGACGCTGGTGGGCGGCGATGTCGATATCCAGCAGTGGACGCTGATCCTGCGCGCGGCTTCCGCGCATCGCAGCTACCAGCACGTCTACCACGACCGATTCAAGGCGTGGAACATTGCGGACTACCTGATCCTGAGGCCGGAAATGCCGCGCTCGCTGGTGTTCTGCCTCGACTGGGTCAACCGCACGGTCGACATGCTGGAGACCATCTACGGCACGCGCACCGCCACGCATGACGCGGTGGCCGAGGCGACCGCCATGCTGGACGGCAACAACATGGACCGCATCTTCGCCGACGGGCTGCATGAGTTCCTGACGGAGTTCATCGCCCGCAACAACCGCATCACCGCGACCCTCAGCGACAGCTACAATTTTTACTGATGCAGATCTCCATCCGGCACACGATCGAAACCACCATCGGCGAGGGACTTCCGCGTGCCGTGCAGCACCTGCTGCTGACGCCGCAAAGCTCGCCGGTGCAGGATGTGAAGAGCTGGCGGCTCGAGGCCGAGGGGATGGATGACGCCACCGGCTTCATCGATGCCTATGGGAACCGGGCGCACCTGTGCACGCTGACACGGCCCGCGTCGCGGCTGACCATTTTCGCGCATGGCATTGTCGAGACGGCTGACCGCAACGGGGTCGTCGGCCGGTTGGAGCGCGACCCGGTGCCGGCGCTGTTCCGGCGGGTGACGCCGCTGACCAAGCCGCAGGGCGCAGTCGTCGAGGGTTTTCGGGCGCAGCCGAGGACAGGCAACGAGCGCATTGCGCTGCTGCATGAGCTGATGGCGCGGGTGGGCGAGGTGCTGGACGAAGCGCCGGCGCAGTCGCAGGTGCAGGACGGACAATCGCAGGCGCAGGGACAGGCGCGGCCGGTGGTGGCGGCGGACTATGCCCATGCGTTTGTCGGTGCGGCGCGGGCCTTCGACATTCCGGCGCGGTTCGTCACCGGCTATCTCGTGCCGGAGGACGACGCGGCTGTGGCCCTTCATGCCTGGGCGGAGGCATGGGACGACGGGCTGGGCTGGATCGCCTTCGACGCGATGCTGAACCTGTGCCCGACGGAGCGGCATGTGCGGGTCGCCTGCGGGCTCGATGGGCTGTCCACCGTCGCGGTGCGTTCGGTGCCGGCCGCATCGGCGGGCTCGGCGGAAACCGTCGAGATCACGGCCGACGGCTAGAAGCTCAGGATGTAGAGCCAGAGCGAGATCGTGAACACCGACAGGAGCGTGGTGAGCAGGATGGTGTTGGCCGCGACGTTCACCGACCGGTTGTAGTAGGTAGCGAACACATAGGCATTGATGCCCGTCGGCATGGCGGCCAGCAGCACGCCATAGCGCGCCAGATCGTGATTGACGTTGAGAATGGGCACCATGATCACCCAGGCGATCGCCGGGTGGATGATGAGCTTGAACATGGACATGGCGAGGGCCTGCGTCCAGTTGTCGGCGAGGCGGTATTCGTTGAGCGCGCCGCCGAGCCCGAACAGCGCCGCGGGCAGCACGGCGGCCGCCATCATGGTGAAGAAGGCATCGACCGGCTCGATCAGTTCGAGATCGAGCAGGTTGGCGACAAGGCCGAGCCCGACGCCCCACAGCAGCGGGTTCTGCACGATGCGGATGGCCGCGACGCCGAGCGCCTTGTGGATGGGCGCGCCGTCGCGGCGCACGAGTTCCATCACCAGCATTCCGATGGTGATCAGCATGGGCGCGTGGAAGGCGATGATCGAGAAGACCACCGGCATGGCCGCATCGCCATAGGCGCGCTGCACGATGGGAATGCCCATCAGCACGGTGTTGGTGAACATGGCGGCAAAGCCCGACGCGACGCTTTCGCCGGGCTTGTTCCTGAAGATGCGCGCGGCAACGATCGAGCCGGCCAGCAGCGAGAACAGCGCGCCGGCATAGAACGGCACGATGATGTGGAAGTTGAAGGCCGAGCCGAACTCGGACGTCCGCATGGCCTGGAACAGGAGGCAGGGCGTCGCGAAATTGTTGACGAAGGCGACGAGGCCCCGGATGCCCTCGGCCGGATAGAGGCGGAAGCGCACGGCGAGATTGCCCAGCGCGATGATCGCGAAGACCGGGATGACGACGTTGAAGATCGCGAGCATAGGCAGGACTCGGGGGCGGGGCCGCTCCCCCTAGTGCACGGACGGGCCGCGGGGGTCAACCGGGCGCCGGCGGGGGACGCGGCGGCCCCCGGACCCCGGTTGCGGCGGCGTTGCATGCGCCGGAACGCGACCCTGTTGACGCCTCGCGAAACGGAGCCGCACTATCGCCCCGGGGACTTTGAGGGATTTGGGCTTGGAGACGCGCAAGGCACCGCCGGACCCCGGCCTGCAGGTTCTGCTGGGAGAGCATCCCAGCATCCAGAACCTGCGCCGGCTGATCGAGCGGATCGGCCACAGCCCGGCGCCGACCGTGATGCTTTACGGGGAAACCGGGACCGGCAAGAGCTTCATCAGCCGGATGATGCACGACTTTTCGGCGCGTGCCTCGGGGCGGTTTGTCGACGTCAATTGCGCGGCCATCCCCCCTACCCTCATCGAGTCCGAACTGTTCGGCTATACCAAGGGCTCGTTCACCGGGGCGTCGAGCTCCAAGATGGGGCTGGTCGAGGCGGCGCACAAAGGCACGCTGTTCCTTGACGAGATTTCCGAACTCGACCTGACCATGCAGGCAAAGCTGCTGACGCTGCTCGATACGCATCAGCTGCGGCGGGTGGGCGGGGTCGACAACGTGCCGGTTGATCTCAGACTCGTCGCGGCGACCAACAAGATGCTGCTAACCGAAGTGGCGCGCGGGCGTTTTCGCGAGGATCTGTTCTATCGGCTGCAACTGGTGTTTGTGCGCATTCCGCCACTGCGGGAGCGCGGCGACGATGTGCTGCTGCTGGCGCGGCATTATCTCGATGCCTTCGCGAAGAGCTACAACGCGCCGCAAAAGCACCTCGACGACGAGGTGCGGGAGGTGTTCGCAAGATACCGCTGGCCGGGCAATGTGCGCGAGCTCGCCCACCTGATCGAGCGGCTCTACATCCTTTCCGACGACGAGCGGGTGCGGGTATCCGACCTGCCGGCGCGGATGACCGATCCGGGGTTCTGGGCCTCGCTGAAGCGGGCGGCGCCGGCGGGCACGAGCGAGTTCGGCGGGAACGATCCGGTGACGCTCGCGGAGAGCAGGCCGGTCGAGGCGCTGCGGCCGCTCGAAGAAGCGACGCTCGACTTCCAGCGCCAGCACATCAGGCAGGCGCTGGAGCGCAATTCGCACAATGTCGCGCGGGCGGCGGATGCACTGGGGGTCACCCGGCACGCGCTGCGCTATCGCATGATGAAGCTCGGCATCCCCGCCACCGACGCGTGATGCTCACGCCGCTGCGTGGCCATCACGCAGCTCTCCCGTATCCGGACATCGCGCATTTCTGCTGAACGCCCCGCAACGCATGGGGGCGGGCAACTGGCACGGCGATTGCAACTCTTCTTCCAAGACCGCCGCGGGCCGGCGGGTATCGGAAATCGAGGAGTTGGGTGTGCCTACCACCAAGATCATCGTCCCGTCGGGACACATGGGAACCATGCCGTTCAGCGTCGAGAGCTTCCGGGCCGGCGTGGCGGAGCGTCCCGACTTCATCATCTGCGACTCGGGCAGCTGCGATATCGGCCCCTACCCGCTGGGCGCCGACATTCCCCCCTCGGCCGAAGCGTTCCAGAAGCACGATCTCGAGCACATGCTGCTTGCCGCCCGCGAACTGGGCGTGCCGATGATCGTCGGCTCGGCCTCGGATACGGGGACGGACCGGGGCGTCGACCAGTATGTGCGACTGATCCGCGAGATCGCGAAGGCGCATAACCTCAAGCCGTTCAAGCTGGCGGCGATCCATACCGAGATGCCGGTTGCGGCGCTGCGCGAGCGCATGAATTCGGGCGAGATCATCAGCGGGCTCAACGGCCGGCCGGACCTCGACAAGGACACGCTGGAGCGCACCGACCGCGTGGTGGCGGTGGTGGGCGTCGAGCCGATCATTGCGGCGCTCAAGGACGGCGCGGATGTCATCATCTGCGGGCGGACCTGTGACGTGTCGATCTTTGCCGCGCCGCTGATCCTGCGCGGGCACTCGAAGGCCGACGCGTACTTTGCCGGCAAGGCGCTGGAATGCGCCTCGTTCTGCGCCGAGCCGTATCGCAGCAAGGAGACGGTGCTCGGCCGGATCGCCGATGACGGGGTGTACCTGACGGCGATGAGCCCGCTGCAGCGCTGTACGCCGGTGTCGGTTGCCGCGCACGCCATGTACGAGCGCGCCAACCCGTTCCGCGAGCACGTGCCGGGCGGCTATCTCGACATGACAAACTGCCGCTACGAGGCGGTGGACGAGAAGACCACCCGTGTCACCGGGCAGACCTTCGTCGAGGACGACGCGATCCGGGTGAAGATCGAGGGTTCGGGCAAGATCGCGGAGCGCCGCATCTTCATCGCGGGCCTGCGCGATCCGCACACGATCGAGAACCTCGATGAGGTGCTGCGGCTGGCGCGCGAGCGCGTCGCGGCGATCTTCGGGCCGCCGGAGGGAAAGTACTCGCTGCATTACCACCGCTATGGCCGCGATGGCGTGATGGGCGAGCTTGAGCCCAACCCGGTGATGAACCCGCAGGAAATGTGCATCATCGCCGATGTCACGGCGAACGATCCCGACACTGCCGAACAGGTCTGCCACATCGCCGGCAAGGCGATCCTGCAGGCGCGGCTGCCGGGGGTGAAGGGCACCGCCGGTATCGCCGGCATCTTCAGCGACGAGGTGATGCACATCCAGCCCGCCTACGAGTGGACGATGAACCATCTCGTCAAGGTGGACCGGGCCGACGAGCTCAGCCGCCTCAGCTTCCAGACCATCAGCGCCTGATCGGAACGACCATGACCACTGCAACCAAAGTCAAGACCGCGCCGCAGATCGGGCCTGCCAACGGCACGCGCCTGTTCGATCTCGCCAGCACCATCCGCAGCAAGAATGCCGGCGTCGATCACATCACCTTCGACATCATGTTCCGCGACCGCGCCAATTTCGAGCGCGTCCGCGACAGCGGCGTGCTGTCGAAGGAGAGCATGTCGACGCTGTACGGCCTGCCGCTGGAACGGGTGACCGACTTCGTCGTGTTCGAGCCGGCCAACGCCATCAAGTTCACCATCCGCCGCGCGCGGCCGTCGGGCTCCATTCCCGACACCGATGTCTTCGGATGCCAGCACTATCCGCCCCTCTACGAGGTGAGGATTCCCTGAGCCGAGCCTGGGGAGGGCCGGCTTAACAATCGAGCGAAGGAGAAGGAATTGAGTCGACGACTAGTCACTTCCGCCATGCTGGCGGTTCTCACGGCCGGCGCACTGATGCCGGCCATCTCCGTTCACGCGGCAGACCTGGCGATCGGCGTTGCCGCCGATCCGGTGTCGATGGATCCTGCAAACCATCGCGACCGCAATGCCCAGTCGCTGCTCGGAAACATCTATGACGGCCCGTTCATGCGCCTGCCGGGCGCCGAGCGGCTGCCGGCCCTGCTCTCGGGATGGGTGGAAGTCGATCCGCTGACCTACGATGCGACGTTCCGCACGGACGTCAAATTCCACAGCGGCGACACGATGACGATGGAGGACGTCAAGTTCACCTTCGACCGCGTGCTGAACGAGAACGCGCTCGACGGCAAGACCAGCGCGCGCAAGGGCCTCGCCGGCCCGATCGTCTCGACCGAGATCGTCGGCGAGAATACGCTGCGCATCAAGCTCAGCGATCCCTACCCGACACTGCCGGCATCGCTGTCGAGCGAGGGCGGCATCCAGATCGTCAACAAGAGCTTTGTCGAGGCCGCCGGACCGGGCGGGCTTGCGACCACGGCTGATGGAACCGGGCCGTTCAAGCTGGTCAGTTGGTCGCCGGGTGAGCGCGTCGTGCTCGAAAAGTTCGCGGACTATTACGGCGGGCCGGCCGAACCGCCGCCGGTTGGTCCGGCGCGGCTTGATACCGTGACCTTCCGCACCATCCCCGACACATCGGCCCGCGTTGCGGCGCTGCTGGCCGGGGAAATCGACATCGCCACGGAAATCCCGCCGTTCCTGCGCCCGCAGATCGAACAGAGCGGCATCGCCGACGTGGTGTCGGTGAACGGGACGCGCACGTTCTTTGTCACGCTCAACAACACCAAGCCGCCGTTCAATGACATCCGCGTGCGCCAGGCGGCAAACCACGCCATCGACCGCGCGCTGATCGTCGACAAGGTGCTGGAAGGCACGGCAAGCCTCGTCAACGGCATCCTCAGCGCCGACTCGTTCGCGGCGAGCGAGTTGCCCGCCTACGCGTTCGATCCGGAACTGTCCAAGAAGCTGCTGGCGGAAGCCGGATTTGCCAATGGCGTCGATGTGGTGCTCGACGTGCAGGGCCCGTTCAAGGACATCGCCGAGGTGATCGCGACCCAACTCACCGAAGTCGGCATCCGTGCGACGGTGCAGGTCTGGGAAGGCTCGGTCATCACACCGATCTGGGCCGACAAGACCAAGCGTGAGCGCGACATGTACTTCGGCTCATGGGGCAGCGCCGGGCTCGACCCGAACGGCATCTTCCCGCCGATGATGCGCACCGACGACCGCGGCAACTACTCGGGCTTCACCAATGCCGATGTCGATCGGCTGGTGACGGCGGCGATGTACAACTCCAACAGCGAGGAACGCGCCAAGCAGTTCCAGGAGGCGGAAGCCATCGTCAACAAGGAAGCCCCACTGATCTTTTTGTGGGTGCCGCAGGACATCTACGGGGTCAGCAAGCGGGTGAAGGACTGGCAGCCGATCCCCAGTTCGATGATCTACATGCATCGCGCAACCGTCGCTGAGTAAGTACGGCGCGCGAGCGCTGGGGGAGGCCTGTCTTGAACCTGCGGACTGTCCTGGAGCGCTTGCTCCAGCTCATTCCGGTGCTGCTCGGTGTGGCGCTCGTCGTCTTTCTGATGATGGCGCTGACACCGGGCGATCCGGTCGAGATCATGGTGGGCAGTGACGACAACGTCACGCCCGAGCAGATCGAGACCATGCGTCGCGATCTCGGCCTGCATCTGCCCCTGCACGAACGCTTCTTCCAGTTCGTGCTCAGTGCGCTGCGCGGGGACTTCGGTCTCAGCTTCTACCATCGCCGGCCGGTGTTCGACGTGCTTGTCGAACGCCTGCCGGCGACCATCGAACTCTCCATCGCCGCGCTGTTCGTGGCGCTGGCCATCGCCATTCCCTGCGGCGTCATCGCTGCGGTGAAGCGCGGCTCGATCTTCGACAAGCTGGCGACCACCGCGGCAGTCGCCGGGGTGGCCGTGCCGAACTTCTGGCTCGGCATCATGCTGATCATGTTCTTTGCGGTACAGTTGGGGTGGCTACCGGTTTCGGGCCAGACGCCGACAACGCTGAACATCCCGCATGTCACGGGTTTCCTGCTCATCGACAGCCTGCTCTGGGGACGGCCGGATGCCTTCCTTGCGGTGCTGCGGCACCTCGCTTTGCCGGCGCTGACGCTCGGCGCGGCGCTGAGTGCGCTGCTGATGCGGGTGACGCGCTCGGCGATGATCGAAACGCTGCAGCAGGACTACACCGCCTTCGCCATCGCCAAGGGCCTGCCCCGCCGGCACGTGATCATCCGCCATGCGCTGCGCAATGCGATGATCCCGGTGGTGACGGTGATCGCGCTCGATTTCGGCTCGCTGCTGAGCGGCAGCATCATCACCGAGACGATCTTCTCGTGGCCCGGCGTGGGGCGCGTGCTGATCGAGGGCGTGACGACGCGCAACTATCCGCTGGTGCAGACCACGGTGTTGATGTTCGCCGTCTTCTACATCGCCGCGAACTTCATCGCCGACATGCTCTATGTCGCGATCAACCCGCGCGTCCGGCTCTAGGGGACCGGCACAATGACCCTTGCAACGACCTCCGCCCGCTCCGACTCGCTGGCCCGCCAGAGTTTTCGCGCCTTCGTTTCCGACCGCTTCGGTGTGCTGTTCGGCCTCATCTTCATCGGCTTCGTGCTGGTGGCGATCTTCGCGCCGCTGATTGCGCCGCACGATCCCAATGCCAGCTCGCTGCTCAGGCGCCTGCAGCCGCCGGCGTGGATGAAAGGGGGCGACTGGGCCTATCCGCTGGGCTGCGATGCGCTGGGCCGCGACACGCTTTCGCGCATCATTTTCGGGGCGCGAATCTCGATCTTCATCGGCGTTGTCGTGGTGCTGATCGCTGGTGTTGTCGGCACCATCATGGGGCTGCTGGCCGGTTACTTCGGCGGCGTGGTCGATATGGTGATCTCGCGCACTGTCGACGTGCTGCTGGCCTTCCCGCTGCTGATCTTCGCCATCGGGCTGATGGGCATGATGGGGCCGGGGCTGGGCAACATCATCCTCGCCCTCGTGCTGTTCGAATGGGTCATCACCTGCCGGCTGGTGCGCGGGCAGACGCTGGAACTGCGCAACCGCGAATATGTCGAGGCGGCCGACGCCATCGGGCTGTCGCCGCTGCGCACGATGTTTGTGGAAATCCTGCCCAACATCCTCTCCTCGGTGGTGGTGGTGGCGACGCTGCGCGTCGGCACCATCATCATCGTCGAGGCGAGCCTGTCGTTCCTCGGCATCGGGGTGCAGCCACCGACCCCGGCCTGGGGCACGATGATCGCCGACGGGCGCGTGTTCATGCTGGCTGCCTGGTGGGTGAGCGCCTTCCCCGGCGTCGCCATCTTCATTCTCGTGCTTTCGGCGAACCTCTCCGGACAGTCGCTGCGCGATGCTTTCGACCCGAGGCTCAGCCGATGACTGCTGCCAGTGAACCCGTGCTCTCGATCCGGGGGCTGAGGACCGAGTTCCCGACCAGCCGCGGCAAGGTGGTTGCCGTGGAGGGCGTCGATCTCGACGTGGCGCCCGGCGAATGCCTCGGCGTCGTGGGGGAATCCGGCTCCGGCAAGTCGGTCACCTTCCTCAGCGCGCTGGGGCTGATCCGCCATCCCGGGCGGGTGAGTGGCACGGCGCGTTTCGGCGGGCGCGACCTGCTGTCGATGAACGAGAGCGAGCGGCGGCATATCCGCGGACGCGATCTCGCCATCACCTTCCAGGACGCGCAGACGGCGCTGAACCCGGCGCTCACCGTGGGCCGGCAGATCATCGAGGTGCTCGAGGCGCACAGCCCCGGCAGCCGTGCGGAGAACAAGCGGGCGGCCATCGACATGCTGGCGCGGGTGGGCATCCCCGATCCGGCGTCGCGGCTCAACAATT
>DAORUH010000025.1:0-27083 GCA_035433065.1 Devosia sp. | reverse complement strand
CCGCGCGCTTCGTCAGGGATATCCCCGAGGCTTTAGCCGCCGGTTACACTCATGTGGCGGCTTAGGGCAGGGGCGCTGTGGGTACGATCGATGACGAAGTCGTGCCCCTTGGGCTTGAGCAGCATGGCGCGGTCGAGCTCGGCGTCGAGGGCCTCCGGCCCGCTCTCGCGCAGCGCGGCGCGCAGGTCCACCATGTCGTCCTGCCCGAGGCACATATAGAGCTGCCCGGTCGCGGTCAGCCGCACCCGGTTGCAGCTCTCGCAGAAATTGTGGCTCATAGGCGTGATGAAACCGAGCACCCCGCCGGTCTCCTTCACGCACACATAGCGCGCCGGTCCGCCCGTGCGGTGCTGCGCCGGCTCGAAGGTGAAGCGCCGCGCCAGGTCGTCGTGCAACTGCTTCAGCGGCAGGTATGTGTCGACCCTGTCGATCCCCACTTCGCCAAGCGGCATGCCCTCGATCAGCGTCAGTCCGAACCCGCGCCCATGCGCAAAGGCCATCATCGGCTCGATCTCGTGCTCGTTGATGCCCCGCATCGCGACCATGTTGATCTTGACCGCAAGCCCGGCATCCACCGCCGCATCGATCCCGTCGAGCACATCGCCGATCCGGCCGCGCCGCGTAATCTCGCGGAATCGCGCCTCGTCGAGCGTATCGAGGGATACGTTGACCCGGCGCACCCCGGCGCGCGCCATTCCCTCGGCATGCCGGCGCAACTGGCTGCCATTGGTCGTGACCGTCAGTTCCTCGAGCCCGTGCCCCAGATGCGCGCCGATCGAGCCGAACAGGTCCATGATATCGCGCCGCACCAGCGGCTCGCCGCCCGTCAGCCGGACCTTCTTCACCCCGCGGGCGACGAAGGCCGAAACGATGGTGTCGATCTCCTCGAAGCTGAGGATGTCCTTCTTGGGCAGGAACTGCATGTTCTCGGCCATGCAGTAGACGCAGCGGAAATCGCAGCGGTCCGTCACCGAGACGCGCAGGTAGGTGATCTGCCGCCCATAGCGGTCGATCAGTGGGGCAGGCGCCCCCCGCGGGTCGATTCCCGGCTGCTTGAGAAGGGTAATGGACATCGCGCGAGATATACCGCTGCCCGTCCCCGCCCGCAAAACAAAAGGGCCGGCGCGAGGCCGGCCCTTCGGAACTCTGGGTGTCGCCGCTTACTGGCGGACGACCACCGTCGCGCCAACCTTCACGCGGGTGTAGAGGTCGGTCACGTCGTCGTTGGTCAGGCGGATACAGCCCGAGGACACGGCCTGGCCGATGGTCCAGGGCTCGGACGTGCCGTGGATGCGGTACAGCGTCGAGCCGATATAGAGGGCGCGCGCGCCGAGCGGATTGTTCGGGCCGCCGGGCATGTAGGCCGGCAGGTCCGGAACGCGCTTGCGCATCTGGGCCGGCGGCGTCCAGCCGGGCCACTCGGCCATGCGGGTGACCTTGTGCTGACCGGTCCAGCGGAAGCCATCGCGGCCAACGCCGATGCCATACTTCAGCGCCTTGCCGTCCTCGAGCACGAGATACAGACGGCGCTCGGAGGTTTCGATGACGATGGTGCCCGGCTTGAACGTGGTTTCGTAGGCAACCACCTCCTTGGGGATCGAGCTGCCGCGCTTGGCCCGGGCCTGCACGGTCGAGGCCTTCTCCCAGACATTGGTGTCGTAGTTGAAGACCAGGGCGGCGAAGGCGGGGGTGATGGTCGACAGGGAAAGCAGCGCCACCATAGCCGCGGCGATGACTGTCTTGAGTTTGATCATGTCTCGAACGGAGCCTCTAATTCTGACGCCCTTCCGCAGGAAACGTTGGGGCCGATCTGTCCAATTTTGCTTAGCGGGTTTGATTCGACGCGAAAAGAGGAGTCAGCCACGATTCGGTCATGCTACGAACACCTGATGTGCATTCTGTTGCCACGATGCGACAGGCGCTATTCACCAATCCGTGAACTAGGCGCATTGACAGGCCCGCCGGGGCCTCGTAGCTGCCCCCGCAGCGAACACGGGGGTCAAATTGAGTGAATCACTGAAACGCGCCGCGGCGGCGAGGGCCCTCGAGGAAGTGCGGCCGGGCATGCGTCTCGGTCTTGGCACCGGTTCAACCGCCAAACACCTGGTGGATCTACTCGGCGAGCGGGTCGCCGCCGGGCTCGAGGTGCTCTGCATCCCCACCTCGGAAGCCACCGCCGCCCAGGCGCGGAGCCTCAATATCCCGCTGACCGACCTCGAAACCACGCCGCAGCTCGGTCTCACCATCGACGGCGCCGACGAAATCGGGCCCGGCCTCGCCCTCATCAAGGGCGGCGGCGGGGCACTGCTGCGCGAAAAGATCGTCGCCGCCGCTTCGAAGCGCATGATCGTCATCGCCGATGCGAGCAAGCTGGTCGCCACCCTCGGCCGCTTCCCGCTCCCCGTAGAGGTCAACATCTTCGGTCTCGGTGCCACGGCGATCGCCATCGAGGCGGTGATGGACCGTTTTGGTGCCGAGGGAGGCCTCGTGCGGCGCCTCGGGGCAGATGGATCGCCCTTCGTGACCGACGGCGGCCACGCCATTCTCGATGCTTCTTTTGGCCGTATTTCGGAGCCAGAAGCGCTGTCCGACGCGCTGCTGGAAATCCCCGGCGTTGTAGAGCATGGTCTTTTCATTGGCCTGTGCGACCGGGCATACATTGCGGGAGACGCGGGCGTGACGGTGATCGGCGCGTGACGCGAACGGGGGAAACACGAACAATGAGCACTACCACCATGAATTTTCTGATGAAGCGTGCCGCGTTGATCTTGATCGCGCTGCTCACCCTTGGCGGTGCGGTCCTGCCGTCCAGCGCACAGGAAAGCGAGATTTCCCCCGAACACCTGGCGCTGGCGCGCAAGTATGTCGATCTGACGGACACGTCCGGCATCTATCAGGTCGCGCTGGTCCAGACCGCGGTCAAGACCATGCAGCAGATCGTCCAGCAGAACCCGACCCTCACCCAGCAGGTCGACGACGCGATCACCAAGACGCTCGACGAATACAAGGACAAGAAGGGCGATCTGCTCGACCAGTTCGCACGCATCTATGCCCTGCAGTTCTCGGTCGACGAACTGCAGCAGATCGTGGCCTTCTATGAATCGCCGGTGGGGGTGAAGCTGGCGACGGCGAACGCCACGAACAACGAGAGCATGCAGAAGGTCATGCAGGTGTTCCAGGTCAACCTGAACCAGGAATTCTTCTCAAAAGTCCGCGCCGAGCTGAAGGCCAAGGGTTTTAACGTCTGACCTTCCGGGGTTAGCAACGCGTTCATCAGACCCCGCCTTGTGCGGGGTCTTTTATTCTGTGCTACAGGCGTCGGCCTTCACGGAGCGGGAAATTGGCTCAGGACTACGATCTGGTTGTTATTGGCGCCGGCTCCGGCGGCGTTCGCGCCGCCCGCGCTTCCGCGCAGTT
The DNA here is from genome assembly GCA_035433065.1 of Devosia sp. Classification (GTDB taxonomy): domain Bacteria; phylum Pseudomonadota; class Alphaproteobacteria; order Rhizobiales; family Devosiaceae; genus Devosia_A. Next base: position 23,666 of record DAORUH010000025.1, on the reverse strand, counting down.
CGGCGCAAAGGTCGCGATCATCGAGGAGTACCGCGTCGGCGGCACCTGCGTGATCCGCGGCTGCGTGCCCAAGAAGCTGTTCGTCTATGCCAGCCGCTATCGCGATCTGTTCGAAATCGCCGGCAGCTTCGGCTGGCAGGTCGAGGCGAGCTTTGACTGGCCGACCCTCGTCGCCAACAAGGATCGCGAGATAGACCGACTGGAGCGCGCCTATGTCTCCGGCCTCGACAAGGCCGGCGTCGAGATCATCCGAGACCGCGCCGTGCTCACCGGCCCCAACGGCGTCCGCCTCGTCAACGCCGGCACCGAGCTCAACGCGAAGGTCATCCTGCTCGCCACCGGCGGCCGCCCCTTCGTGCCGGATATTCCTGGCCGGGAACTGGGCTTCACCTCCAACGAGGCGTTCCACCTCGAACGCCTGCCGGGCTCCATCCTCATCGAGGGCGGCGGCTATACTGCGGTCGAATTCGCCACCATCTTTGCCGGCCTCGGGGTCGAAACCACCATCGTCTATCGCGGCGAGCGCGTGCTGCGCGGTTTTGACGAAGACCTGCGCGCCACCCTCGATGCCGGCCTCGAAGCGCGTGGCATCCGCCGCATCTACGCCACCGAACTGCGCGCCCTCAAGAAGAGCGGCAACGACATCACCGCCACCTTCTCCGATGGGGTCGAGGCGCCCTTCGGCGCCGTCATGTTCGCAACCGGCCGCGCCTCCAACGTCGACAACCTCGGCCTCGAAGCGCTCGGCGTGAAGCTGACGCGGCACCGCCATATCGAGGTCGACGAGTATTCCCACACCTCGGTGCCCTCGATCTATGCCGTGGGCGACGTCACCGGCCGCAAGGCGCTGACCCCGGTCGCCATCCGCGAGGGGCAGGCCTTCGCCCAGACGGTGTTCGGCAACCGCCCGACCGCCGTCGATCTGTCGCTGCTCGGCACCGCCGTGTTCGCCGAGCCGGAAATCTCGACCATCGGCCTCACCGAAGACGAGGCGAAGACGCACGGCGACATCGACGTGTACGTCACCCGCTTCCGCCCGATGATGGAGACGCTCTCCGACCGCTCCGGCCGCATGATGCTGAAGCTCATCACGCTGCCCGAAGAGGGCAGGGTGCTCGGCGTCCACATCGCCGGCCCTGGGGCGGCAGAGATGGTCCAGATGGTCGCCATCGCGCTCGGCATGGGCGCCACCAAGGCCGATTTCGATCGCACCATTGCCATGCATCCCACTGCCGCCGAAGAACTGGTGACCTTCAAGTCCCCCAGCTATCGTTGGCGCAACGGCGAGAAGGCGTGATGCGCCTCTGGCTTGGCACGTCCTTTCCGCCCTGTTATTCCGCCTTCGCGCGTAAGAGTGAGCAACTGCGATGAACATGAGCTGGTCCCCGAAAAGCTGGCGCGACAAGCCGATCCTGCAGGTTCCGGCTTATCCGGATCCGGCGCGGCTCGAAGCCGTCGAGGCGCAACTGGCGAAATTCCCGCCGCTGGTGTTTGCCGGCGAGGCGCGCGATCTGAAGCACACGCTGGGCGAGGTCGCCCGGGGCAATGCCTTCCTGCTGCAGGGCGGCGATTGCGCCGAGAGCTTTGCCGAACACGGTGCCGACCACATCCGCGATTTCTTCCGGGTGTTCCTGCAGATGGCGGTGGTGCTCACCCACGGCGCCAGCAAGCCGGTGGTGAAAGTCGGCCGTATCGCCGGCCAGTTCGCGAAGCCGCGCTCCTCGGACTCCGAGACCATCGATGGCGTGACGCTGCCGAGCTATCGCGGGGACATCATCAACGACATCGCCTTCACCGAGGCGTCGCGCGTCCCCGATCCGGAGCGCCTGCTGCTTGCCTATCGGCAGTCGGCGGCGACGCTCAACCTGCTGCGCGCCTTCGCCTCGGGCGGCTATGCCGATCTCACCCGCATCCACGAATGGACGATGGGCTTCATGAAGGGTTCGACCGCCTTCCCGCGGTACGAGGAACTGGCGCGCAAGATCGACGACGCCATCGATTTCATGCGCGCCCTCGGCATCACGCCCGAGAACACACCCTCGCTGCGCGAGACCAAGCTTTACACCAGCCATGAAGCGCTGCTGCTCGGCTTCGAGGAAGCGCTGACCCGCCGTGACTCGATCACCGGCGATTTCTACGCCACCTCCGGCCACATGCTCTGGCTCGGCGACCGCACCCGCCAGCCCGATGGCGCCCACGCCGAATACTTCGCCGGCATCAAGAATCCCGTCGGCATCAAGTGCGGCCCCTCGCTCCCCGATGACGATCTCATCCGGCTGCTCGACACCCTCAACCCCACCGACGAAGCCGGACGCATCACACTGATCGGCCGCTTCGGCGCGGAAAAGGTGGCCGACCACCTGCCGCGCCTCATCGAACTGGTGAAGCGGGAAGGGCGCACCGTCGTCTGGTGCTGCGACCCGATGCACGGCAACACCGTGAAGGCCGCCGGCGGCTACAAGACCCGGCCGTTCGAGCTGATCCTCTCCGAAGTGCGCAGCTTCTTCGGCATCCACCGGCAGCTGGGCACCTATGCGGGCGGCATCCACATCGAGATGACCGGCGACGACGTGACCGAATGCACCGGCGGCGGCGTGGCTGCGGTCAGCGAAGCGAGCCTCAGCGACCGCTACCACACCTATTGCGACCCGCGTCTCAACGCCTCGCAGGCGCTGGAACTCGCCTTCCTCGTGGCCGAGGAAGTGCGCGCCCAGCGTCCGGCCCGGCGGGCGGCCGCAACGCCGTGACCGACCGTCTCCGCATCGCGCTCGCGCAGCTCAATCCCACGGTTGGCGCCATCGGTGCCAACCTGGAACTCGGCCTGCGCACGCTCGATGAGGCCAAGGCCGCCGGCGCCGATATCCTGATGTTCCCCGAGCTGTTCCTCACGGGCTATTTCCCCGAGGACCTGCTGTTCAAGCGCCGCTTCGTCGCCGACAGCATGGAGGCGTCCCGCAAACTTGCGGCCGCGACCACCGGCACCGGCGTCAGCGTCCTGCTGCCGACCGTCTGGCAGGACGACGGCAACCTCTATAACGCCGTCCTCCTCTGCGAAGACGGCGAGATCGTCGCCCGCCGCTACAAGCGCGAGCTGCCCAACGACGACGTGTTCTACGAGAAGCGCTATTTCACCCCCGGCCCGCTGGCCGAGCCGGTGACCATCAAGGGTGTCTCCATCGGCGTGCCGATCTGCGAAGACATCTGGCATGCCGATGTCTGCGCCCACCTCGTCGACAACGGCGCGCGCATCCTGCTCTGCCCGAACGGCTCGCCCTACTGGCGCAACAAGGACATGACCCGCAAGCGCCTGGTCACCGACCGCGTGCGCGAGGACAATGTCCCGCTGCTCTATCTCAACCAGGTCGGCGGTCAGGACGAACTCGTCTACGACGGCGCCTCATTCGCCATCGAACCCGGCGACAAGCTCGTGCTGCAGGGCAAGAGCTTTGAGTCCGAGCTGATCATTTCCGATTGGGCCCGTACGGAGAACGGCTGGCGCTGCACGAAACCCAGCGTGGCGCCACTGACCTCCGTCGATGAAACGCCGTGGCGCGCCTGTGTGCTCGGCCTGCGCGACTATGTCGAAAAGAACGGCTTCAAGTCCGTGGTGCTCGGTCTCTCCGGCGGCATCGACAGCGCCGTTGTTGCCGCAATGGCGGTGGATGCGCTGGGCGCGGACAAGGTCCACTGCCTGATGCTGCCCTACCGCTACACCTCGCCCGAGAGCATGACCGATGCCTACGAGTGCGCGCAGCGCCTCGGCGTGCGCTACGACGTCGTGCCCATCGGCGCTCCGGTCGATGAAGCGCTGCGCGAATTGCAGGCGGTGTTCGGCAACCGCCCCGCCGACGTGACCGAAGAAAACATCCAGTCGCGCATGCGCGGCGTCTATCTCATGGCGGTCAGCAACAAGCTCGGCTCGCTGTTGCTCACCACCGGCAACAAGTCCGAGATGGCGGTGGGTTACGCCACCATCTATGGCGACATGAACGGCGGCTTCAACCCGATCAAGGACCTGCTCAAGATGCGGGTCTATGAGCTTGCCGCGTGGCGCAATGCCAACATGCCGGGCGACTGCCTCGGCCCCGCGGGCGAGGTGATCCCGCAGGCGATCATCGACAAGGCGCCGAGCGCGGAACTCCGCCCCAACCAGACCGACCAGGACTCGCTGCCGCCGTATCCGATCCTCGATGAAATCCTCTCCGGACTCATCGAAAAGGAACTGTCGATCGATGAGATCGTGAAGCGCGGCGAGGGCCGGTTTGATCTCGCGCTGGTGAAGCGCATCGAGCGGCTGCTCTACATCGCCGAATACAAGCGCCGCCAGTCGGCCCCGGGCGTCAAGATCACCGCCAAGGCTCTCGGCTTCGGCCGCCGCTACCCGATCACCAACGGCTACCGCGACGCCGGCTCCCCAGCCGAGGATTTGCCCACCCTCAAGCAGCAGGGTGTACAGTGACCTATGACAGCCTGTCCCCGATGAGGGCTGCTGCAATACTTGTGAGGACTTCATGGTGAGCCTGTCGAACCACGAAGTCCGGGCTGAAAGCGGCCCTATTGTCCGGTATGCGCCTTCCCCAACCGGACGGCTGCATCTCGGCAACGCCCGTCCGGCGCTGCTCAACTGGCTCTTCGCATCGGTGCGCTCGGGCAGCTACATCCTGAGGCTCGACGACACCGACACCGCGCGCTCGACCGGCGAGTTCGCTCGCGGCATTGAGGAAGATTTGGCGTGGCTCGGCATCACGCCCAGCCTCAAGGTGCGGCAGTCCGATCGCACCGCGCTCTACGACACGGCGCGCGACCGGCTCATTGCCGCCGGCCGCCTCTATCCCGCCTACGAGACCGAAGAAGAGCTCGACCGTAAGCGCATGCGCGCCCGTCTGATGGGCAAGCCTCCGATCTATGACCGCGCCGCGCTTACCCTCACCGCCGAGCAGAAGGAGCTGTACGAGGCCGAGGGGCGCACGCCGCACTGGCGCTTCAAGCTCGATGGCAAGCCTGTGACCTTCGCCGACCTCATCAAGGGGCCGCAGACCGTCAACACGGCGTCGATGTCGGACCCGGTGCTCATCCGTGCCGACGGCAGCTATCTCTACACGCTGCCCTCGGTGGTCGATGACATCGACCTCGGCATCACCCACGTGATCCGCGGCGAGGATCACGTCAGCAACACCGGCACGCAGATCGAGATATTTGAGGCGCTCGGCGGCAAGGTGCCGTTCTTCGCCCATCACAACCTGCTGCTCGGCTCGGAAGGTGAGGGGCTGAGCAAACGCATCGGCTCGCTGTCGCTGTCCGACCTGCGCGAGGAGGGCTACGAGCCGCTTGCCGTTGCCACGGTGGCGGTCCTTACCGGCACCAGCCTGCCGGTCGAGCCCTATCCCGATCTCCACGCGATGGCCGAAAAGCTCGACCTGTCGATGATCTCGCATGGCCCGGCGCGCTTCGACACCGCCGAATTGGCTGGTCTCAACGCCCGCATCCTGCATGCCATGCCCTACGAGGTCGCCCAGCCCCGCCTCGACGCGCTGGGCCTCGCCAGCGAGCCGCTCTGGCTGGCGCTGCGCGAAAACCTCGCGCTGTTCTCCGATATCGTCAGCCTCGCCGCGCTGGTGCGCGGCCCGGTCACGCCGCTGATCACGCCCGAAGACCGCGACTTCATCGCCACTGCGCGCGACATGCTGCCGGCCGAGCCGTGGGACGTGACCACCTGGAAATCGTGGACGGACGCACTCAAGGCCGCGACCGGCCGCAAGGGCAAGGCGCTGTTCATGCCGCTACGGATGGCGCTGACGGGCCGCCATGACGGCCCCGAACTCAGCGTCCTGCTGCCGCTACTGGGACGGTCGGCGTGTCTGGACCGACTAGCCTGATCTCGCGGTTGTTGAACTCGACGACGCGGATCTGCTGGGTAACCACCGGAGCGACCGTCGCCGGGGCGTCTTCCCCGGGCCGGGCAGGGCGCCGCCGTGGCATCGGGACATCTGCATATTCGACCGTCTCGAGCGCCGCCTGCGTCACCCGCCCCTGAGCCCGCGGATCGCGCACCGGCAGCGGAAAGGTCTTCCCCGAGAACTCGATCACCGCCCGTGACTGCCCACCCCCCAGATCAGCGATCTGGATCGAGCCATAACTGGCCACAGGCTTGCACGTTGCGGTAATATCGATCTCGGTCCGGAACTTGAAAGCGCTCGGCAACGCCGTGTAGGCCTCGCCGTTGAGGTTGATCATCTGCTCGGGCTCTTGCCCGGGGTTATCATAGTAGTAGAGATCGACATCCAGCCCGGGGCACATCTGCCGGCACTGATCGAGGTCATTGGCGACATAGTCCGGCAGTGTCGAATAGCTGATCGGCCAGTAGAACCCGTCCGACTTGCGAACACAGAGCGTGCGGACCGTGTGATAGTTACCCCAGGGCGAGAACTCCTCGCCACGCAGCCCCTCTTCACCGAACGTGCCGCCCAGCGCATCGAAGATCTGGTCGAAAACCGTCCCGCGCTGCCCACCCTGCGGAAAGCCGCTCTGGCGTCCGCGGGTCGAGCAGCCGAAGCGGGCCATTTCCTGCAGGATGGCCTCGCGCTGCTGGGCCACCGAATTGCCGGTCTCGACACCGCGTGACAGCTGCTCAACCTGCTCGCGGCCCTTCAGGATTTCGCGCCCCAGCGCCCGGCACTGGGTCGACAGCTGCCGTCCGGCCTTGGCGTCGTCATTGCAGCCGTTGCGCACGTAGGAGCTTTCCTTGCGCTGCACGTCTTGCTGCGCCTGCCGGAGTTGCCGGCTGGCATTGTCCGACTGACGGAAATCACCGTTCCGCTCCAGCGTCGACAAGCTGGCCGCGAGCTGCTGGCAACTGGCGGACTGTGCGTGCGCCACCGAAACGTCAACGACGAAAACAGAAAGCGCCGCCCCAAAGATGGTCAGGAGCCGCAAGGCGATCGTCGGAACAGTTGGCATCGGCGGGTCAGGTCTCCTGAGGTTTGACTAGAGCGTGTTTGCGCCGAAAGCGAGACACCTCTTGCACTTGCGCACCAGCCAAACCGTGGTCAGTCACCGTTTATCGCCCACGGTCGTTTTGGCAAGCCCCGGCAAGACGCTTGCATTTGGAGCACTTTGCCGTCAGATTGCCGGACTATGAAAACCGGCACGATTTCGATTATCGGCTGCATTATCCGCTAAGCATTGCTGGCGGCGCGGTTTTCTTCATCCCAAGTCTAGATGCTTCGAAGAGCCCCGCCCGCCGCGTGACGACGGCTGACTGGCGAGGGAACATATGGCTTCGGGCGAAGGCAAACTGCGGCTCTACAACACGCTGACGCGGGAGAAGGCGGACTTTGTCCCCATCGATCCCGGCAACGTGCGCATGTACGCCTGCGGCCCAACGGTCTACGACTACGCCCATATTGGCAACGCGCGGCCGGTGATCGTTTTCGACCTGATGTTCCGCCTGCTCCGGCATGTGTTCGGGGGGGAGCGCGTGACGTACGTTCGCAACATCACGGACGTTGATGACAAGATAAACGCCCGGGCGGCGCGGGATTTTCCTGATCTGCCGCTCAATGACGCGATCCGGCAGGTGACCGAGAAGACGGCCGCGCAGTATCACGCCGATGTTGAGGCGCTGGGGTGTTTGTTGCCGACGGTGGAGCCGCGGGCGACGGAAAACATTGCGCAGATGCAGGAGCTTATCGAGAATCTTCTTCGAAATGGACACGCATATATTGCGTCCGGGGAGGTGTTGTTCGACGTTGGATCAATGCCGGACTATGGACAGCTCTCGGGCCGCAATCTCGAGGACAATCTGGCGGGCGCCCGCATTGCGGTAGATGCGCACAAGAAGAACCCGGCCGATTTCGTGCTGTGGAAGCAATCGTCGGCAGAGGAGCCCGGCTGGGACAGCCCGTGGGGCCGGGGGCGGCCGGGCTGGCACATCGAATGCTCGGCGATGAGCGAGCGGTATCTCGGACAGGTCTTCGACATCCATGCCGGCGGCATCGACCTGATCTTCCCGCACCACGAGAACGAGATCGCCCAGAGCCGCTGCGCGCATGGCACGCACACGATGGCGAACGTGTGGATGCATAACGGCTTCCTGCAGGTCGAAGGCCAGAAGATGTCGAAATCGCTCGGCAACTTCGTCACCATCAACGAACTGCTGGCGACTGAGAAGTTCGGCGGCCGCAGGTGGCCGGGCGAGGTGCTGCGTCTCGCCATGCTGATGACGCACTATCGCGAGCCCATCGATTTCTCGGTGAAGCGGCTGGAGGAGGCTGAGACGAAGCTGCGGGACTGGCAGCGGGCTGCGCAGGCCGCGACCCGCGGCGTGCCGGTTCCGCCCGAGCCCACCGTCGTAAACGAACTGCTGGACGATCTCAACTTCCACCGCGCCTCGGTGGCGCTCGATGTGATCGCCCGGAAGGCCAATCGCGGCACGCAGAGTGCTGCCGACTGCCTCGCCGCGACGCTCGAGTTCCTCGGCTTCTCCCTCGACTCCATGTTGCAGGGGGAGGCGGTGGCGTCGCCCGGTGTCGATGCGGCCGTGCAGGCGCGTCTCGATGCGCTGAACGCCAAGGATTTCGCCGCGGCCGACCGCATTCGCGCCGAGCTTCTGGCGCAAGGCATCCAACTCATGGACAGCAAGGACCCGGCGACGGGTGCACGTGTCACCAAATGGGAGCTCAAGCGATGAGCGGGGTCATCGACCACGTCGGACTCAAGGTTGCCGACTTCGAACGGGCCTTCGCCTTTTATCGCGAGGCGCTGGGCACGCTCGGCATCAAGGTGCTGAGCGAGTTCAGCTTCGGCGCCGACCGCCACGCCGGCTTCGGCAAGGAGAAGCCGGATTTCTGGATCGGCACCAGCGACCTGCAGCGAGGCGGTGCCCACGTTGCCTTCCTCGCCGGAAGCCGCGCCGAGGTTGACGCCTTCCATTCGGTGGCCCTGTCGATGGGCGGCCGGGACAATGGCGGACCGGGCCTGCGCGCGCACTATCACCCGCACTATTACGCGGCGTTCGTGTTCGACCTCGATGGCAACAATATCGAGGCGGTCTGCCACAAGCCCGCGGGCGTGCCGTGACGTCGCCGCGCGAGGTCCATACCGGTGGCTGCCAGTGCGGCGCGGTACGCTTTCAGGTGAAGCTGCTCGGCCGCGCCTCGATCTGCCATTGCCGCATGTGCCAGAAGGCGTTCGGGGGCTTCTTCGGCCCGCTGGTGACCGCGCACGACGCGACCTGGACCCGCGGCGAGCCAAAGTGGTTCCAGAGCTCCAATCGTGCCCGCCGCGCCTTCTGCGGCGAGTGCGGCACGCCGCTGGCCTATGAAACCAAGTACGGGCTCGAACTGGCGATCGGCGCGTTTGACGACCCCACGGTTGCGGCGCCCGCTCTCCAGGTCAATCTGCATGATCGCCTGCCGTTCTTCCACGACCTGACGAGCCTGCCGGAGCGCACCGAGGTCACCGACGAATGGCGCGACTTCATGGCGGGCATTCATTCCAACCAGCACCCGGACCACGACACCGACGACTGGCCTCCCAAGGGGAGGGACGCGTGAGCGCAGACTACCTCCAGCGCGAATACTCGGGCGGCTGCCAGTGCGGCGCGGTGCGCTATCATGCGCGGCGGCTGGGGCCGAACCCGCACCTCTGCCATTGCCGCATGTGCCAGAAGGCCGTTGGCAACCTGTTTGCATCGCTCGTCCGCGTAAAGCGCGAAGATATCGGCTGGACACGTGGAGCGCCTGCGACCTTCCGCAGTTCAGCGCATGTCGAACGCGGTTTCTGCAGCAGGTGCGGGACGCCGCTCTTCGTTGTGGACGATGACAGTGCCCACCTCGCCATCACCATTGGCAGCCTGGATACCCCGGACCTCGTGCCGATCCTTTTCGAGATGGGCCTCGAAGGACATCATCCGTCGCTCCCACAAATCGATGCGGCCGAGCAGCTCGGAACCACAGAGGAGGCGGACGGCACTGAGTCTGTCGCCGCGATTTCCCGCACCAACCGTCAGCATCCCGATCACGATACGGCCATCTGGCCGCCCACCGAGTAAGAGTCATGTCCAAGGAACGCCTCTACCTGTTCGACACCACGCTTCGCGACGGCGCGCAGACCGCCGGCATCGAGTTCTCGCTGGAGGACAAGATCGCCGTCACGCGCCTGCTTGAGGAGCTCGGCGTCGACTACATTGAAGGCGGCTTTCCCGGCGCGAACATCGTCGACGACCAGTTCTTTGCGCAGAAGCGGACGACACGCGCGACCTTCACCGCGTTTGGCATGACCAAGCGGGCGGGGCGCTCGGCGAGCAACGACCCCGGCGTGCAGGCGGTCATCAACTCGAGCGCTGCGGCGGTGTGCTTTGTCGGCAAATCCTCGGCGCATCAGGTGAAGCTGGCGCTTGAGATCACGCCCAAGGAGAACCTCGACAATCTGCGCGAGACCGTCGCGGCCGCCGTTGCCGCGGGCAAGGAGACGTTGATCGACTGCGAGCACTTCTTTGACGGCTACAAGTCGGACCCGGACTACACGCTGTCCTTCGTGCGCACCGCCATCGAGGCGGGCGCCCGCTGGGTGGTGCTGTGCGACACCAATGGCGGGACCATGCCGTCGGAAGTGTCGGAGATGGTGCGCGACGTGTTGAACATTGCTCCGGGCGAGAAGCTCGGCATCCATGCGCATGATGACACCGGGCAGGCCGTCGCCAATACGCTGGCGGCGGTGGATGCGGGCGTGCGCCAGATCCAGGGGACGCTCAACGGTATCGGCGAGCGCTGCGGCAACGCCAACCTCATCACCATCATCCCGACCCTGCTGCTGAAGCCCGGCTTTGCGCAACGCTTCGAGACGGGGCTGATGGAAGATGACCTCAAGCGCCTGACGCGCGTCAGCCGCGCCTTCGACGACCTGCTCAACCGTGCTCCGGCGCGGCAGGCGCCGTATGTCGGCGCATCGGCCTTCGCCACCAAGGCGGGCATTCATGCCTCGGCGCTGGCAAAAGACTTTTCGACCTACGAGCATGTGCCGCCCGAGAGCGTTGGCAACGAGCGCTCGGTCATGGTCAGCCAGCAGGCGGGCAAGTCCAACCTGCTGACGGCCCTGAAGCGCCACGACATCGAACTGGGCAAGGACGACCCGCGTCTCGAACGTCTGCTGCGAGAGGTGAAGGAGCGCGAGGCGCGCGGCTATTCCTACGATGGGGCCGACGCGAGTTTCGCGCTTCTGGCGCACTCCATCCTCGGTACGCTGCCGGAGTTCTTCAAGGTCGAGAGCTACCGCGCCAGCGTCGAGCGCCGATACAACGCGCGCGGCGAAGAGACCACCGTCACCGATGCGATCGTGAAGCTGCGCGTCGGCGACGACGTGCTGATTTCCGCGGCTGAGGGCAACGGCCCGGTCAACGCGCTCGACCTCGCGATGCGCAAGGACCTCGGCAAGTACCAGGATCGAATCGCCGACCTTGAGCTGGTGGACTTCAAGGTCCGTATCATCGATGGCGGCACGGGCGCGATCACCCGTGTACTGGTGGAAAGCCGCGATGGCACGGGCGATCGCTGGTACACGATCGGGGTCAGTTCCAACATCATTGATGCCTCGTTCGAGGCGCTCTATGAATCGCTGACCTACAAGCTGATGAAGACCGAGGCGGCCCGCGCTCACGTCTGACGCAACAGGGCTGGCTTCGGCGATTCGGAGATTGCCGTGGCACAGCCTCGATCCAAGCGGGCCCTTCTGACCTTCGGTTCTGCCGCGGCGACCGTCGTCGTCGTGGCGGGCGTCTTGTCTGGCCCCTCCGTTGTTGAATGTTCATCGAGTCCGGACGGCCTGGGCGCCTGCCTTCGCGGCAAGGTGGAGTCTCTCACTGGTGCGGTTGCACCAGCGCCTGCCGCCACCGCGCCCGCGACGCCCGTTGCGACCGAAATGCCGTCTGCTCCTTCGCAACCGGCGGCGGTGCCGGAGGAAAGCGGACCAGCGCTCGGGCTGGTCAGTGCGGAGCCGGACGGCACCCTGGTCATCGCCGGAACCGGCAAGCCCGGCGAAGAGGTGACAGTCTACGCCAACGGCCAGCCACTGGGGACTACAACTGCGCAGACCGGCGGCGACTGGGCCCTGACGCCGGACGAGAAGCTTGCGCCAGGCGGCACTGAGATCACGGTCGGCGGTCCCGATGGGAAGGATATCGCTCAGGGTGCGTTCGTCGTCGTCATCGACGCGGACCGCAAGGAACCGCCAGAGGTTCTGGCGAGCACCGCCGGCAAGGCCGCGGAGGTGCTCAAGGACGCACCCCTTGCAACGCGCGAGGCCGCTGCTCCGCCACCTGAGGCGCCGGCGTCTCCGGCCGCGCCCGCTGCGCCGTCCGATCAGCCTGCTGACGCAGCGGCGGCGACGCCCGATACTGCTGCCGTTGATGCCGGCAAGGCCGCTGCCCAGGCGGCAGTCGCGTCACCCGCCACCCAACAGCAGGTGGCAACCGCCGAGGCGGGAGGTGGCGGGGCTGCCGAGGCCGCGGGAAAGGTCGCGGCCGTTGCGGCAATCGAGGCACCTGTCACACAGCCGGTGACCGCTCCTGCGGCTCCGGCCACACCCATGCCCGATCAGGCGGCGACTGATGCCGGGGCGGCGGCGGCGACGGCCGCTATCGCGACGCCGGTTCCGCAGCATCCCCAGAGTACGCAGGCCGAGCCGAATGCTGCTGCCGCGGATCGGGTTGCGATCGAGGCTGGTCAGGCGGCGGCAACGGCGGCACTCGGCGCGCCAGTGACGCAGATCGCCATCGCCCCGGCGCCATCGGACGCGCCGGTCGTGGATCAACGCGCCGTCGCAGCTGGGGCGGCGGCCGCTGCACTGGCGGCGGCCAGCCCCTCAACGCAGGTCGCGGCGCTTCCGGCTGAACCCGGGGCTCCGGCCGCCGGCAGCGTGGCGTCCGGTGCGGGACAGGCGGCAGCGGAGCTGGCGCTTGCCCATCCGGTCGAGCAGGCACCCCCGCAGGTCGCGTTGCCGCCGCTGAGTGCGCCAACCATCGAGGCGGTCGAGGTCGACGGCGGGCACACCTTCATCGCCGGTGCGGGCGAAGAGGGGGCGACGGTTCGTGTCTTCGTCGGCGATGCACTGGCGGGGGAGACCGTGGTCAAGGACGGCCGCTGGTTGCTCGACATGCCGAGGCCGCTGACGGAGCCATCGCAGCGCATCCGGGCCGAGATGCTTCGTCCCGGCAATTCGGATGCGAGCACGGTGGCCGAGGTCGATCTGGTGATCGACGCGCCGCCACCGACTGCACCGGCCGAAACCGATGAGGTTGATGTCGCGGGCTTTGAGGCCGGGGTGGCGGATGCCGAGGCCGCTCTAACGAAGAACGCGGCTGCTGCAACGCCGAGCGAAATTGCTCCCCCGTCAGTGCCCGAGCCTGAGCCGCCGGTCGACACCGCTGCGATTGAAGCGGGGCAAACGGCGGCGGACGCTGCACTGGCCGCGGCGCAGAACACCGAGATTGTCCCTTCCGCCCCGGCAGGGCAGGTCGCGCTGGAAAACGGACCGGAAGCCGTGGAGGCGGGCCGTATTGCGGCCGTAGCCGCCCTTGCGGCACCCGTGGCTCAGCAACTCGCCGAGGCTGCGCCGGCGCCCGATGCACCGGCGATCTCGCCCGAGCAGCCCAAGCCGCCGGTTCAAGCCACCGTTGCCCCGGACACGATGGCGCTGCCGTCAATCGATGCGGCCAAGGCGGGCGAGGACGCGGCCGTCGCGGCGCTCGCTAGTCCAGCCGTTCAGCCGCCACCAGTAGTCTCGGCTGCGCCTGCGGTTGAGCCACAGGCGCCGCCGATCGACGTTGCCGCGGCCGCCAAGCCTGAGATTCCGACGATCCATGCCGGGCCGATGACGGCGGATGACATCCGGCTTTTTTCCGAGGGGAAGGTCATCATCCGGCGTGGCGACACGCTGTGGGACATTGCGCGTCGGGTCTACGACAACCCGTATCGCTACCGGCAGATTTATCGCGCCAACCGGACGCTCGTGCGGCGGGCGCGGCTCATCTATCCGGGGCAGGTGCTGGTGCTGCCGGGGATAGAACCCCGCGACTGAGCCGGATTCGGCTTGCCTAGCAGTGCTGCTTCTTCTATCGCTATTTGACGATGGAGTAGATGCTAATGCAGGACACCGACCTGGCCAATGTGATGCGTGCGCTGGGACACCCGGTGCGGCTCTCGATCTTGCGAATCCTGGCGGACCAGAAGCAGGGCGACTGCTGCTGCACCGACGTCACCCAATGCTTGCCGCTGGCGCAATCCACCGTGAGCCAGCACATCAAGGTGCTGCTCGACGCCGGGCTGATCGAGCGCCACGCGCGGGGCACCCGCAACTGCTATTCGCTGCGCAGCGATCGCCTCGAGGCGCTGGGCGTTGCCTGTAGCGGGTTGTTCACCGGCCTTGCGGCGGCGGACGCCGCCAAAGTAGCCGAGTTGGCCTGATGCGTCCTGACAAGGCTGGAGCCGGACCCACCGTCAACGCGGACGAAGGCAACATCGCTCGCACCATCTCTAACCTCTGGGGCTATATGTGGCCCGCAGACCGCCCCGACCTCAGGTTGCGGGTCGTTCTCGCCATCGGCGCGCTGCTGGTCGCCAAGGCCGCGACCACGGCCGTGCCGTTCATCTACAAGGCCATCATCGACAACCTCGACGGCAGCGGAGCGAACGCCGCGCTGGTCTATGGCATCTCCATCCCGCTGCTGCTGGTGGTTGCCTACGCCATCGCCAACGTCATCGACGCGGGCTTCCAGCAATTGCGCGATGTGCTGTTTGCCAGCGTCGGCCAGAATGCCGTCCGCAAACTCGCCTACCGGACCTTCGAGCACCTGCATCGCATGTCGATGCGCTTCCACCTGTCGCGCCGCACCGGCGGGCTGAGCCGGGTCATCGAGCGGGGCACCAAGGGCATCGAGACCATCGTCCGCTTCACGATGCTCAACACGGCCCCGACGCTGATCGAGTTCGTCATCGTCGGCGCGATCTTCCTGTTCATGTTCGGCGTCAGCTATGTCGGCGTGCTGGTGCTGACGGTTGCCGTCTACCTGTGGTTCACCGTCAAGGCCTCGAACTGGCGCATCGCCATCCGCCGCGACATGAACGAGAGCGACACCGACGCCAACTCCAAGGCCATAGACAGCCTGCTGAACTTCGAGACGGTCAAGTATTTTGCCAACGAGAAGATCGAGGCCGATCGCTTCGACAAGTCGATGGCCGGGTATGAGCGCTCGGCCATCCGCATCTGGAGTTCGCTCGGCGTGCTCAACTTCGGGCAGGCCTTCATCTTCTACACGGGCATGGCGGTGATCGCCGTCATGGCGGTCCATGGCGTGATGAACCGGACGCTGACGTTGGGCGATTTCGTGTTGCTCAACACGTTCCTCCTCCAGATCTATCGCCCGCTCAACCAGATCGGGTTCGTGTACCGCGAGATCCGGCAGGGGCTCACCGATATCGAGGAGATGTTCAAGCTGCTCGACAAGGCGCCCGAGATCACCGACAAGCCCGGCGCGCCGGCGCTCAACATCACCGGCCCGGTGGTGCGCTTCGAGGATGTGAAGTTCCACTACGATCCGGACCGGCCGATCCTCAAGGGCGTGAGCTTCGAGGTTCCGGCGGGCAAGACCATCGCGGTGGTGGGGCCGTCGGGCGCCGGCAAGTCAACCATATCGCGGCTGCTGTTCCGGTTCTACGATGTGACCGAGGGGCGCATTACCATCGACGGCCAGGACCTGCGGGATGTGACGCAGGCGTCGCTGCGGGCGCAGATCGGCATGGTGCCGCAGGACACGGTGCTGTTCAACGACACCATTGCCTACAACATCCGCTACGGCCGCCCCGACGCCAGCGACGAGGACGTGCGCCGCGCCGCCGAACTGGCGCAGATCACCGGCTTCATCGACGCGCTGCCCAAGGGGTTTGAGACCCAGGTCGGCGAGCGCGGCCTGAAGCTCTCGGGTGGCGAGAAGCAGCGCGTTGCCATCGCCCGCACCATCCTCAAGGCGCCGCCGATCCTCATTCTCGATGAGGCGACCTCGGCGCTTGATACCAAGACCGAGCAGGACATCCAGTCGGCGCTCGACATCGTGGCGGCCAACCGCACGACGCTGGTGATTGCGCACCGCCTGTCGACGGTGGTGAAGGCTGACGAGATCATCGTGCTGCGCGATGGTGAGATTGCCGAGCGCGGCACGCACTACCGGCTGCTGAGCAAGCAGGGGCTTTACGCCCAGATGTGGAACCGCCAGCGCGAGGCCACCGAGGCCGAGGAAGTGGCCCGCCGCAAGGCCGAGGATGCCGAGGGCTTTATCAAGCGGCCGGCGGCGGAGTAGGTCGCGGGAGGCGCGAACTCCTCCGTGCCAGCCTCGGCCCACTGAGGCACAAAGTAAGAAGGCCCGCATCGCTGCGGGCCTTCTTCGTTTCTGCGGTGGACGTCGCCTTACTCGGCGGCGTCTCTCGAGATGATCGTCACGCCGTCCTTTTCGCGCTCCACCAGGCCGCTGCCTTCCTTGGTGAAGTACTTGCGCGAGCTGTCGGCATCGGCCGGGATTTCGACCGAGGTGCCATCGGGCGTCACCGCGGCGTGGCTCCTGCGGGGCAGGAGGCGGCCGAAGAAGCTGCCGATCGAGGCGAACACGGGCTGGAGCCGATGCTTGATCGTCGTCGGCGCGGTGATCATCACCGGCACCATGATCAGCGTCAGGGCGGTCGAGAAGAACAGGCCCGACACCAGCGCCGCAGACAGGTGGATGAACCACGAGCCGGCGATGCCGCCCACCACGATCTCGCGGCGGATGAAGTCAAACTCGACGTTCGCCCACATCGGGATAACGCCCAGTGCCGTCACGCTGGCGGTGAGCAGCACCGGCCGCACACGCTGCGCGATGGTGATGAGCATCGCCTTGATCGGCTCGACCCCGTCGCCACGGTTGTAGTGGTTATAGGTATCGATCAGCACGATGCCGTTCTTCACCACGATGCCTGCCAGCGCCACCACACCAAGTCCGGTCATGATGGCCGAGAAGCTCATGCCCGTGATCAGCATGCCGAGCAGCACGCCAGCCACCGACATCAGCACGGTCGAGAGGGTCACGATCACCTGGTAGAAGCTGTTGTACTCAAGCAGCAGCACAAGGAAGATGATGAACATGGCCCCGAGGAAGGCCTGGCCGATGAACGCGTTCGTGTCGTCCACCTGTTCGGCGGCTCCGCCAAACTCGACCTTGAGCGTCGCCGGGAAGTCCTGCGTGCCGAGCCACTGCTTCAGCTGTTCCAGCTTGGCCTCCGACGTCACCGGCTCGCCGGCGGCGTTTGTCGGGTTCAGGTTCGCGGCCACCGGCATGTAGTACATGTCGTTGCGGCGAACGATGTTGGCGACCTTCACGACGGGCTTGCGCTCGATGAAGTTGGACACCGGCACGAGACCCTGAGAGGTCACGATCCGCAGCGAGTCGAGCGCGTCGAAGGTGCGCTCTTCAAGCGGCAGGCGGACCTTGATGTCCAGTTCGTCGCTGGCGTCATCGGGACGGTAGGAACCGAGCTTGACGCCACCGGTCACGAGCTGGATGTAGGGCGCGAGTTCCCGCACGCCGATGCCGTATTTGGCGGCCTCGGCGCGGTTGATCGTCACCTGCCAGTCGATACCGGGCGAGGGGCGGCCGTCTTCCACGTCAACCGTGTCGCCAAGCTCGTTCTGCACGTAGTCGCGAATGCGGGCGACCGCCGGTTCGAGATCCTCATAGACGGTGCTCTCTACACGGAGGTTGATCGCCTTGCCGGCAGGCGGGCCGTCTTCCTGCGCCTTGATCTGGACTTCAAGCCCAGAGATGTCCGCCACCCGCTCGCGGATGTTCTGGAAGATCTGGGCGGCCGGAACGCGGTCGTTCCAGTTGATCAGCTGCAGCTGGAAGCTGCCGATCGTGTCTGGAGGAGCGCTGCCGGTCATGAAGCCGTCGCCGCCGCCGAATGTCATGATGACGTCCTGGACGCCCTGCACCTGCAGGATTTCCTGTTCGACCTCGACCAGCAAGTCACGCACTTCGTTGGGCGAATAGTTGCCACGCGCCACCACGTAGACGTTGCCGTATTCCGGCTCCATCGCCGGGAAGGCTTCGACCCCGGTGGGATTTGCCGCATAGGCCATGAAGATGCCGATGATGATGGCAAAGCCGGCCGTCAGGGTCAGGATCGGATGGTGCAGCAGGCGATTCATGATCCGCACATAGACACCGGTCGCGCCGCCAACTTTGTTCACGTCGAACTTGTCGGCATACATGACGATGTCGGCCTTCTCCTTCTCCTTCGGATCAATATGCGCCTTGGCGATGATACCGCCGATGATGGGCATGAAGATAAGAGCGGAGATGAGAGAGGCGACCATGACCACGATGATGATCGTGGGCAGATAACTCATGAACTTGCCGATGATGCCCGGCCAGAACAGCAGGGGCACGAATGCCCCAAGCGTCGTCGCCGTCGCGCCGACGACCGGCACGAACATCTTCTTGGCCGCCATGATGAAGGCTTCCTTCTTTGGAATGCCTTCCAGCAGCTTTCGTTCGGCGTACTCGACCACCACGACGGGATCGTCGACGAGCACACCCACCGCAATCACGAGGCCGAACATCACCATCATGTTGATGGTCATGCCGAGCATCTGCGCCACCATGAACGCCATCATGAACGAGATGGGGATCGAGGTGCCGATCATCAGGGCAGGGCGCAGGCCGAGCGTCGCCACGCAGGTGATCATCACCAGCGCGATGGCCGTCAGCACCGACGCTTCGAGAGAGCGGTAGAGCTTCTTGGTCGAGTCAGCCTGATCAACCATGAAACTGTGTCCGACACCGTCGGGCCAGGCCTTGGTGAACTCGGTCGTCACGGCCCGAACCTGATCGGAAAGGTCGATGACGTTGGTGCCAAGCTTCTTGATGACGCCGAGCGTGATCGCCGGCTGGCCGTTGACGTGCGCATACTGCGTCGCGTCTTCGAACGTGCGGGTGATCGTGGCGACGTCGCCGAAGGTGACGACGGTATCGCCGTCGGTCTTCAGCGGCAGGTTGTAGA
Source organism: Devosia sp. (assembly GCA_035433065.1). GTDB lineage: Bacteria > Pseudomonadota > Alphaproteobacteria > Rhizobiales > Devosiaceae > Devosia_A. The sequence goes on along the minus strand of DAORUH010000025.1, from coordinate 4,584 downwards.
CATCTTCGGCGTTGGAGACGAGACCCGGCACTTCGACGTTGAACGAGCCGTGGCCCGTGTCGAGCGTACCGCCGGCAACGACCATGTTGTTCTTGGCGAGCGCGTCGAACAGCTGCGAGGCCGTAAGGTTGTAGGCTTCGAGCCGGTTGAGATCGATGGTGACCGCAAGCACTTCGTCGCGCGAACCGGAGATGGTCACGCTCTGCACCGCCGCAATGCCTTCGATGGCGGTCTTCAGGTCTTTGGCGTGCTTCACCAGCGTGCGCTCGGGCACGTCGCCATACACCGCGACGGAGATCGTCGGCATATTCGAGAACGAAATCTCGGTGACGGTTGGCTCGCGGGCGTCGGCAGGAAGGTCCGCCGTCACGCCGTCGAGCTTGGCGCGAATGTCGGAGAGGGCCTGGTCCTTGTTGGCGTTCACGTCGAACTCAAGAAAGATCGAGGCGTGGCCGGTGGTCGAGGTCGAGGTGATGTTGACGAGGTCGTCAAGGTTTTCGAGTCGATCCTCGATCGGCTTGGCGAGCAGGCGCTCGGCGTCGCGCGGGGACACGCCGTCCTGGCTGACCGAGACGTAGAAGTAGGGGATGTCGATTGCCGGGAAGCTCTCCTTGGGCAGCGACATATATGCGCCGAAGCCTGCGATGAGCAGCAGCACCATGACGGTCATTACCGCCCGGGGCATCCTGAGAATGCGTTCGAGAAGGTTCAGCATGATCAGGCGCCCTTAGCTGCGGTAGCGGTCTCGGGGGAGGCAACAACGTTCGTCGCGTTGACCTTCTGGCCGGGCTGCACGAATTCCTGGCCGACGGTAATGACGTCGGCCTTGGCCGGCAGGCCGGAGACCCAGATGCCTTCACGCGTGTCCTTGAGGATGGTCACGGGATAGAACGCAACCACGCCGTCTTCGACGGTACGAACCCCCAGCGTGCCGGCGTCGTCGAGCGTGAGAACCGACTGCGGCAGCAGGTGCGCCGGGGCGGTGCCCAGGTTGACTGTGGCTGTCGCGGTGAGGCCATCACGCAGTGCGCCGTTGCCGTTTGCGACTTCGATTTCCACGGGGAACGAGCGGGTGGCCGGATCAGCAATCGAGGAGATGTAGCTGACGGTGCCTTCGGAGGTCTGACCCGTGATTGTCGTGATGGACGCCGCAAGGCCGGTCTTGGCGAGACCGATGCGGGCCTCCGGGATGGCCCCGACGAACAGCATCGGATCGAGTTCGACGATGGTGGCGCAGGCCGCCTGCGGCCCGATGGCGCTGCCCGGCATGGCCAGCGGGTCCTGCACGACGCCGGCAACCTTGGCGCGAACTTCGGTGCGGCTCAACTCGAGTGTCGCATTGTCGAAGGCGGACTGGGCGCCTTTAAGTGCTGCTTCGACGCCCTTGGCGGTGTTGGCCGCGGCGATGCCCTTGTCACGCAGCGACTTGTTGGTGTCGAAATCCTGCTGGGCCTGAGCCAACCCGGCAGCAGCCTGGTCAACCGCCGCCTGACGGGTGCCGGATTCGAGCGTGCACAGCAGATCGCCGACGCTGACGCGCTGGCCCTTCTGCACATGCACCGCCTGAACCACGCCGGCGGTCTCGGGCATCACGGAGATCACCGATTTCGCCTTGGTCTTGCCGCGCAACGGGGCTTCCACGGTGAGCGGCTGCATGGTGAACGTCTGGGTGCGAACGGAACGGGCTTCGGCCTCTGCTCCGCCAGCCTGCGCGACGCGCTCGGCGATGGTGAGGTGGGGATCGACATTCTCACCGGGGTGATCGGACGCCGCGTGGTGTTCGCCGCCGATATCAATGATCGCCCGTTCGCCGTTTCCGGGGCCCTTGCCGCCGGCGACAAATGTGCCGGTCGCCAGCCAGGCCGCGATAACCAATATGATGAGCCCGGCGATGCCGTACGAGTAGATCGCGCGCATTCTGGAAGTTCCCTCTATTCGGCAGCAGCAGTGGCGGCGACGTCGGGCCGTGCCATCGCAATGAGTTTTCCCCGGTGCGAGGTGATGTAGTCACGGGCAGCGGCCATGCAAGTGCGGCCGTACTCGATGACCCAGGTATCGCCGGGGTGTTCATGGCTTGCGCAGAGCCTGTCGAACTCTGCGAGAACCGCATTTATCTGCTCGACCCGTTCGTTGAGCCGGGCTTCGACCAGGGTGGCCGGAAGCTCTGAAGCAAAGCGGACGAAGAGCAGGAATTCGCTGCGGAATTCGTCCTCGCCGAGCTTTTCGAACAATGAATTTATGAACGCCGTGCGCCCGGCAGAAGTGATCGCGTAGACCTTCTTGGAGGGCTTGCCCTCCTGCTGCTCCACGCGGCTCGTCACCAGCTTGTCGGTTTCGAGCTTCTGCAGGGCGGGATAGATCGAGCCGTAGCTGGCATCGATGAAGTAGGAATATTCCCCCTCCACCGACAGCTTCCGGATCTCGTACCCCGTCGCTTCACCATCGTAGAGGATGGCGAGGCAGATCGTCCTGACGTTCATGCTATGCGTCCAACCTTACATATTCCGGTCAAGAATATGCCGGGCAAATATACCTCCGGCCGCGGAAGTTCAACCCCGGTGGGGCGGGAACAGCCATGACACTGCCGCATGGCTGTGTTCAGGACGCCTTCAGCGGTGGTCAGTGACCGCCTATTTTCGCGATCTCCGCGAGGGCGGCTTCGGCCAGCGCCGGGCTGGCGGCGGCCACAAACGGGCCGTTGAGGAACTTTCGGTCGGCGTGGCCGCAGGTCAGCGGCCGGCCGTCGAGATCCCAGACGACACCGCCGGCAGCCTGCAACACGGCCTGTCCGGCGGCGGTGTCCCATTCGGAAGTCGGGCCGAATCGGGGGTAGAGCTGCGCCTCGCCGATGGCGAGAAGGCCGAACTTCAACGACGAACCGACGGTGACGTCGTCGACGATCCGCATTTTCTCGCACAGGACCGGGATTGCCGGATGGCCGTGCGAGCGGCTGGCGACGATCTTTATAGGGTCGTCGGGGCGGGTGTGGACAAGTTCGCGCTCGGCGTCCGGGCCGTCATGGAATACGGCGGAGTAGGCGGTTGAGGGATCGTCGCCGGTGAAGTAGGCGCGGCGGGTGACCGGGGACATGACGATGCCCCAGGTCGGCGCACCGTTTTCGCACAGCGCAATGTTGACGGTGAACTCGCCGTTGCGCTTGAGGAATTCCTTGGTGCCGTCGAGCGGATCGACGACGAAATAGCGCTCGCCCAGCGCCGGTATGCGCCCGGCCGAGACGCTTTCCTCGGCGAGGACGGGCAGGCCGAGCGCGGAGAGGGCGGCGATGATGATCTCTTCGGCGCGCGCATCGGCGACGGTCACCGGCGAGCCGTCGGCCTTCCAGCTGGCTTCGGTGCCGTCATGATAGACCTCGAGGATGGCGTCCGAGGCGCTGATCGCGGCGGCGATCAGCTGCTCCATCAACGTCATTCGATCACCACGTCGAGCCCGAGATCGAGCGGTTTTGCGCCCATGGTGATCTGGCTGGTTGAGATGTAGTCGACGCCGGTTTCGGCGATGCCGCGGACCCGGTCGAGGGTGACGCCGCCGGAGGCTTCGAGCACCGCCTTGCCGCCGACCAGCTTCACCGCCTGGCGCAGCGTGTCGTTGTCCATGTTGTCGAGGAGGATGATCCGCGCGCCGGCGCCGTAGGCTTCCTGCAACTCTTCGATCGTCGTGACTTCGATTTCGATGGCGGTGAGGTGCCCGGCGAAGGCGCGAGCCGCGGCATAGGCCTTGGCCACGCCGCCAGCGACGGCAATGTGGTTGTCCTTGATGAGGATCGCGTCATCGAGGCCGTAGCGGTGGTTCGAGCCGCCGCCGCAGCGCACCGCGTATTTCTGGAAGGCGCGGAGGCCCGGCGTGGTCTTGCGGGTGTCGGTGATCTTCGCGCCGGTGCCGGCAATGGCGTCGGCATAGGTGCGGGTGAGGGTGGCGATGCCGCTCAGGTGATTGACGAAATTGAGCGCCACCCGTTCGGCGGACATGATCTGCCGTGCATTGCCGGTGGCGCGAGCGACGGTCTCGCCCTTGGCGACAGTGGCGCCGTCGCTGACCAGCGTTTCGAACGCGACATCGGCACCGATCTGGCGGAAGGCTTCGGCGGCCAGCGCGAGGCCGGCGATGATGCCGGGTTCGCGCGCCGACATGGTGGCCGTCGCGGTTGCCGAGGGCAGGAGGGTCGCGGCGCTGGTGATGTCGCCGGCGAGGCCGAGGTCTTCGGCCAGCGCGGCGCGAACGGCTTCGGTGACGAGCGGGGCCGGCAGGGTGCCGAGGAGCGGGGAAGTGTCAGTCATGCTTACCATCCTGCGATGCTGTGCCGGTTTACGCGGGCGCCGGGGGGCTGACAAGCAGGGATGCAGGATGCGCGTTTGACCCGGCGAGCGTCTGCTCCCGGGGTGTTCTGGCAGTCTTTGCACCGCTGGTGCGGCGCTGGGCGGGACTTTGGTCCCGAAAGTGCCGGTAGATCCGGCAAGGCAGGCGTGGGACTACTCCGTCCCGCCCGTGCGCGATCGGTCTTTAGCGGTAGATCCATGCTCGGTGCGATACCCGACATGGCCGCTCAGGTGCGGCGGCCCGCTCCTG
>DAORUH010000024.1:0-28377 GCA_035433065.1 Devosia sp. | reverse complement strand
GGATGGACGGGTTCTCGGTGCTGTTCCACCAGTATTCGGCGACGACGGTGGGCACCTCGTCGCTGCAATCGCGCGCCACCGGCGGGCTGATCGGCACGACCTTCGTCTTCGCCCTGCCCGGCTCGCGCGGCGCCTGCCGCGATGCGTGGGAGGGGATCCTCCGCGCCCAGCTCGATAACCGGCACAAGCCCTGCAATTTCGTCGAGCTGATGCCGCGGCTCAGCGAGCGCTAGGCGGAACGGGTTTTCGCGGCGGCCGTTGAATTAAGACAACGGAGGCCCGACATGATCCGCAAGCTCAAGTCCGGCGAATACCGGCTCTATTCACTCAAGCCTGACCCCAGGACCGGCAAGCGCCGCAACCTCGGCACGTTCGAGACGCGCGAGGCGGCGGAAAAGCACGAGCGCGAGGTGCAGTTCTTCAAGCACCGCTGACGGCGAAAAAGTTATCCCCGTCGCTTTGTTCTTGTTCTGTTCTCACGTGCGTGTTAGGAATTCCGGCCTAGCGTGGCCGCTCGATTCGATGGGCGGCAGGAGTCGATGACCATGGCCTTGCGGACCGCACCGTCGTTCGAGCAGCTCGAAAAGCTCGCCTTTACGCGCGACGCCGACCTGATCCGCCGCAAGCTTGCCGATCCGCGGCAGGTGCGCGGGCGCGGCGCGCAGTCGAACCGCAGCGGGCGCTTCGAGCGCGAGGTGCGCGAGGAGTTCGACGATGGCTGGAACACACCCGAAGCCGAGAGCGAACCCGACCCGCTGAAGCCGTTCGAGACGATCGAGCATATCGAGCACGCAAAAAGCATCATCACCCGCAACGAGAGCCCGGATATCGGGTTCGATCGCTCGATCAATGCCTATCGCGGGTGCGAACACGGCTGCGCCTACTGCTTCGCGCGGCCGACGCATGCCTATCTGGGGCACTCGGCCGGCATCGATTTCGAGCGCGACATCTATGTGAAGGTGAACGCGCCCGACCTGCTGCGCGAGCAACTGGCGGACAGGCGCTACCGGCCGAAGCCGATCGCGATGGGGACCAACACCGACCCGTATCAGCCGGCCGAGCGCACGCATAAACTGACGCGGCAGATCCTCGAAGTGATGCTGGAGACGCGGCACCCGGTCACCATCTGCACCAAGTCGGCGCTGGTCGTGCGCGACATCGACATTCTCAGCGAACTGGCAAAGCTGGGGCTGACGCGGGTGGCGCTGTCGATCACCTCGATGGACCATATTCTTTCGCGCAAGCTTGAGCCGCGGGCCTCGACGCCGGCGCGGCGGCTTGAGGCGATGCGGCTCCTGTCGGAGGCGGGCATTCCGACCATCGTCATGGCGGCGCCGATGATCCCCGCGGTTAACGACATGGAGCTGGAGCGCATCCTCGATGCGGCGGCGGCGCAGGGGGCGAAGGGCGCCAACATGATCCTGATGCGGCTGCCGGGCGAGGTGCGCGACATTTTCCGCGAATGGCTGCTGCGCAATTATCCCGACCGGGTGAAGCACACGCTCGGGCTGGTGCGCGAGGCGCGCGGCGGCAAGGACAATGACGCCAACTTCCACACCCGCTTCAAGGGCGAAGGCGCCTATGCCGTGCTGCTGCAACAGCGGCTCGAAAAGGCGCGCGATCGCTATGGGCTCAACCAGCCGCTGCCGGCGCTGCGCACCGACCTGTTCCAGCCGCCGCGGGTGAACGACCGGCAGCTGGCGCTGTTCTGAGGGGTGTTCGGCACTGTCCTACCCGGCTAACCTCGCCGGCGGGGTGTTGGGGATTTGAATGTTGAGATCGATCGTTGTCGTGGCGGCCCTGCTCGCGGGGCCGGTTGCTGTGTGTGCCGATGGTTTCGAACCGGGGGCGATGCTCGAGGACGAGCTGGCGACGGCCATCGGCGCCGCGGTGGGCGAGTACATGGGCAGTGCGCCGCAGGCGGAGCAGGACAAGGCGATTGCCTGCATGACGGAACTTGTCGCGCCGCTCGGCGCAGAGGCCAAGACTGAGTTGGTGTTCAGCCATATGGGCGGCACCGCGGATGTGCCGCTGGTCGAGGCGCATGAGGCGGGGCTGGGGGAAAGGATCTGGGCGTGCGTGCCGGGGTGAGGTGATTGCGGCTGGCGCGGCGCACGGGGGCGTTGCAGTCATCGAGTGGGGCCAGAGCCCTCGAGCTTTTCGCTGCTGTAGCACCGCCCCCTCCGCTCGTCATTCGCGGGCTTGACCCGCGAACCCACTGGGTGATTGCGCCAATCAGCCTGTCGAACTGCACAACACCGTCTGTTGCGGCATCGAGTGGGCCCGCGGGTCGAGCCCGCGGGTGACGACTGTGGGGCCGGTGGGTGGCTGCTTTGCCGCCGCCATGCGTGGTCATCGCCCCGTGACGTTCGCGAGACTTGCGATTCGGGCGCGGGTGGCGATGCTTAGGCTATGGCCCGCGATTCGACCGACACCGCTGCGCGCGAAGCCGCGCCAATTCCCGACCTCCGCTTTGAGCGGCGAGCGGCGCGGCGGGGTGCGAAGGTTGTGGCGGGGGTCGACGAGGCGGGACGCGGGCCGCTGGCGGGGCCGGTTGTTGTCTCGGCGGTGATCCTCAACCGCTGGTCAATCCCCGAAGGGCTCAATGACAGCAAGGTGCTGACTTCGGATTTCCGCGAGGAGCTTTTCGCGCGGATCATGAAGACCGCGACGGTCGCGATCTGTGTTGCGCCGCCCTCGACCATCTACACGCGCAACATTCTGCAGGCGACTCTGTGGGCGATGCGGCAGGCGGTGCTGTCGCTGCCGCTCAAACCCGACCATGTGCTGGTCGACGGCAATATCGTGCCGAAGGAACTGCCGTGCGGCGGCGAGGCGGTGGTGGGTGGCGACGGCAAGAGCGTGTCGATCGCGGCGGCATCGATCATCGCCAAGGTGACGCGTGACCGCATGTGCCAGATCATGCACCGCGAAGAGCCGCATTTCGGCTTCGACGGCCACAAGGGCTATTCGACGCCCGAGCACCTTGCGGCGCTGCAATCGAATGGGCCGGGGCGGCACCATCGCATGGATTTTGCGCCCTGCGCGGAAGCGGCGCGGATGCGGACGGTGGTGATGGTTGAGGGGGAGACGGTGGCGGCGTAGCGCAGCGTCTAGCTGCCCTGCTGTCGGCGTTTGGCCCCACCCCATCCGCCCTTCGGGCACCTTCTCCCATCAAGGGAGAAGGCGTGACTGAAAGCCCTCAGTGGCGCAGCATCGACTGAGGGGGTCAACGATCCAGCCCCGTTAACCTCTCGCTAACCGTGACGCTTAAAAGCCCTTTAACCCTAACAGGTTACAACCAAGGCCCATAGTATTGCGTTAGGGCGAGTTGCATGTTGCGTACCGCGCGTCTGGCGGCCCCTCAGGCCGCTGCGGAGTTCTCTTCGCTCCCGATCGACACGATCCTCGTGGGCGATTGCATCGAGCGCATGAATGCGCTTCCGGCGGGTTCGGTGGATCTGGTATTCGCCGACCCGCCCTATAATCTCCAGCTCGAACAGGGCCTAACCCGGCCCGATCAGTCGAAGGTCGACGCGGTCGATGACGACTGGGACAAGTTCGATAGCTTTGCACATTACGACGCGTTCACGCGCGAATGGCTGGCGGCGGCGCGGCGGGTGCTGAAGCCCGATGGGGCGCTGTGGGTGATCGGCTCGTACCACAACATTTTCCGGGTCGGCACGGCGCTGCAGGACCTCGACTACTGGATGCTGAACGACGTCATCTGGCGCAAGGCCAACCCGATGCCGAATTTTCGCGGCACAAGGTTCACCAATGCGCATGAGACGCTGATCTGGGCGGCGCGCAGCCGCAAGAGCCGCGTCACCTTCAACTACGAGGCGCTGAAGCAGGCCAATGACGAGACGCAGATGCGCTCGGACTGGCTATTCCCGATCTGCTCGGGCGGCGAGCGGCTGAAGGACGGCGACGACGAGAAGGTGCACCCGACGCAAAAGCCCGAGGCCCTGCTCTATCGCGTTCTGAGCGCGACAACGAAGCCCGGCGACGTGGTGCTCGACCCGTTCTTCGGCACCGGCACGACCGGCGCCGTGGCCAAAAAGCTCGGCCGCCACTTCATCGGCATCGAGCGCGAGGACAGCTATATCGCGGCCGCGCTGAAGCGCATCGCGCAGATCCGGCCGTACAGCGCCGCGGCGATCGAGCCGGTGGTGTCGAAACGCGCCGCGCCGCGCGTGGCCTTCGGCTCGCTGATCGAAATGGGGCTGATCCAGCCCGGCACGATGCTCAGCGACGACCGGCAGCGCTATGCCGCGATGGTGAAGGCAGACGGCTCACTGCTGGCCGGCCCGCATACCGGTTCGATCCACAAGGTCGGCGCGCTGGTGCAGGGCGCGGAAGCCTGCAACGGCTGGACCTTCTGGCACCTTCAGCGCGAAGGCCGGCTCGACCCGATCGATAACCTGCGCGCCGTGATCCGCTCGCAGATGACCGCCATTCCTGCCTGATACCGACGACCTCCAGCGTCAGGCCATAGCCGCCGGCTTCCATGCATGGAGCCGGCGGTGTCTTTTTGGGGTGTTTGCGGGTGGGTCGGTGGCACTCCTTCGTGGTTCGACGGGCTCACCATGAAGGCTGCTGGGGGCTTGGTGCGGGCTCGAAGGGAGTTGTTGGGACTTCCTGGTGAGCTTGTCGAACCACGGGGGCCGGAACGCTCAGAGCGTGGGGCCTACCCCTCATCCGGCCTTCGGCCACCTTCTCCCACAAGGGGAGAAGGCGTGACTGCATTACTCCACTCCTGCAGCCACGAGCACTTTGCGGAATACCGTTGGCAAGGCTTGCGCGCCGAGGGTTTGGGGTTCGGTCCACCAGCCGGCGGAGAGTGATGAAGGATCGACCACGGCGGTCCACACATCGAGTTCCAGGCGGAAGTGGGTGAAGACGTGGATGACCTGTCCGGCGTTCCGCCATTCGCCCACGACAGGGAACTGCGGGGTTGCGCGGTTGCCGGCCCAGTCGGAGGTCGGGGTTTCGGTCATGCCGCCGAGGAGGCCCGTTGCGGCGCGCTTCTGCAGGTACACGTCGCCCGATGCGTCGCGCATGACGAAGGCGTGGCCGAAGCGGGTGGGGCGTTCGGCCTTTTCGGGTTTGATTGGATAGTTCAGCGGGTTTTCGCGGGCGCCGAGGCAGGCCGGTTCGAGCGGGCAGAGCATGCAGCTGGCTTGACGGGGCGTGCAGATCATCGCGCCGAGGTCCATCAGGGCCTGCGCGAAATCGCCGGCGCGCGGCGGGACGGCCGCCTGCACCACGGCGCGGATTTCGTCCTTGGCTTCGCGGACGGGGACGGGCAGCGCGAGGAAGCGCGCCAGGACGCGGTCGACATTGCCGTCGAGCACAGCGATCTCCTCATCGGCGCAGATGGCCGAGACGGCGGCGGCGGTGTAGGGGCCGACGCCCGGGAGGGTCAGCAGTTCGGCCGAAGTGGAGGGGAAGACGCCGCCGTGCTGTTCGACCACCGCCACGGCGCAGGCATGCAGGTTCCGGGCGCGGGCGTAGTAACCGAGGCCGGCCCATTCGACGAGCACCGATTCGAGCGGAGCGGCGGCAAGATCGGCGACCGTGGGCCAGAGCGTCGTGAAGCGGGCGTAATATTTGCCGACAGCGGCGACGGTGGTCTGCTGCAGCATCACTTCGCTCAGCCAGACGCGGTAGGGATCGGGGCGGATGCCGCGGGCGCGGTCGGCGGGCGCGGTGCGCCAGGGAAGCGTGCGGGCATGCGCATCGTACCAGCTCAGCACGGCGGCGGCGTCGATCGAGGGCGAGGGGTTTTGCCTTGCGGCGGCATTTGACATGATCGGGACTTGACCCAAGGCATGGGTTGCGCGCAAGCCGCGAGCGATGGCGACGAAGACAAAAGATGATGAACCACCAAAGCGGCTCAACCGCGTGGTGGGTGCGGGCGAGGCGCTGAACAAGGTGCTGGACCCGGCGTTCCGCAAGCGCGGGTTTGCCGCGCGGGACGTGGTGATGCACTGGGCGGCGATGGCGCCTGCCCCGTACGACCGGGTTGCGGCGCCGGACAAGCTGGTCTGGCCGCGCGGCGAGCGCAATGCCGGGGGCGCGGTGCTTTATCTGCGCTGCGCGCCGGGGCATGCGCTGGCGCTCAATCACGAGGGTGCGAAGGTGGCCGCCGCGGTCAACCGCTACTTCGGCTATGTCATTGTCGCCTCGGTGCGGCTGTCGGCCGAGCCATTCGTGCCCCGGGAACAACGCGTTGAAGCTGTTGATAAATCCACGCTGCCCGCGGATCCGGTGATCGATGCGGCAGTCGGAACTGTCGCCGATGACGGGCTGCGCGACGCGCTGCGGCGGCTGGGCCGCGGGATCAAGGGCAAGACGAGCAGCTGACGCTGCACAAGCCGGGCTCACCGGCTGTTGATGGCAATACTCGCTGCCGCCCCCTTGCCGCCATTGTCGCCCTGTGTAGTGTGCGCCAACCGCAAAATCCGGAGACAACCGTGAAGTTCACCCGCCGCGACACTCTGATCCTCGCCGCTTCCGCCGCCATGGCCTCGTATTACGGGCTCGGCACCGCGCAGGCGCAGGAAGGCACCACCAAGGATGTCGCCAAGCTCGCCGCCGTGGCGGTTCCCGACCATGCGCTCGGTTCCGACGCCGCGCCGGTGACGGTGATCGAGTACGCCTCGCCGACCTGCCCGCACTGCGCCGCGTTCCACAACAACGTCTATCCGCAGGTGAAGAGCGAATACATCGACACCGGCAAGGCGAAGTTCATCGTCCGCCCGTTCGTGCGCAACGTGCTCGATGCCGTGGTGTTCATGCTGGCCGAGGCCGCCGGCCCGGAAAACTACCACTCGGTCATCGAGACCTACTTCAAGACGCAGGACCAGTGGGGCACGGCCGAAAAGCCGCGTGACGCCATCCTCGCGATCGCCAAGCAGATCGGGTTCACCGACGCGAGCTTCGATGCCGCGCTGACCAATACCGAGCTGTTCAACAAGATGGAGACGATGCGCGAGCAGGCCATGACCGAGTTCAACCTCGAGGGCACGCCGACGTTCTACATCAACGGCAAGCAGTTCACCGGCGACAAGTCGATCGAGGACCTCCGCGCCGCCATCGACCCGCTGGTACCGGCCAATTTCGTCGCGACTCAGCCCGCTCCGGCGGCTGAAACGGGTGCTCCGGCGGCTGCCGCAGCCCCTGCAGCGGACGCAGCACCCGCCGCGACGCCCGCTCCGGCCGCAGAAACTCCCAAGCCGGCTCAATGATTTAACCCCTTGACCTGCGGGTTACCGGGGACAAATCCACATCAGCGATTCCCGCCAGCGGCGGGGATTGCTAAGAGGGCGCAATGAAGTTCCAGCGCCTGAAACTGCACGGTTTCAAATCTTTCTCGGACCTGACCGAGCTGCACCTCGAACCCGGACTGTCGGGCGTGGTGGGGCCGAACGGGTGCGGCAAGTCCAATCTTGTCGAGGCGCTGCGCTGGGTGATGGGCGAAAGCTCATACAAGGCGATGCGCGCCTCGGGCATGGACGACGTCATCTTTTCGGGCTCGGGCAACCGGCCGGCGCGCAATACCGCCGAAGTGACACTGGTGCTGGACAATTCTGACCACACCGCCCCTGCCCCGCTCAACAATGCCGATATCCTCGAAGTCACCCGCCGCATCGTGCGCGAGGAAGGCTCGGTCTATCGCGTCAACGGCAAGGAAGTCCGCGCCCGCGACGTGCAGCTGCTGTTTGCCGACGCCTCGACCGGCGCGCATTCGCCGGCGCTGGTCCGGCAGGGCCAGATCGGCGAGCTGATCGCGGCCAAGCCGACGGCACGGCGTGCGCTACTGGAAGAAGCGGCCGGCATTTCAGGCCTCCACTCGCGCCGGCACGAGGCGGAATTGCGGCTGAAGGCAGCCGAGCAGAACCTCGAACGCGTCGACGACATTATCGCGCAGGTCGAACAGCAGCTCGACCAGTTGAAGCGCCAGGCGCGGCTGGCAGTGCGCTACCGCTCGATTTCGGGCGATATCCGTAAGGCCGAGGCGACGCTCTACCATATCCGCTGGGTGGCGGCGCGCGTCGCCGAAAAGGAAGCGGAGGCCGAACAGGGCCGGCTCATCAACCAGATGGCCGACGCCCAGCACCTCGAGCTCGAAGCGCAGAAGGTGGTGTTCCTCGCCGACAAGGCGGTGGCCCCGCTGCGCGATGTCGAGGCGGCGACGGGTGCGGCGCTGCAGCGGCTCAATATTCTCTCCGAGCAACTGGCCGAAGAAGTCCGCCGCGCCGAACAGCGCCGGAAGGAGTTGGGCGAGCGGCTGACGCAGCTTGAGGCCGACAAGGCGCGCGAGACCGCGCTGTTCGGTGAAAGCGACACGACCCTTGCCTCGTACGCCGAGGAAAAGGCGAAGCTCGAAGCGGAAGCGGCGGGCGAGGAACAGGCCTTTGCCGAGGCGAAGGCTGCGGCCGAAACAGCGCAGGGGGCGGTCGCGGCGGCGGAAGGCGCGGCCCGCGCCGCGCAGGACGCCGAGGCGCAGGTGCGTGCCCGCCGGGCGCAGGCCGTGCGCGGCCGCGACGATGCGGCGAGCCGCGTTGCCCGCCTCAACCAGCAGATTGCCGAGGTCACCCGCGACGCCGAAAAGCTCGCAGCCGAACTGAATGGCGACGCCACCGTCACCGAGCGCCGCAACGCGCTCGAAGCGGCGCAGGCGGCTTCCACCGAGGCCGAACGGCTGGCGCTCGAGGGCGAGCAGGCGACGCAGGCGGCACAGGCCGCCGTCGATGCGGCCCGCCCGGCGCTGCAGGAAATCGAGACGCAGCTCAATCGGCTTGAGGCCGAAGCGCAGACTCTCACCCGCATTCTCAATGCCGGCGGCACGTCACAGTGGCCGTCCATCGTCGATGCGCTGAAGGTGGCCCCGGGCTACGAAACCGCGCTCGGCGCGGCGCTCGGCGAAGATCTCGAAGCCTCCTCGGACGCGGGCGCGCCGCTGCACTGGACCGGCCCGATCCCCGGCGAGGGCGACCCTGCTCTGCCCGGCGGCGCGACGCCGCTCAGCCAATTCGTTTCCGGCAGTGAGCTGTTGAAGCGCCGGCTCAACCAGATCGGGCTCGTCGACAAGGCCGAGGGCAACCGCCTGCAACCGACGCTGAAAGCCGGGCAGCGGCTGGTCAGCAAGAACGGCGACCTGTGGCGCTGGGACGGCTTCGTGGCCGCCGCCGACGCCCCGAGCCCCGCCGCGCAGCGCCTCGCGCAGCGCAACCGGCTGGCCGAACTCGACGCCGAAATCACCGACCGCCGCGCCGTGCGCAACAGCAAGAAGGCCGACACCGTCGCCCTTGCCGAAGCCCTGGAACGGGCCCGGCAGGCCGAGCGCGAGCGGCGCGACGCGTATCGCAACGCCCAGCGGTCGATCCAGACCGCGCAGCAGTCGCTCGACCAGGCGCAGCGCGCCATGGCCGAACTCGCGACCCGCCGCAGTGCGCTGGAAGAGGCGCAGACCCGGCTCAATTCCAGCCTCGCCGAAGCCGAGGGCATCAAGGCCGAGGCCGAAAAGACGCTGGCCGAGGCCGGCGATGAAAGCGAAGCCACGAAGCACTCGGAAGCCGAACGCGCCACCCTGTCGGCGGCGCGCGAAAAGCTGGAGCAGGCCCGGCTGAAGCTCGGCAATTTCGAGAACGCGGCGCGCATGCGCACCTCGCGTCTCGGCCAGATCACCGCCGAATCGCAGAACTGGCAGCGCCGCCGCGACGGCGCCGCCGCCCAGCTCGAAACCCTGTCGAGCCGCGCCGCCGAAGTCGCCACGCAACTGCAAACCGCCACCGCGACGCCCGATGGCTTCGAGGAGCGCCGCGAAAAGCTCGACCGCGACATCGCCGCGGCGCAGACCGCGCATCGCGAAGCAAACGACAAGCTGAGTGAAGCGCAGACCCGGTTCCGCGACGCCGACAAGGCGCAGCGGCTGGCCCATGAGGGGCTGTCGGGCGTGCGCGAGCAGATGGGACGAATCGACGAGCGCATGAAGGGCCTCATTGCCCAGCGCCATCAGATTGAGCGGCAGGTTCAGGAAATCCTCCAGATCGACGCGGCCCAGACCGCTGCCGAAGCCGGAATCAAGCCGCAGGACCAACTGCCGCTGGAGCATGCCGTCGAGCAGAAGGTCGAGCGGCTGAAGGCCGAGCGCGAACGGCTGGGCGGAGTGAACCTCGGGGCCGAGCGCGAAAGTGTCGAGGTTCAGGAAAAGCTCGACATCATGGTCAAGGACCGTGACGACCTGATCGCCGCCATCGCCAAGCTCCGCGCCGGTATCCAGAGCCTCAACAAGGAAGGCCGGGTCCGGCTGGTCGAGGCCTTCGAGAAGGTCAACGCCCACTTCCAGGAGCTGTTCACCTCGCTGTTCGGCGGCGGCACGGCGGAACTGCAGTTCGTCGAAAGCGACGATCCGCTGGAAGCCGGCCTCGAAATCATCGCCCGGCCGCCGGGCAAGAAGCCCTCGACCATGACGCTGCTGTCGGGCGGCGAGCAGGCGCTCACCGCCATGTCGCTGATCTTTGCGGTGTTCCTGACCAACCCCGCGCCGATCTGCGTGCTCGACGAGGTGGATGCGCCGCTCGACGACGCCAATGTGGAGCGCTTCTGCAACCTGCTCGATACGATGGCCGAACGCACCGAAACGCGCTTCGTCGTCATCACCCACAACCCGATCACCATGGCGCGCATGGACCGGCTGTGGGGCGTGACCATGGCCGAGCGCGGCGTGAGCCAGCTCGTCTCGGTCGACCTCAAGGGCGCCGAGGCCGTACTCGAAAGCAAGGTCGCAAACGGTTGAGTTCCGCCGGAATGCAGCCGCACATGCGGCCTGCCCGGGGGACTCGCTGCGCATGACTCAATGTCACACCTCGGGGCATTGGCAAAAACACATGACGTATCAGCATGTTAGAGGCTTTTCAGTGCGCTTGACACTATTGGGTCCCCTCACTATGTTGCGCGCGACTTTGAGGGCTCCCACAAGACTCTGGCCCGGGGCCGTAACGGGGTAGCGCGATGACTGATCCGCGTGAGACGAAACGGACCCAACGCGATGGCAAACCGGGGTTTACCTCCGATTTGGCAGCGCGGATCAAGCGTGCGCAGGGCGAAGACAGCCCGGCGCAGGCTGCGGCGGACAGAATGCGTCAGCGGGAGATGACGGGGTTGGGGCGGGGTTTCCGCCTCGGATCCGAATTCGTGGCGGCAGTTGTTGTCGGTGCGGCTTTGGGCTGGGGAATCGACCGGCTTTTCGGTACTACCCCGTGGGGCATGATCATATTGCTGCTGCTCGGCTTTGCTGCCGGCGTGCTGAATGTGGTTCGGGCGGCGGCGGAAATGAACGCGGAAGCGGCAAAATTGCCGATGGCGCCTTCGGTTCCGGACGACGAAGACGAAGACAAGTGACGGCGAGAGGCTGAACGTGGCGACCGGAAATCCGATTGAACCGATCCATCAGTTCGAAATTGTCGATATTTTGCCGCTAGGCAATATCGGTGGCGCCAACATCGCCTTTACAAATTCCGGCCTGTTCATGGTGCTCACTGTAGCCGCCATTGGGGCCTTCCTGATCTTTTCGAGCGCGCAGCGCGCGATCGTCCCGGGCCGCTGGCAACTGCTTGCCGAGATGAGCCACGAATTCGTCGCCAACATCATTCGCAGCACCGCCGGATCGGAAGGGATGAAGTTCTTCCCGCTGATCTTCTCGCTGTTCATGTTCGTGCTGTTTGCGAACCTGTGGGGCATGATCCCCTACTTCTTCACCGTGACCAGCCACATCGTCATCACCATGGCGCTGGCGCTGCTCGTGTTCGGCACGGTCATCATTTACGGTTTCTGGCGGAACGGCTTCAAGTTCCTCAAGCTGTTCGTGCCGACCGGCGTGCCGATGTACATCCTGCCGCTGGTGACGCTGATCGAAGTGATCTCGTTCCTGTCACGTCCGCTGAGCCTCAGCCTGCGTCTGTTCGGCAACATCATGGCCGGCCACATCGTGCTCAAGGTGTTCGGCGGCATGGTTGTCGCCCTGCTCGCAGCAGGCGGCTGGGCGGCTCTCGCCATCGGCCCCTTCGTGATGGCCGTGGCGATCACCGGTCTCGAATTCCTCGTCGCCGCCCTGCAGGCCTACGTGTTTGCAGTGCTCGCCTCGATGTACCTCAACGACGCAATTCACCCGGGCCACTAACGGCCCGCTGAACCCCTAACTTCAATTTCGGACCTCATAGGAGAATCTAATGGACGCGGAAGCAGCAAAGTTCATCGGTGCGGGCCTTGCCTCGATCGGTATGGCGGGCGCCGCCATCGGTGTGGGCAACATTTTCGCCAACTTCCTGTCGGGCGCCCTGCGCAACCCGTCGGCCGCCGCCGGTCAGTTCTCGAACCTGATCTTCGGCTTCGCCGTGACCGAAGCGCTGGGCATCTTCTCGCTCGTTATCGCCTTCCTGCTGCTCTACGCAGTCTGATTTCGACCGAGATTTACCGCACGGCCCCGGGCACTTCGTCCGGGGCGCAGAGTGCATGAAGGTGAGACCAGATGGCCGGTGAGATCACCACCACCAAGATCATCGTCGTAGCGCAGGCACAGCCCGCCGACGCCCTGCAACACGGGACCGTCGTCGTGCAGCAGGGGGGTGCAGCCGCACCCGCCGATGCCGCGCACGCCGCCCCCGGCGATACGCATGCGGGGACCGAAGTCGCCGCTGGCGCGGAGCATGGCTCCAGCATATTCCCGCCGTTCGACCCGTCGACGTTCCCCAGCCAGCTGCTGTGGCTCGCGATCACCTTTGCGGTGCTCTATTTCATGATGAGCCGCGTGGCGATCCCACGTATCGGCGGGATCCTGGAAAGCCGCCGGGCCCGCATCGACGGCGACCTCAAGGAAGCTGACCGCCTGCGCGTCGAAAGCGAACGGGCCGCTGCCTCCTACGAGGAAGCCCTCGCCGAAGCGCGCAAGAACGCCCACCTCATCGCTGAGGAAACCCGCCAGGGGATCCGCACCGATATCGAGGGCAAGCGCGCCAAGGTCGAAGCCGATCTCGGCGCCAAGGTTGCCGCAGCCGAAGCCCGGATTGCCGAGACCAAGGCAGCTGCACTCACCAGCGTCGACCAGATCGCCGCTGACACTGCCGCAACGCTCGTGGGCCAGCTCAACGGCCAGGTGAGCGAAGCCGAAGCGCGCGACGCTGTCGCCGCCGTGGTGAAGGGGTAAGCCGATGGCATTTGATGCAACATTCTGGGCCACCGCAGCCCTCGTCGTCTTCCTCGGCCTGATCACCTATCTCAAGGTGCCGGGCATGATCACCAAGGCCCTCGACGGCCGGATCAAGCAGATCGAGGACGAACTGGCCGAAGCCGAGCGCCTGCGCGCCGAGGCCAAGGCCCTGCTCGACGACTACCAGCGCCGCCGCGAGGAAGCCACCAAGGAAGCCGAGAGCATCGTTGCTGCGGCCCGTGACGAGGCCTTCCGCATGACCGAGGAAGCCGGCGCCGCGCTCGAAACGCTGATCGCCCGCCGCACCAAGGCCGTGGAGCAGAAGATCGCCCAGGCCGAAGCGGCCGCCATCGGCGAAGTCCGCGCCCGTTCCGCCGACCTCGCGGTCGAAGCCGCCCGCGTGCTGCTACAGAAGCAGATGTCGACGTCGTCCGACGCGCTGGTCGACAAATCGATCAAGGAAGTCGCCGACCGGCTCAACTGAGCGACGGATCAGCACTGAAGTTTGAAGGCGGGCCCAGTGCCCGCCTTTTTCATTTTTGCGGCTGTGCTGAGATTGCGAGAAGGCCAACCAACCGCTGAGTCATTCCCGCGAAGGCGGGATCTCCGTTTGGCGTGTGACCATGTTGCTCAGTGGTTGAGGCGCAACCTGAACAGAGATTCCCGCCTTCGGGGGAATGACCCCGCGGCGGCGCGATGGACGCCCCCTCCACCGGCTTCGCTGGTCCCCTCTCCCGCGCTGCGCGCAGGAGAGAACATCCTGCCTGTCAGATTGCCACCCACTCCACCCACCGGCCGTGGAAGTCTGCGCGGCCCAGCGGGATCGTGCGGGCGCCGGGCCAGAGGCGCAGGTTGAGGGCGCCGCTGCCTTTGGTGCCGTCGGCCTCGAAGCTGAAATGGGCGAACGGGTTGTCGGTCGTGGCGGCCTCGCCGGCGGCGGTGAGGGCAGCTTCGGCGCGGGCCTTCACCGAAGGCGGGAAATACTGCCAGGCGATGGTGTGAAAGAGCATGCGCACGGTGCCGGGCCGCCGCGGCAAGGCGAGATGGCGCTCCAGCCAGTCGGCGGCATCCGCTTCAGCGACCATCAGCCCGTCGGCAGCGGCTATCTGCAGCGCCGCTTCGGTGCGGGCGAGGCGGTGGGCCTGATCGGGCCAGATGTAGGCGAGGAGCCGGTTCGCGTCGTCGCGGTCACCGGGATCGAGGGGCTTGCGGTCGCAGGCGGCGCGGGCCACCACGTGGATGCGGACGAGGGTGGGCGGCAGTGCGCCGCGCCAATCGCACCGGATGCGCACCGGGGACTCCGGCGC
Organism: Devosia sp.; assembly: GCA_035433065.1. Taxonomy (GTDB): domain Bacteria; phylum Pseudomonadota; class Alphaproteobacteria; order Rhizobiales; family Devosiaceae; genus Devosia_A. The sequence continues at coordinate 13,854 of DAORUH010000024.1, read as the reverse complement.
TCCCCAGGTCAGGCCGTTGCCGAGATCGTAGTGATAGCGGTCGAAGCGCAGGTTGAGCCCGGCGCTGGCGCCAAGTTCCAGCAGTTCGATCGGCAGACCCGTCATCGCCGCGACGTGCAGCGCGGCCCCAAGCACGATGCCCGAGCGGGCGACTTCGTTGGTCTGCGGCGCGCTGTCGAGGAACGCCGTGAGAAACTCGTCGTGCCGCGTCAGCACTGCATCGAGGCGCGGCCCGAGCTGTTCCACATCGAACGGGCCGGGCGGGTAGACCGCCGTCAGATCCGGCGCGAGGCCCGAACGCGAGAGCGCGTGGAGCGCTCCGCAGGCCCGCAGCGCGAGTGCATCGGTGAAAGGGTCGCCCGGCCAGTCGAGGATGCGATGGCCGAAGCGCGAGGTGTGGTCGAGCCGGGCCGCCAGCAGACGGCAGAGGCCCGCCGTGAACGGCGAGCCGAGTTCTTCGCTGGCTTCGGCCTGGCTGAGGAAGGCGTCGGTCACGGCGGTCGGCATTGCCTGCTCCCCTCCTGCGGCCGACGATGCCGGCCCCCTACTCCGCTGCCTGCGGCAGGTCCGCGGGCGGCTCCCACTTCAACTTCGGCGAGCGCGCCGCGCGGGTTTCGTCGAGGCGGCGGCGCGGGGCCCGCGTCGGCGCCGAGGCGAAGCGCGGACTATCTCCGGCCTTCGCCGCCGCCGCAAGTTCGAGCATCGTATCGCAGAAGCGGTCGAGGGTCTGGCGCGACTCGCTCTCGGTGGGTTCGATCAGCATCGCGCCATGCACCACCAGCGGGAAGTACATGGTCATCGGGTGATAGCCCTCGTCGATCAGCGCCTTGGCGAAATCGAGCGTCGAGACCCCGGTGCCTTCGAGGAAGCTGTCGTCGAACAGCGCCTCGTGCATGCACGGATAGTCGGGGAACGGCACGCTGAATTCGGTCTCGAGCCGGGCCTTGATGTAGTTGGCGTTGAGCACCGCATCCTTGGCCGCCTGGGCGAGTCCGTCGCCGCCGTGGCTCAGCATGTAGGTGAGCGCGCGCACATACATGCCCATCTGGCCGTTGAACGCGGTGATGCGGCCAAGATGGCCGTCGGCGGGGTGCTCGACCAGCTCGAAACCCGCACCGGACTTCCTGACGAACGGCACCGGCGCGAAGGGCGCCAGCGCTTCGGACAGCACCACCGGACCTGCACCGGGACCGCCGCCGCCATGCGGGGTGGAGAAGGTCTTGTGCAGGTTGATGTGCATGGCGTCGATGCCGAGATCGCCCGGCCGCACCACGCCCATGATGGCATTGAAGTTGGCGCCGTCGCAGTAGAAGTACGCGCCCGCCTCGTGCACCGCCGCAGCGATCTCGACGACTTGCGGCTCGAACAGGCCGCAGGTGTTGGGGTTGGTCAGCATGATCGCCGCCACGTCGGGGCCGAGCGCAGCCTCAACCGCACCCACATCCACCGTGCCGTCATCGCGGGCCGGGATCGGCTTCACGGTGTAGCCGAGGAACGCTGCGGTCGCCGGGTTGGTGCCGTGGGCGCTTTCGGGGACGAGCACAACCTTGCGGTGCCCCTGGCCCCTCGCCTCCTGCGCCGCCTTGATGGCCATCATGCCGGCCAGCTCGCCATGCGCGCCCGCCTTGGGCGTGAGGCACACGGCGGCGGTGTTGGTGAGGGTCAGCAGCCAGTCGCCGAGGCTGGTCATCAGCTCCAGCGCCCCCTGCACCGTCGAGACGGGCTGCAGCGGATGGATATCGGCGAAGCCGGGGAGCCGCGCCATCTTCTCGTTGAGGCGCGGGTTGTGCTTCATCGTGCACGAGCCGAGCGGATACATGCCCGAATCGATCGAGTAGTTGAGGCGGCTGAGGCGCACGTAGTGCCGCATCGCCTCGGGCTCGGTGAGACCGGCGAGGTTGAGCGGCGACCTGCGGGTGAAACCACCCAGATGGTCGTCGGCAATCTCGACATCCGGAAGATCGACACCGGAGTGATCGGTGTCGCCGATCTCGAACAGCAGCGGTTCGTTGGGGAGCAGCGAGGAGCCGCTACCGGCGGGTGCCGCGCTGCCGGTGCCGGTGGGCCGGCCTTGCGTGTTCATGCTCATTTCAGCGCCTCCGTCAGGCCTGCGCAAAGGGCGGCAATGTCGTCGTCGGTGGTCAGTTCGGTGGCGGCGAGAACGATGAGGTTCTCGACATGCGGATCATCCGGGATGAGGCGCGACACGGGCACGCCCGCGAGAACCCCCTCATGCGCCAGCCGCTCGACCACCGGCGCGGCGGCGACCGGCAGGCGGATGGTCAGCTCGTTGAAGAAGGTCTTGTTGAGCACCTCGACGCCCGGCACCTTGCCCAGCGCGTTGTAGAGCGCCACGGCGCGCGCGTGGTTGAGACGGGCGAGGCGCTTCAGCCCCGCTTCGCCGAGCAGCGACATGTGGATGGAGAAGGCGAGCGCACAGAGGCCCGAGTTGGTGCAGATGTTCGACGTCGCCTTCTCGCGGCGGATGTGCTGCTCGCGGGTCGAGAGCGTCAGCACGAACCCGCGGTTGCCGTCGGCATCGACGGTCTCGCCGCAGAGCCGCCCGGGCATCTGCCGGATGAAATCCTTGCGGGTCGCCATCAGCCCCACATAGGGGCCGCCGAAGTTGAGCGAATTGCCGATCGACTGGCCTTCGCACACGACGATATCGGCGCCCAGCGCGCCTGGCGCTTCGAGCAGGCCGAGCGCCACAACTTCGGTGACGACGACGATCAGCAGCGCGCCCGCCTCGTGGGCGATCTGCGCCAGTTCCTCGACATTGCGCAGCGAGCCGTAGAAATCGGGCGTCTGCACCACGATGGCGGCGGTCTTGTCGTCGATGGTCATCGGCAGCGTGCCGGAGAGCTCGTAGGGCACGCTCACGAGGTCGGGGCCATCGCCGACATAGGTGCGCACCACGTCGCGGTAGTGCGGGTGAAGGCCGGAGCTGAGCACGATGCGGTTGCGCCGCGTCAGGCGGCGCGCCATCAGCACTGCCTCGGCAGTGGCGGTCGAGCCGTCGTACATCGAGGCGTTGGCGACATCCATGCCGGTGAGGTGGGCCACCTGCGTCTGGAACTCGAACAGCATCTGGAGCGTCCCCTGCGAGACCTCCGGCTGGTAGGGCGTGTAGGCGGTGAGCCACTCGCTGCGCTGGATCAGGTGATCGACCGTCGCGGGGACATGGTGGCGATACGCCCCTGCCCCGACGAAGAACGGTCCATCACCGGCCGCGCGGTTGCGCCCAGCCATCGCGCGCATCCGCGCCTCGACGGCATATTCGGGCGAATGGCTCGGCAGATCGAGCGGCTTTTTCTTGAAGGCGGCGCGCGGGACGGCGCTGAACAGCTCGTCCTCGGACTTGGCGCCGATCACGGCGAGCATGTCTGCCCGCTCGGCATCGGAATGGGGAAGGTAGCGCATCTGTTCCGTCCGTCAGGCGATCAGTTTTTCGTAGGCCGTCGCGTCCAACAGCGCGTCCAGCTCACCGGGATTGGCGATCTCGATCTTGTAGATCCAGCCGTCCTCCGTGGGGGACGTATTGATGAGGCCGGGCTCGCCAACGAGGTTGGTGTTGACGTGCGTCACGAGGCCGGTGACCGGCGCGTAGATCTCGGAGGCGGCCTTCACCGACTCGACCACGGCCGATTCATCGCCCTGCCCGAGCGGGCGGCCGACTTCGGGGAGTTCGACGAACACGATATCGCCGAGTTGCTCCTGCGCGTAGGCGGTGATGCCGACGATGCCGGTATTGCCCTCGACGCGGATGTATTCGTGGTCCTTGGTATATTTGACGGTCATGACGCGGCCTTCCGGACGTAGCGGTGGGGGACGAAGGGGAGTTCGGTGACGGTTGCGGGCTGGGCCCGGCCGCGCACGGAAACCTGCAACTGGGTGCCGGGCTTGCTCAGCCCCGGCGGCACGAAGCCGAGCGCGATGGCTCGGCTCAGCGAGGGCGAGAAGCCGCCCGACGTGACCTTGCCGACGACGGCGCCAGCGGCATCGAGGATCTCGGCGCCTTCACGGGCCGGTGCGCCCTCGACGAAGAGACCGACGCGGAGGCGATCGGGCTCACCCGTAAACTCGCGAAGGATGCGTTCCGCGCCGGGGAAATCGGCGGCCTCGCGGCGGCGCTTGCTGACGGCGAACCTGAGACCTGCCTCGACCGGCGAAACCGTCTCGTCGAGGTCGTGGCCGTAGAGCGGCAGGCCGGCTTCAAGCCGCAGCGAATCGCGCGCACCGAGACCGATCGGCTTCACCCGCTCGTCGGCGAGCAGCGCCGCCCAGAGCTTTGCCGCGTACTCCTTGGCGATGAGGATCTCGACCCCGTCCTCACCGGTATAGCCGGAGCGCGAAACGATGATGCGCGTGCCGCCCCACTCGAACGGCGCGTAGTGCATGAAGGTGAGGTCCGAGACGCCCGGCACGAGAGCGTCGAGCACCGCGACGGCCTCCGGCCCCTGCAGCGCCAGCAACGCGCCATCGTCGGCGCGCGTCAGCCGTGCGCGGTCGCCCTCCGCCGCTTCGATGCGGGCGAAATCGGCTTCTTTCGTGCCGGCATTGACGATGACGTAGAGCGATCCCGGGAACAGCGGTGAACGCCCGATCATCAGGTCATCGAGCGCGCCGCCGGTTTCGTCGAGCAGCAGCGTGTAGCGCAGCTGACCCGGCTTGAGATTGAGCAGGTCGCCGCAGACCAGCGGCTCGGCAATCGCGGCGACCGCGGCATGGTCGGCCTCGGCATCGCCCGTCCGGTTCGTGAGTTCGAGGAAGCTCGGGCCCATATGCGAGACATCGAAGAGGCCCGCGTGCTCACGCGTCCACTTGTGCTCGGCGATGATTCCGGAAGGGTACTGAACCGGCAGCGCATAGCCCGCAAAGGGCACCATGCGGCCGCCCAGGGCGACGTGCTGGTCGTTGAGGACGACTGTCCTGAGATCGGCGGATTCGGCCATTGGTCACTCGCGGCTGTTGGCACGCGCGCAGCCGTGCGGCTGCGCGTTCGTGCCCCCTCTGTCCGCTAACCTGAGAGATTTCCCCGCTGCCTATGGGCGGGTTGCTCCTTCGGTGGCATCTAACGATGCGCTTTCCAGAGTGACGTCCGACTGCGGTCCGTTTGCCTGAGCGTTTCCGGGGCGGTTGCGCCTTCGGCTCCGGGGTAGAACCCGGTATCTCCCGCAGTCAGGAGCACCTTAAGCCGTGAAGGTCACACGGAGTCAATCCACGTTCGGCGATGGCCACAGGGTGGTGCGCCTCGCCCATCAAGGGAGACGGACGCGACCGGATCAGCCGCGCGAGTCGAAGCCGACCCAGATGATGATGTTCTCGCCACCGAGGTAGGGGATGTCGACGTTCTCGACGACCTTCACAAAACTCGCGTCCTGCGCACCAGCGGCGATCTGCACGGGGATGTTGTACTTCTCCGAGAACACCGCCGTGCCGTCGCGTTCGATGGCGAAGCGGATCGGCACGTCAGTGCTCTTGATGTTGCCCGCGGGGCCGAGCAGAACGCGGCCAGTGACGCCCATCTTCACGGTGATCTTGCCGTTCGAGACGACGCAGTTGCGCGACTGCTGCTCGATGATCGCCTGCCAGTTCAGCTCACGCGGATTGGGCTTTGAATTGTTGGCGTACTTGAACAGCGCCTCGCCACCCACGCGCACCTTGATGGGCGGGCACTCGGTGGCGATCGCCGGCAGCGCGGCGCTCTGGGCGGCCGACATCTCCGCCGGGCTAGCCGTGGCATTGGCAAGGCGCGCGGAATCACCGCCGGGCGCAGGCGCGAACATGTTGCCCATGGAGCAGGCTGACAGCGCGAGGGCGAGTGCGCCAACGCCAGCGAGGCGCAGTGTTCGAACGGTTGCCAGTCCCATGGTCATTCCCCTTACGCAGTTACTTTGGCTTTGGCGGCCTCGAGGGCCAACAGGATGGCCGGCGCGCCGCTGACGGTCACCCCCGCAACATCCTGCACGAAAATCTGGCTGACAACGCCATCCTCGATGATGGCGGCGAAGCGTGCATAGCGCCTGCCCAGATCCGCGAAGTCCTTGGCGAGGCCCATGGCCTCCGCCAGCTCGGCCCGCGGATCGGCGATGAAGTCGATCTTGCCCAGCGCTTCGGAGCGCTCGGCCCAGGCCTTTACAACGTGATGATCGTTGGCGGTGGCGCAGACGATCCGGCTGACGCCCATGCCGCGCATCTTGCTCGAATTGGTGATGAAGCCCGGCAGATGCGCCGTGTCGCAGGTGGGTGTAAAGGCGCCGGGAACGGCGAACAGCACGACCCGGCCCGTGCCCAGGACTGCGTCGGACGTGGCGTTCTGCACCCCGGCAGTGTCCACGACCTTCACCGGAACGGACGGAATCCGATCGCCGGTCTGAATCATGCGTTTGTGCCCTTCTTCCCCTGTGCCGGCCCGCAAGGGCACGCGACACTAGCCTACGACGCACCCGGCGTCGACGCCCCAACGGTTCGCCACACTTCGTATGGCCCATCGCGCGTCATGAAAATGATCTGGACCGGTTTTCCCACGAAATCGGCCGCATGCTCGGTCCCCAGAAGGGGAAGTTCGACTACCCCGGGTTCCGGGCTTTTTTGCGGCGCACCAAGGAGATGGCCGGCCTCCGTGGCGTCGGCGATGAGGGTTCCCGGGTCGATCACGCCCTCGTCGATGGTGACGCGCAGCACGCCGTTTTTGGCGTCGAGTTGTGGCTCGCCGATCGCCCCGACCGCGCCGTCCCACGGGATCGGCGCCGCGGCGAGCGCCTGCGCAATACGGATTTCCTGCGCCGTATCGGCCTTGCCGAACGTCAGCGGCAGGGTGAATTCGGCGTTCGCGGGGATGCAGATGTCGGAACAGATGCCGAGCAGCAGCGACGCCGAGAGCGTGGCGGCGGCGGCGCCATCCAGCTTCATTTCGAGCGGCAGAACAGTGGGGCCATAGTAAACGAAATCGGTATAGCCGCCCCGCTGCTCGATCGTCGGATAGGGCCAGACGAAGCGGTGCGTGCCGATGCCGAGCGAGCCGGCGGTGTCGAGGGACGCAGGAATGCCCCCCTCGCCCGGCACGCGCCAATAGGTCTTGGTGCCGGCCGGCATGTCGAGTTCGACGGCGGCCATGGTAGTGCCATCGGCGGACAGCCGGTCGCTGGTGATGAGGCGGACGCGCGTGCCCGGCGCGAGCTCGACCCATGCCGTCGCGGCGGCGGCGGCGGGGGCGGCCGTGAGCAGTCCGAGCAGTACGGCGAGCAGCAAACGCATGCGCATGGGATAGCGGAACTGTGCCCCACGAAACAACCATATTGCCATCATGGATGTGTGATCAGATGCTGGCGTGAACCCGCCACCGGCGCACCGCGCGCCGTTCCTCCGGCGTCTGGGAGTCTTGCATGAACTCGCTCAAGGGACAGTTTCTCGTCGCCATGCCATCGATGGGCGATGACCGTTTCCGCGACACCGTCATCTACATCGTCGGCCACGGCGATGAGGGGGCGATGGGGCTGGTGGTCAACCAGAGCCTCGACGACATGCGTTTCGCCGACATCATCGAGGAGCTGAAGCTCGGCGACCGGGAGGACATCATCCACCTGCCCGAGCCGGTACGGAACCGGCAGGTGCTGCGCGGCGGCCCGGTGCAGACGAGCCGCGGCTTCGTGCTGCATTCGGCCGACTACTTCCGGCACGAGAACTCCTATCCGGTGAGCGACGATGTCTGCCTCACGGCGACGCTCGACATCCTCAAATCCATCGCCTTCCAGAACGCCCCGGCGGATGCGCTGTTCGCGCTCGGCTATTGCGGCTGGAGCCCGGGGCAACTGGAGATTGAACTCAAGCACAATGGCTGGCTGACGGTGCCATTCGTTCGCGACCTGCTGTTCGAGACCCCGATCGCGGAGCGTTACGACGCGGCGCTGGCGCAGCTCGGCATCACCCGCGCCACGCTCAGCTCCACCTCCGGCAACGCCTGACGGATCGCGCCGTCAGCGCCCGAGCTGCTGGGCGAGCCGCTTGCTGAATTCCGGGCCGGTCATCGCGGCGCCGAAGGCAAAGCCCTGCGCATAGTGGCAGTTGAGGGCCTGCAGCCGCTCGATTTCCTCGATCGTCTCGACGCCCTCGGCGATGACCGACAGATCGAGTTCCGCCGCGAGCGCAATGATCGAGCGCAGGATTGGCACCTGCGTATGCGCCATGCCGCTCTCATCGCTCATCTGCACGAAAGCAGCGGGGATCTTGATGGTGTCGAACGGGAAGCGGTGCAGGTAGCTCAGCGACGAATGGCCGGTGCCGAAATCGTCGAGCGCGAGGCCGAGCCCCATCTGGTTCAGCGCCGAGAGCATATAGGCGGAATGCTCGGGATTGGTCATCACCTGGCTCTCGGTGATCTCGAGCTTCAGGTGCGGCGCGACCTGGCGGTGATCGTTGATCAGCGCACGCATGTCGTTGAGCAGCGTTTCGGTCGCGAGCTGGCTCGGCGACAGGTTGACCGAGACGAAGAAATCGTCCGGCAGCTGGAACTGGTGCACCCATTCGCGCGCCTGCCCGGCGGCCTGCTCGAAGGCGAGGCGGCCGAGACGCTCGATGAGGCCAGTGCGCTCCGCCAGCGGCACGAACTCTTCCGGCGCGACGATGCCGCGCTGCGGATGGTTCCAGCGCATAAGCGCCTCGCAGCCCTGGATGAGGCCGGCATGGATATCCATGATCGGCTGGAACTGCACCTGCAGTTCACCATGCCTCAGGCCCCGGTCGAGGTCCTCTTCCGAGGCCCGCGTATAGGCAGCGATGGAGCGTGCCGAGGCGCGATAGGCCTCGATGCGGTCGCCGCCGAGGCGCTTGGCGTAGTACATCGCCAGCTCGGCATCGCGCAGCACATCGTTCGCACTCACTGGATTGCCGTCATAGATGGTCACCCCGATCGAGGCGGTCAGCGACAGGTCGCGATCGCCGAAGTTGAAGGGCGTCTTGAGCGCCTTGCGGATCTGCTCGGCATTCTCGGCAATCTTGCCGGCCGCCGCCTCTCCGCCAACGATCACGCCGAACTGGTCGCCGCCGAGGCGGGCTACGGTATCGAGCGGCCGCATGATGCGCGAGATGCGGCGCGAGATCGCCAGTAGCACCGATTCCGCCGCCGAATGCCCGACGCGCTCCTCAAGATCCATGAAGCGGTCGATGTCGATGAGGAACACCGCCGGCTTGATGCCGTTCGGCAGGCGGGCCCGAACCAGCGAGCGCTCCAGCCGGTCGATGAACAGCTGTTTGTTGGGCAGGCCCGTCAGGCTGTCATGCACCGCGTCGTGCAGCAGCCGGTCGCGGCTGGCGCGGTCCTCGTTCACATCCTGCAGGGTGCCCACGATACGGGTCACCTGACCGTCGCCGCCCAACACCGGTTTGACCCGCATGCGGAAGGTGCGGTTGTTGCCATCGTGGGTGGTGAGGCGGACGTCGGCCGAAACCTTGCCCCGGCGCAGTTCGACAAGCGTGTCGAAGGCGGTGCGGAAGCGGTCGCGGTCCTCCGGATGCACCCGGTCGAGCCAGCGCTTGATCGAGCCGCGCAGCGCGCCGCGCCGCTCGCCCAGCCGCGTGCCGAGTTCGTCGGAAACCGCGACGCGGTCGCGCTCGATGTTCCAATCGAAAACGAAATCACCCGAGCCGGTCAGCGCCAGCGCCCGGCGCTCGACTTCGCTGAGCGTGCCGATCGACACCTGTCCTTCGGAGAAGGCGTGCTGCACCGAGGTGAAACCGAGCAGCATGACCGTCAGCACCAGCCCGCCGGCGACCGCCGGCTGCGCCACGTCGTTCGACACCTGCCCGGTGACCACCAGCCAGCTATAGAAAATCCAGGCGATGTAGATGATCCAGGTCGGCACCAGCAGCACGGCGCGGTCATAGCCGCGCAGCGCCAGGAGGAGGATCAGGAAGAAGCCGGTCAGCGCCAGCAGCGCCAGCACGAGCCGCGCCACGGTCGCGGCAATTGCCGGCTGGAAGAAGGCGAAGCCAAACAGCGCGAGGAACACCACCAGCAGCGCCAGCGCCAGATGGATGAAGCGCAGATGCCATCGGTGAAGGTTCAGATAGATGAACAGGAATCCGAACAGAGTCGTCGCGATGCCCGCCTCCGCGGCGGCGCGGAACGGCTGCATCGAGCCGTTCGGTATGCCGAGCAGTGGCCCGAGGACGCCGAAGTCGATCAGCAGATAGATCAGCACGGCCCACGAGAACGCGGCCGTCGCCGGGAAGATGCCCCTGCCCTTCACGACGAACATGATGGTGAGGAACACCGCGGCCAGCGACGAGACGCCCAGCACCACGCCGCGGAACAGCGTGAACGAGTTCACGTAGTCGCGGTAGGCATCCGGCTTCCACAGGTAGAGTTCGGGGAGCTTTTCGCTGCTGAGCTCGGCGATGAACGTGACGGTTGCGCCGGGGTCGAGCGTCACCTCGAACACATCGGCCTCGCGGTCGGGGAGCCGCTGCGGCCTCAGACCCGCGCTGGGGGTCAGCGCCTTGACGCGCGCATCACCAAGATCGGGGCGGAAAATGCCGGAGCCGGGGAGCCGGAAGAACGGCGCGACCAGCAGCCGCTCGATCTGGATGTCGCCGTCATTGCGCAGCGCGAACAGCGCCCAGTTGGGGTTGGCCCCATTGGTGGAGGCGAGAACCTCGATGCGGCGGATAATACCGTCCTCGCCCGCTGCCGTGGACAGCTGGACTTTCCCCTCCTGCCCGGCGACGACGTCCACCACGCCCGTCAGATTGACGGCGTTGACGTCCTCGGGAACAGAAATCACTTCGAAGGCCGCTGTCGGCACAGCACCCGCGAGCGCGAGCACCACGAACAGCGCGATCGCCTTGAGCATCCGCATCAAATGAAAAGTCGCCCCGATAGTAGTGCCCCTAGGTACCGGTGTTTCCCGCGGCGAACAAGCATCAGCGACGTGGCTGCCGCTTCAGTCCCGCGTCGTAGCGCTCGCGCGTCAGACCGAACAGCACATGGTCGCACCATTTGCCGTCGATCTGCAGATAGTTCTCGGCGAACCCTTCCTCCCTGAATCCGTTCTTTTCAAGGACACGGCGGCTGGCAGTATTATCCGGCAGGAAGGCCGCATGAATACGGTGCAGGCCCAGCGTGTCGAAGACAAACGGCAGGACGAGGCCAACGGCCTCGGTCATCAGCCCCCGGCCCGCATATTCCTCCCCCATCCAATAGCCGAGGGTCGCCCACTGCGCGGCGCGGCGGCGGATATTCGACAGCGTCAGCCCGCCCGCCAGCGTGTCGCGGCCGTTCTCGCGCAGGAAGATGAAAAACGTGAAATCCGTGCCGTCCCGGGCCTCTTCGCGGCCCCGCCGCAGCCTTGCGGCAAACACGCTGTGGCTGAGATCGGCCTCGGTCCAGCGCGGTTCGAACGGTTTCAGGAAGGCGCGGCTCTCGAGGCGCAGGCTGCGCCAGGCGGCATAGTCACCGGGCCGGGCGGCGCGCAGCGTGAGCCGCGGGCCGGTCAGGACGGGCGTTTCGTCGCGCGAAAACCAGGTGAGCATTGTCGGGCGCCCCCGCCTTTGTTAGGTTTTCAGTTGAGCGGCGATGGTCTGGTAGTCGGGGAGCTTGTCCACCGGACCGATGCCGGCGAGCGACACCCGGTCGGTATCAAAGATCTGGCGCGCCACCGTTTTTACCCGGTCGGCGGTGATCCGGTTGATCCGGTCGACGGTTTCCTGCAGCGGAATGGTGCGCCCCCACAGGATCTGCTGGCGGGCGAGCTGTCCCGCCCGCGAGGACGGGCTTTCGAGCGACATCAGCAGCCCGGCGCGAATCTGGTTGCGCACCCGGATGACTTCCTCGTCGGTGATGGTCTCGGTGGCCTTGCGCAGTTCATCGAGGACGACGGGGAGCAGTTCGGGCACCTGCTCGGCGCCGGTCGAGGCGGCGACGCCGAAGATGCCGGAATCGGCAAAAGCCCAGTGAAAGGCATAGACCGAGTAGCACAGGCCGCGCTTTTCGCGGACCTCCTGGAACAGCCGCGAAGACATGCCGCCGCCAAGGATGGAGGCGAGAATCTGCGCCGCGTAGAAGCCATCGGTATTGTAGGCGCGGCCTTCGAGCCCGAGCACGATATGAGCCTGCTCATGCTCGGACAGGACGCGCTGCTCGCCGCCGACATATTTGGCCTTCACCGGGTCGGGCGCGCCCGAAACCTTGAGGTCGTGGAAGCGGTCGTTGGCGATATCGGCGAGCGCGTCGTGATCAACATTGCCGGCGGCGCAGATGACCATGCGGTCGCCGACATAGTTGCGGTCCATGTAGGCGCGGATGGCGTCGGGGCCGAAACCACTCACGGAATCGACGGTGCCTAGGATACTGCGGCCGATCGGTTGGTCCGGATAGGCCGCCTCCTGGAACAGGTCGAACACGTGGTCGTCGGGATTGTCGCGCGCCGCGCCGATCTCCTGGGCGATCACCTGCTGTTCACGGTCGAGCTCGTCCTGGTCGAACAGCGAGTTCTGCAGGATGTCGCTGAGGATGTCGCCGGCCAGCGACACGTCTTCCTTCAGCACGCGGGCGAAATAGCCGGTATGCTCGACCGAGGTCGCGGCGTTGAGATCGCCGCCGACATTCTCGATGGTCGAAGCAATCTGAAGCGCCGAACGGCTCTTCGTGCCCTTGAACGCCATGTGTTCGAGCAGGTGGGAGATGCCGTGCTCAGCCTCGGTTTCGCTGCGGGAACCGGCCTTGACCCAGATGCCCAGCGAGGCGCTTTCGAGATGCGGCATGTCGTCGGTCAGGACGGTCATGCCGTTCGGCAGCGTGGTACTTCTGACGCTCACTGGCGCTCCTTCCCATCCGGCCGACGCGGCACCGGAATACTCAACAACGGCGCCCCGCCCTCAGGCGCGGGTACGGGCTCTTACGTAGGCTTCGACGGCAACGCGATCGTTCGGCAGCACGTCGAAGCGCTCCTTGCGATCGTAGAGATCAGCCAACCACACGGGCAATGCCGGTTCAATGCCCGTGGCGGCCTTGACGGCGGCCGGGAATTTCGCGGGATGCGCCGTGGCGAGGGTGACGACCGGCACGTCGCCCCCCAGCAGCGGACGGGCAACGGTCACGCCGACCGCGGTGTGCGGGTCGAGCAGGTAGCCCGAAGCCTCGTGCACCTGACGTATGGTCGCCGCCGTCGCCGCTTCATCGGCGCGCCCAGCGGTAAAGCCGCTGCGGATCGCGGCAAGCGCCGGCTCCGGCACGGTGAAGCTGCCCGATTGCGAAAGGCCATCCATCAGCCGCTGCAGGCCGGCCGCGTCGCGGTTCATCGTCTCGAACAGCAGGCGCTCGAAATTGGAGGAGACCTGGATGTCCATCGACGGGCTGATTGTCGGCGTCACGGTGCCGACCTCATAGCGGCCGGTGCTGATGGTGCGGGCGAGGATGTCGTTGGTGTTGGTGGCGATGGCGAGGGTGCGGATGGGCAGGCCCATGCGCCTCGCCGCATAGCCCGCGAGGATATCGCCAAAGTTGCCGGTCGGGACGACGAAGGTCACCTCCCGGTGCGGCGCGCCGAGCGCGGCGGCGGCGGTGAAGTAGTAGACGATCTGCGCGACGATGCGGCCCCAGTTGATCGAGTTGACGCCGCTCAGCTTCATGTCCTCGCGGAATCGCGGGGCGCGGAACAGGCCCTTCACGATGTTCTGGCAGTCGTCGAAATTACCCTTGAGCGCGATGTTGTGCACGTTTGCGTCGAGCACCGTCGTCATCTGCCGGCGCTGCACCTCGGAGGTGCGGTTCTCCGGGTGGAGAATGAAGATGTCCGTCGCGTCGCGGCCACGGAAGGCTTCGATGGCGGCCGAGCCCGTATCGCCCGACGTGGC